>JALSJF010000106.1 GCA_026989505.1 Cyclobacteriaceae bacterium
ACGGCCATCGGTAGTAATGGTTAAGCGTAAGGTTACCTCCCCGGCAATATTGTTCTCTTTGGCTGTTTCGGGGTAGTTAAGGTTACGTTTCAGGTAGCGCTTGTAGGCCCGGTTACCTTTTTCGGGACGGGGCGGTATGGCGGTAACCTCAACGGCCTTTTTGCTTTTGGCGGCTGCTTCTTCCTCTACCCGTTCCTCTACCCGTGCCGGAGTGGTTGTGGTGGCCACCGCGGGGGCCATGGTGTCGGTTACCTCCTCCCGGGCCGGCATGGCAGCCGCAAGTTCGGTTGTCACTGAATCTTCAGTTGGCAGCGCCTCGGCCATACGGACGCTAGCGTTTGCTTCTTCTGCCGCTGCCGGCACAGTTGTTTCTTCCCCTGCCCCGGCCAGGGTTTCGGTACGGCTATCCGCAGGGGCCGGGGCTGCCACAGGCTCAGCCGCAGGGGCTTGTTCAGCCGTAGTTGCGGCCAGGTTGTCTGCTTCGTTAAGGGTTTGTCCGGCCCGGGCTTCTGCGTAAAGCGTATCGGCAGGACTCACCGGAGGTTGCGGCCTGCTGGTCACAGCCTTTTCCTCTGCCGGTTGCTTTTCGGCTAACAATTCATCGGGCGCTGAACGGTTGAAAAACAAGAAAGAAACCGTAACAACCAGGGCTACCGAGGCGGCAACAGCCAGCCACTGCGCCTTTGAGAAGCCCTCCTTTGGAATGGTGCCGGTAGTCTGCCGGATACGCGAGAGCCTTTTCTCCAGTTCGGCTTCTTCAATGCCAGCCAACCCTTCCAGGGCCTCGTTGCACAGGGGGCAGTCAATTAAATGTGTTTCCAGCCGGTGCATTTCGCTATTGCCCAGGTAACCCTGATGATAGGCTACCAGTTCCTCATAGGTAAGGTGCTGCCGGCTATTGAACTCTGCGTTATTCATTTTGACCTCCTCCCATACAAATTTTTAAATTCCGTTTGCCATTTTGCAGGCTGCTCTTCACCTTTTTTAATCCCAGGCCGGTTAAGTTGGCAATTTCTTTATAGCATTTGCCCTGCTTATAAAACAGCTCGAGGCACTGCTTTTGCTCTTTTACCAGTCTTCTCAGGCAATCTTCCAGCTTCTGCAAATCACTTTCAATATCCACCTCACCTGTATGATGCCCGTCCCGCTCAATTTCCATAAAGCTGGCGTATTCAATTTCTTTTTGTTTGCTCCGGGTGGCTGACCGCAACACCATCAGGCACTCATTTTTGGTTACTGTATGCACCCAGCCGCCTATATTGTCTATGGCCTGTCCGGAGAGTTTCTCCTGCATTACCTCAAAGATTTTAATGCTGATATCCTCGGCATCTTCCTTTATTTTCAGGTAGTTCAGGGCTACCGGGTAAATGAGGTGAAGATAGCGGCTGTAGAGTTCGGCAACATAAGCGGGATCACCGGTTTGCCGGTATTTTTCCGCCAACTGCTGGTCAGTTGTTTTGTCTGATATCCCTTTAAAAAAGCGCATTTTTTCCTTCGGCAGTTCAAAAATGAAAATAATTTATGGAATATGACAGGTTCCGTCATCATTAGGGTGAACAAAACGCAAAAAAACGATGAAAAAGTTATGGTTGATGATGTTGGTGCTTGCCGTTACTATGGGTAACGCGTGGGCCCGGGAAAAAAAGATCACCGGTACGGTAACCACGGCCGGCACAGGCTTGCCCCTGGCAGGGGTTAAGGTTACCCACAAAGGCAGTTTGTCGGGCACGGTTACCGGTTATGATGGCCGCTATGCCCTTATGGCTTCGCCCGGACAGGTTTTGGTGTTTACGGCCATTGGCTATGAAACCCAGGAGCAAAAAGTGGGCAACCGCGAGGTAATAAATGTACAGTTAACAGCTATTGCCTTCGATAGGGCTGTGGCAGAAGAAATGGTTATGCCGGCCGGAGATGCCGCCAAAACCCGGGCCGGGCTTGTGGCCCCGGCTGTTATGGGCCCGGTTTTGTATAGTCAGCCGGAGCCCGTAAACCGGAACACCGAAGAGTACGCTACCATTCACGATAATATTTTTCATAACCCGCTGCGTACCCCTTTGTCCACCTTTGCTATTGATGTGGATGCCGCTTCTTACAGCAACATCCGCAGGTTTTTGCACAACGGCCAGGCCCCGCCAAAGGATGCTGTACGGATAGAAGAAATGGTGAACTATTTCAACTACGATTACCCTGCCCCTGCCGGTGATGAGCCGTTTGCGGTCACCACCGAGGTGTCGCAGGCCCCGTGGAATACCACCCATAAACTGGTGCATATTGGCCTTCAGGGCAAGAAAATAGCTACCGAAAACCTGCCGGCCAGTAATTTGGTGTTTTTGCTGGATGTCTCCGGCTCTATGGGCGCCCCCAATAAGCTGCCCTTGCTCAAATCGGCTTTCGGCTTGCTGGTAGGCCAACTGCGTGAACAAGACAAGGTGGCCATTGTGGTGTATGCCGGGGCGGCCGGTTTGGTGCTGCCGCCAACTTCCGGGGCCCATAAAGAAACTATCCGCAAAGCCCTGAACAACTTAGAAGCGGGAGGTTCTACGGCTGGTGGCCAGGGGATAAAATTGGCCTATAAAATTGCCCGTGAGAATTTTATTGAGGGCGGCAATAACCGGATTGTCCTGGCCACGGATGGCGACTTTAATGTGGGTGTGTCGAGCAATGCCGCCATGGAAAGGTTGATCACGCAGGAACGGGAGAGCGGGGTTTTTCTTACCGTGCTGGGCTTTGGTATGGGCAATTACAAGGATTCCAAGATGGAAATCCTGGCCGACAAGGGCAACGGTAATTATGCTTACATTGATAATATTATGGAGGCCAAAAAAGTGCTGGTGAGTGAGTTTGGCGGCACCATGTTTACCATTGCCAGGGATGTAAAGATACAGGTAGAATTTAACCCGGCCCTGGTGCAGGCCTACCGGCTTATCGGTTATGAAAACCGTAAACTGCATGACGAGGACTTTAATGATGATAAAAAAGATGCCGGGGAATTGGGGGCCGGCCATACGGTTACAGCCTTGTATGAAATTATTCCTGTGGGGGTAGAGGCCAATACGGGCAACATCGACCCCCTGAAATATCAGCAAACCCGGCCGGTGAAAAATAACAAAGGCCATGAATTGATGACCGTAAAGCTGCGGTACAAACAGCCCGATGGTAATAAAAGTACCCTGCGCACCCACGTTATTGCCGATAGCAACACGCCTCTAACTGCTTCTTCGGATAATTTCCGCTGGGCAGCCGCAGTGGCCGAATTCGGTATGTTGTTGCGCGATTCGGAGTTTAAAGGGCAAAGCAACTATTTGCAGGTTCTTGCCCTGGCCCATAGCGCCAAAGGGGCCGATGAGAATGGCTACCGGGACGAGTTTATCCGCCTGGTGCAGTCGGGTGGGCTGCTGGCGCAACGATAAACCGGTTGCTTTTGGGGTTGCTGCCGGCTGTTGGCTTGCTGCCGATGGCCGGTTTTTTTATTGTCTGAGAGTTTAGCAGAATTTTCAGAAGGGCATGGGGTAGGGTTAAAAAAAGAAGCCGGGAGGGTGTTGCTATAAGACGAATTGGCATCCCGGCTTCGGTTTGTCCATTTTATTTTGATTAACTTGCCTTGCACAATTGCTATGCCATAAATTGTAAATAGCAGATAATCAGCGGTATAAAAAATACGACCAAATTCTTGGGCTGATTATTGTACGTTTATGAACAAATGAATGTACCAAAATGTACGGTAGTATGGATACAGGAATTATTGCCGGCCTTCTGCGGCAGAAATCAGGACAAAAGATTGAGGTGCTGGGTTTTCAACCTGTTGGTGGCGGTTCCATTAATGCTGCGTATAAGGTGATAACTACAGCGGCCCCGTTTTTTCTCAAGGTAAACCGTGGGGCACAGGCCGCCCCCATGTTTGCGGCCGAAGTTAAGGGCTTAAACTTGTTGCGTAGGTTCTCTGATTTTACTATTCCGCAGGTTATAAACCTGCACACGCAAGGGAATGCAACTTACTTACTGATGGAATTTATTGAAGCGGCCGGCCGGGGGGCTGGCTACTGGCGGGAGCTGGCGGTGAAACTGGCCGGTTTACACCGGCAAACAGCAGATGCTTTTGGCTTGCACCATGATAATTTCATTGGTTCCTTACCGCAAGCCAATACAAAAACTGCTGACTGGCCAACTTTTTTCGCCAGGCACAGAATTGCCCCGATGTTAAAACTGGCTTTTGACCGGAACCTGGTGGATAAGGGCTTTAAGCGCGATGTTGAAGCCGTACTGAACCGGCTGACTTCCATGATGCCAACGGAGCCACCTGCCTTGCTGCATGGCGACCTGTGGTCGGGTAACCTGATGGTGGATGCTGCCGGTGCCCCGTGCCTGGTGGACCCGGCCGTGTATTATGGTCACCGGGAGATGGATCTTGCTTTCGCGCACCTTTTCGGGGGCTTTAGTGCTGAATTTTACCGGGCATACGCGGAGGTTTACCCCCTGGAGCCGGGCTTCGAGGAGCGCCTCGACCTCTATAACCTTTATCCTCTGTTCGTGCATTTAAACCTGTTTGGCGGCAGTTATTTTGGCCAGGTCAATGCCATCATCAGCCGGTTTACATAATATAGTATTGCCCGGTTACCATTACCCGCCTTATCCGCAAATATGCGGGGCTAAGACCGCCCGGATGAGGGAATAAAAAATATCCATTAACTTAGTCCGGGAAACCCATAAAAATTTTCTGCCCGCAGGGCCGATGCTCCCGGGGTATCGGGAGATCAATGGCCACCCGGGCCACACGGGGATTGCTGATTCGGTAGTATTATGGCCTCAAGATTTAAGTTTAAAGCCTGGGACAAAAAAAAGCGGATGTTGACCCGTCCGGGCAGGGTGGAGTTTGTGCGTGGGGAGTTGGTGCTTCCCAATTGCATTATATTGCAATTTACCGGTTTCTGCGATATGATGGGGCAGGAAATTTACGAGGAAGATGTGCTGCTTATTGGCGAAAAAAAATACCGGGTTTACTGGGATGAAGAGGCGGTAACCTGGAAATACCGCCACGGGGCGCAGGCGCATAAGCTAAACCAGCGGTTTGCGGCCACCACGGTACGGGGTTACAATGCTTATGAGAAAACGGAGCCGGCCTGAGAAGCGGAAAACTTTACCGGGCTTTGCGGGTTAGCCGCCTATTTTGCTGCTGATATAATCTACGGCCTGGCTTACCGTACTAAGCAGTTCGGCATCGCTGTCGGGTATCCTGATATCAAAAGTTTGTTCAAACTCCATCACCAGTTCGGCATAATCGAGGGAATCAATCCCCAGGTCTTTAATCAAGTTGGCGTCAGGGGTAACTTCAGTTGCGGCTATGCCCAGTTTATTCACTAAAATGTCCTCAACTTTTTTGGCAATATCCTCCATTTGAATGGGCTAATAATATGTTGCAAAACTGATAAAAACTTTCATTAAATCAAAACTTCAGTTGAAACTCTGTGCCTTCGTCTAACTTCGATTTTACCGTCAGCGTGCCCTGGTGCTTGCGCATAATTTGGCGCGACAAACTCAGGCCGATGCCCGAGCCGGATTTCTTGGTGGTGAAAAACGGAATAAATATTTTTTCCATGGCTTCTTCGTCTATGCCACTGCCATTGTCTTTAACGCTGATTACCGGCCGGCCCTTTTCCGAAAGGGTAGCTTTCACTTCCACAATCCGGTTGGTCTGCTCGTCAAACGCCTGGAACGAGTTCTTTATCAGGTTAATCAATACTTGCGCTATCATTTCCTTGTCGGCCATGATAGTTAAGGAGGGGGGCACTACCGAAGATTTGAACGTAATGTTATGGGCGGCAATCTCGCTTTTAAACAAGGTGCTGATTTCTTTGAGCAGGGTAGCTGCTTTGACCTCGCTGATTTTAGGCTTGGGGATGTGGGTGAGGTTACGGAAATCCTGCACAAACCTGATCAGGCCTTTGCTACGCTTTTGAATCGTTTGCACGGCATGGTACAGGTCTTCGATATCTTCGTTCGACAAGTGGTTGATTTCCTGGTCGTTGGAGAGTTGGGTTTTGAGTTCTGCTTCTACGGTGCCGGCCAGCGAGGAGATAGGGGTTACCGAGTTCATGATTTCATGGGTCAGCACCCGCACCAGGTTTTGCCAGGCATCCATTTCCATCTCCTCCAACTCATTCTGAATGTTTTGCAGGGAGACCAGCTTAAATTCTTCGCCCCGCAAGGTGAGTTCAATGGCAAAAACAGCCAATTGAATGATATCCCCGTTAATTTGCAGTTTGAGCAGGCTGCGCCCCCCGGTCCTCAGCTTGAAAAAACTCTCTACCAGTTGCGGGGAGATGGCTTCCAGTTCTTTTACATTGCCTACCTGTTTGGTGTTAAGCAACTTTTTTGCTGCGGCATTCATGAGTTGGATATTGCCGGCTTTATCAAAGGTGATCAGCCCGATGCCCACATGCCGGACAATGTTGCGCATGTATTGAAAGTCAGCCTCTTTCTCTTTCCTGATTTCTTTCATTTTGGCTACCACCTTGTTAAACTCTTCGTTGAGTTTGCCCGTAATCCGGGTGTTGCCGGAGGCAGCAAAAGTTTGCTCTATTTCGTCAAACTTTATGGAGTCAAAAAAGGAAAGTACTTCTTCATTGGCTTTGTTTAAGAATTTAACCAGGGCAACAATTTGGGCAAACAGTAAAAAGCTGAACAGCAAGGTGCCCATCAGGTTCAGGCCGCCCTCAATCTGTGTGTAGAGCAGAATGCCGGTAAATACAATCCCAACAATGCGCAGGATAACCTGACGGTTGAAACTGTTAAAGGCCATGTTTTTCTAACCTTCGGTATAAAGAGGCCCGGGTCAGCCCCAGTTCTTTGGCCGCTTTGGAAATATTGCCGCCATGTTTCTCAAGGGCCCGGTGAATAACATTTCGTTCTATCTCATCGAGGTTGAAGTTGTCGGTTTGGCTGGTGGGCAGGGGTTGTGATGAGGCCGTAAGAAAGAAGAAGTCTTCCTGGTTGAGTTGGTCATGCTCGGTCATGATAATGGCCCGCTCAATGGCATGCTGCAACTCGCGCACGTTGCCCGGCCAGGGGTATTTACGTAAATGGCCAAGGGCAGCTTCGCTCAGGCCACTGATTTCTTTACGGTATTTTTTGGCATACATGGCCACAAAGTGTTCGGCCAGTTGGGGGATGTCTTCTACGCGCGCGCGCAAAGGTGGCAGTTTAATCTCTACTGTGTTTATGCGGTACAGCAGGTCCTGGCGAAACCTGTTTTCAGCCACCATTTCCTCAATGGGCATATTGGTGGCGCAGATCAACCGGATATCGATGGGAATAGGCGTATTGGTCCCCAGGCGGGTTACCTCGCGGTTTTGCAATACGGCCAGCAGTTTTGCCTGCAACGGCAGGCTCAGGTTGCCAATTTCATCGAGAAAGAGGGTGCCTTGGTGGGCAATTTCAAACCGCCCGGCCCGGTCGGCCCGGGCATCGGTAAAAGCACCTTGCTTATGGCCGAACAACTCACTTTCAAACAAGGTTTCGGTAATGGCGCCCATGTCCACGCCAATAAACACATTGTCTTTGCGTAATGATTTCTGGTGGATGGCCCGGGCTATCAGTTCCTTGCCGGTGCCGTTCTCGCCCAGGATGAGGATGTTGGCATCGGTTTGGGCTACTTTATCAATCAGGTTATAAACGCTGTGCATGGCCGGGCTGTTGCCAATGATATCTTTAAAAGGTTGATTGATATCATGCTCCAACTGCTTCTTGGCTTTCTGCAGACGGTCAACTTCTTTGTACGACTGCTTGAGCTTGGAGGCCGTAGCCAGGGTAGCCAGCAGCTTCTCGTTTTGCCAGGGTTTAAGCACAAAGTCGGTAGCCCCTTCCTTGAGGGCTTTTACGGCCATTTCCACATCGCCAAAGGCCGTGATAAGGATAACCACAGCCTGCGGGTCACGGTCGAGTATCTCGTTCAGCCAGTGAAAGCCTTCCTTGCCACTGGTGATATCCTTGCTGAAATTCATGTCCAGCAGGATGACATCGTAGGAATCATTGTTCAATAAAAATGGTATTTTATTGGGATTCTTTTCAATTATTACTTGTTGGGCGTGTTTTTTCAGTAACAGTTTTGCCGCCAACAACACATCTTCGTCATCATCGATGATCAGGATCTTACCTAGTTCTTTCTCCACAATCAGGTTAATTTATACTTATTACATATAAAAACTATGCCAACCCGCTTATTTTGGGCAGGGCTGTAGTTAAGGGGAACCCCTTGGTTTTTCTGTGCTGAAATGTACAAAGTTGTTACGAAACCGGACAGTTCTAGCGAGGATTTCTCTGATTTCTTTCCGCAAAGCCGGATAAAAACACATAATTTGATGAAAAAATTGCCAGAACTTTAGGTTTTATTCCGGGAGTCGCTATATTTATGCCGTTGTTATTGGATGAATTTTTAAAAATTAGTCCTATTTATTTTGAGTTTTTGACCTTAGAAACGCCTTTGACCGAGGCGTTTCTTCTTTTTGCACTATTCTAATTTTCCGCATCCCCGGTCTTATTCCAGGGCAAAGGGCCCTGCCAGGTGTTGCGGGCTTACCAGGTAAAACCTGTTGCCGGAGGGGAGAACGCCCAGGTAATTGCCTGCCGGCAGGATAAGTTCTTGTTGCTCTGCTTTATACAGGTTGGCCACTACCATCCGGTTGCCGGTAATGTAGAAAAGGTTATCGTCATAGAAACTGCAGTGGGTTATGCCCGCGGCTGCAATTTTTTTCAGGTAGTTGCCCAGGTTATCAAAAATATAAATCCCCGACAAGGCATCCACCATAAATACCAGGTTCTGGTATTCCCGCAGGTAGGTAATCCTGTGGTCATCGGCATCAATGATGAACTCCAGCGGTACTTCAAGGGTAACCTCCCGGATATTCGGGTTGCGCTTTACCAGCCGTAACTGGCTTTCTTCAAACGCCCATATTTTTTGGTCGCTGCTGATGGTGCTGATATCGATGTAATCCTGCGGGGAAGACGAGAGCCGGTAGCGGGTATCGCGGGTTAAAAACCGGTCAAGCAGGGCATATTCCTGAAAATCGGCATAAAAAGCAAAAATCTGGAAGCCGTGCCAGGCCTCAAGCAGGGTTATATCGCCCAGTTTAGCGGGGCTGAATGCAATCAGGGAGTCCAGGGCCGGGCTATACTTGCTGATGGCCCCGCCTGCAAAAGCCAGGAAGACATTACCGGTGCGGTCTTGCGAGAAAGCAGTGATTTCTGCCGTAAAGGCCAGCGTATCGGGGGGAGCGGTTTGCGCCAGGGCCGCCAGGGGCCCCAGCCATAGGGCCAGGAGCAGTTTAGCCGGTAAAGGCCGTAAGTTTACATTCATGACCATCAAAAGCTATGTAATTTGCCCCGGTGACCCAATCGCCCGGGTTCAGGTAACGGCTGTTGGCGGCTACCTCCAGGTCAAGCACCAGGTGGCGGTGGCCAAAGATATAATAATCGCGATGCTGTTGGGCTTCCTGGTCACGGCAATACACCAGCAAATGTTCATTATCGCCATGAAACACTTCTTCGTGGTGGGTGTTGGCCAGGCGGCTTCTCTGCGACCACCTGAGGGCCATGCCTACGCCAATTGACGGGTGCAGCATGGCAAACAGCCGCTGGCTTAGCCTATTGCCGAAGATTTTTTTCAACATTTTGTATTTGCTATCCCCGGGCCCCAGGCCATCGCCATGACCGACAAGAAATTTATGCTGATTGATGCTGAGATCTACCGGGTCGTGATAAACGGCAATACCAAACTCTTCGGGGAAGTAACCGTACATCCACATATCATGATTGCCGGTGAACAGGTAGAGTTCAATGCCGCTGTCGGCCAGTTGTGCCAGTTTGCCCTGAAAGCGCACAAAGCCTTTCGGTACCACCCGCCTGTATTCAAACCAGAAATCGAAAATATCCCCCAGCAAAAAAATGGCTGCTGCATCGCGGGCGGCCATGTCCAGCCAACGGATCAGCTTTTGCTCCCGCTGCCGGCTGGCCTGGGGGTTGGGTGTGCCGAGGTGAAAATCAGAGGCAAAATAAACTTTCTTATCTGCCGGGAGGGTAAGGGTCAGGGCCATCGGTTATTAGCGGAATTAAGTTACCTATGCCGACTCCCGGGCCTCAATCCCGGTGTCCGAAGGTTTACCTGCCGGTTTTGGCCCCTCGCTGGCCGGGGGGGGTGCTGCCGGTTCGGAGGGCGGTTCCTTTACCTCATCTGCCCCTTGTTTCCCCGCTTCTGTAGTGGCTTCTGCCGGGGCCGCTTTGGCTTGCTGATCCTCCTTGTTATTCACAAAGGCATCATAATTGGTTTGGGCGACAAAGGGGCGCTTGCCAATCAGTTCTTCCAGGTCGGACTGGTAGATAACTTCGCGTTTGAGCAATTCTTTGGCCAGGATATCGAGGTGCTCGCGGTGGTGCAACAACAGCTCTTTGGTGCGCTTGTATGCCTTTTCTATGATCTTCTTTACTTCCTGGTCAATTACTTCGGCCGTGGCTTCCGAGTAGGGCTTGCCAAAAGAAAATTCCGATTGTTTGGGGTCATAAAATGACACATTGCCGATTTTGTCGTTCATGCCGTAGATGGAAACCATATTATAGGCCACTTTGGTAATCCGCTCCAGGTCGCTGAGGGCCCCGGTAGAGATTTTGCCAAAGATAATTTCTTCGGCCGCACGGCCGCCAAGGGCCATGCACATCTCGTCCTCCAGTTGGTCGGTTTGGTAGAGGAACTGCTCTTTGGGCAGGTACTGGGCATACCCGAGGGCCGCCAGGCCACGGGGTACAATGCTTACCTTCACTAAGGGGTCGGCATGTTCCAGGAACCAGCCGGCTACGGCATGGCCGGCTTCGTGGTAGGCCACAATTTTCTTCTCTTCGGGCGAGATGATTTTATTCTTTTTCTCCAGCCCGCCAATTACCCGGTCAATGGCATTGTGGAAATCGGTCATTTCTACGGCCGGTTTACTTTCCCGGGCGGCAATCAGGGCGGCTTCGTTGCACACGTTGGCAATTTCGGCCCCGGCAAATCCCGGGGTTTGGGCGGCCAGCTTTTTGGAGTCAACATCATCGGCCAGTTTCAAAGGCTTTAAATGTACCTTAAAGATGGCATCACGGCCTATGATATCGGGTTTGTCGATGCTGATCTGGCGGTCGAAGCGGCCGGGGCGCAACAGGGCGTTGTCCAGCACATCGGGGCGGTTGGTGGCAGCCAGGATAATCACTCCGGAATCGGTGGAAAACCCGTCCATTTCTACCAGCAGTGAGTTAAGGGTATTTTCCCGTTCATCGTTGCTGCCGGGCATTTGCCCCCGGCCACGCGAACGGCCGATGGCGTCAATTTCATCGATAAACACAATACAAGGGGCTTTTTCTTTGGCCTGCTTGAAGAGGTCGCGCACGCGGGCAGCGCCCACGCCCACAAACATTTCCACGAAGTCGGAGCCCGACAGGGTAAAAAACGGCACGGCCGCTTCCCCGGCCACGGCTTTGGCCAGCAGGGTTTTGCCGGTACCGGGAGGGCCTACCAGCAGGGCGCCTTTGGGTATTTTGCCCCCCAGTTTGGTGAATTTTGCCGGTTCTTTGAGGAAGTCAACAATTTCCTTCACTTCCTCTTTGGCTTCTTCCAGGCCGGCTACATCTTTAAAGGTAACCTTTACCTTGCTGTCGGCATCAAACAGGGCCGCCCTGGATTTGCCGATATTGAAGATTTGCCCACCGGGGCCACCGCCACCGGTCATCCTGCGCATCATAAACCAGAAGCCGAACAGGAGCAGCAGCAAAAAGCCCCAGTTGAAGAGGATGGAGGTAAAATCACTGCGGTCTTCAATGTTTACGTCTATGGCTTCGTCTTCGCCAAGTTCGGCATTGATTTTTTCTATTTTTTCACTGAATTTTTCGCCCGAATATACCTTGAACTTATAGTGCGGGCCGGTATCCGAAAGCAAGGTAGAGCGCGAATCGAGTTCGGCTTTGTATTTGGCGTTCTGCAAGGCCTCTTTTTTCAGGGTTACCTCCACATAGTTCTGGTTGCGGATGAAAACTACCTTCTCCACATCGTGGCTGAGGGCCATTTTCTCGAAGCGCTTCTCAGAGATCTCGATTACGGCACTGCTCTTGTTAAGGTAAAATACCGATAAGATCAGCACGACCAGGGTAAGGATAATCCATAGCTGAAAATTCTGCTTAGGCGGCACCTTAGGGTTATTTTTTCGATTATCTTGGTTATTTGCCATGTGATTTCTTTAAATCTTTCGTTTATGCTTCTGCGGTGGTTACGCCATCGTAGCGGGTGATTTTGGCATCGCCCCACAACGATTCAAGCGCATAAAACTCTCTTCTATCGTGGTTAAATACGTGTACCACCACATCTACATAGTCGAGCAACACCCAGGTTTTATGGTTAATCCCTTCACGGTGCCAGGGGGTTTGGCCATCTGCCTGGCTCACTTCCTTGTCAACAGACTCGGCAATGGCATCAATATGGGTATCCGAGTTACCGGAGCAGATCACAAAAAAGTCGGCTACGGCATTGTTTACGGCCCGCAAATCCATCACCACTACATCCTCCGCTTTTTTCTCCTGCATGCCTTTCACAACCACCTGGCTTAATTGTTCGGCATTAAGCCCCCCGTTTTGTTTACTCATGTACTATTTTTGATTTTCGCAAAATTACTAAAAAATAGTGTATAAAATCCTTGCCAACCTGCCTTTCCCGACAAATCAGGTATATTACCTGCCATCTTGTCATTCAACAAACGAGATTGCGCAAAACTTGTTGCCTGCCGGGGTAAAGGAGGGTACGGTGGTGATTACCGATGCGCAAACGGCCGGTAAGGGCCAGGCTGGTAACCAATGGCACTCGGCCCCGGGGCAAAACCTTACCTTCAGCCTTATTTTGCAACCAACGTTTCTTAAGCCTAATGAGCAGTTTCTGCTTACCGTAGCAGTAAGCCTGGGCATAAAAGACATGTTGGAGGACATTTTGCCGGGCGAGGTTAAGATAAAATGGCCAAACGATATTTATTTCCGTGACCGGAAGATAGCCGGCATACTTATTGAAAACACCTTGCGGGGCAGCAGTTTTGTGGTTGCGGTGGTAGGCATTGGCCTGAATGTGAACCAGGTTGAGTTCCCCGCTGCCTTAAAGGCCGTATCGGTAAAACAGGCTACCGGCCGCCATTCTGATCTTAACAAGTTACTCAACAACTTGTTAGTGCATATTGCCCATAATTATGCTATGCTGAAAGAAAGAAACAGAGAAAACTGGCGCCAGCGCTACCATCAAAGCATGCTGGGGTTTGGTGAAGAACGCCAGTTTAGGGCTGCTGGCGAAGAATTTACCGGGGTAATAAGGGGCACGGATGAATTCGGCCGGCTGTTGCTTGAGCGTGGCAAGCAAACCCTGCGGTTGCAACATAAAGAAGTGGCCATGCTAGGCTGAAGTGCCGGCCGCAGGACGGTTTTTATAAACCTCACTCAGGTAGGCCAGTACAGCCCCGAATTTCTCCAATACGGCCTGCTGTCCGGCCGTAATCTTTTTACCATTTAATTTCAACAGTAACATGCCATAAAGCCCATTCAGGCATACTTGCACGGGGTTGGTAACGGTGTTGCCCGACAAGTGGATATGGTGCTGGATGTCCTTGCCGGCTTTGTCGTACAGCGTAGCGTACTTCGTGTCACCGGCCAGCAACGCTTCATGCAGGCGGCTGAGTTCGGCCACATAGCGCTGGGTAGCACGCAAGCGCTGTTGGCTGTTTTTGACCCCCTCGGCCTGCATGGCCTCAATTATCCCGGCATACCACAGCAGCAATTGTTTCAACACCTGTTCATCTTTGCTCATGTGCCTGATCACATAGGTAAAAATATCATCGAGGTTAAAATCATAGGCAATGATCAGGTCTTCGGTCTGGTACATATGGATAATGTACTCGGCAATATTTTCTTTTTTCTTTACTTCGGCAGGGATGACACTCATAATCGGCAAAACTAATTACTTGCCGGCCCAATCTTTTGCCCTGTGGGCAGAATTCTTCTCCCTCAACAGGGAATGAAACGGTTATTATTCAATAATTTTGCGGTTCAATTTGAACGGAGCAGGTGAAAGAAATAAGGAACTTCTGTATTATAGCCCACATTGATCATGGTAAGAGTACCCTGGCCGACAGGTTGCTGGAGAAAACGCAAACCATTGCCGGCCGGGATATGCAGGAACAATTGCTGGATAACATGGACCTGGAGCGGGAGCGGGGCATTACCATTAAAAGCCACGCCATCCAGATGAATTATACCTGCCAGGGCGAAAACTATATCCTCAACCTGATTGACACCCCCGGCCATGTAGACTTTTCCTATGAGGTCTCGCGCTCGATTGCGGCCTGTGAGGGGGCTTTGCTGATTGTGGACGCTTCGCAGGGGATAGAAGCCCAGACGATCTCTAACCTTTACCTGGCCCTGGAAAACGACCTGGAGATTATCCCGGTACTAAATAAAATAGACTTACCGGGGGCCAACCCCGATGAAGTGGCCGATGAAGTGGTGGACCTGCTGGGCTGCCGCAAGGAGGAGATTATCCTGGCCAGCGGCAAAGAAGGCATTGGCGTGGAGGAAATCCTGGCGGCCATAGTGGAACGGGTACCGGCCCCTGCGGGCGACCCGGAGGCCCCCCTGCAAGCCATGATCTTCGATTCGGTGTTTAACCCGTTCCGGGGCATAGAGGTGTACTTCCGGGTGCTGAACGGTAAAATCGGCAAGGGCGATAAAGTAAAATTTGTCAATACCGGCAAGGAGTATGATGCCGATGAGATAGGTGTGCTGAAATTCACCCAGGAGCCACGCCAGGAAATAGGTACCGGGGATGTAGGCTATCTTATTTCAGGGATTAAGGTGGCCAAAGAAGTAAAGGTGGGCGATACCATAACCCATGTTGACCGCCCCTGTGCCGAAAGTGTGCAAGGGTTTGAAGAGGTAAAACCCATGGTGTTTGCCGGTATTTATCCGGTAGATACTTCGGAATATGAAGAGTTGCGGGCTTCCATGGAGAAATTGCAACTTAATGATGCTTCGCTGGTGTGGGAGCCGGAGACTTCGGTGGCCCTGGGCTTTGGCTTCCGTTGCGGGTTTCTGGGGATGCTGCACATGGAGATTGTACAGGAGCGTTTGGAGCGCGAGTTTAACATGACCGTGATTACCACGGTGCCTTCGGTGCAGTTCCACGCTGTTTATGCGGACGGGCGTGTGGAAGATATCAATGCCCCCTCCGAAATGCCCGATCCGGGGGGGATTTCACATATTGAAGAGCCGTTTATCCGGGCGCAGATCATTACCAAGGCCGATTATATCGGTAGCGTTATCTCCCTATGTATGGATAAGCGTGGGGAAATTAAAAACCAGGTGTACCTTACGGCCGACCGGGTGGAACTTACTTTTGAGATGCCGCTGAGTGAAATCGTCTTCGATTTTTTTGATAAACTGAAAACAATCTCCCGGGGTTATGCTTCGCTCGACTACGAGTTGATTGGTTTCCGGCAGTCGAATATGGTAAAACTGGACATCATGCTCAACGGTGAGGGGGTAGATGCCCTGTCGGCCATTGTGCACCGTGATAAAGCCTATGAGTGGGGTAAGCGCTTGTGTGAAAAGCTTAAAGAGTTAGTGCCCCGGCAGATGTTTGAAATTGCCATTCAGGCAGCCATTGGCACGAAGATTATTGCCCGCACCACGGTTAAGGCCCTGCGCAAAAATGTGCTGGCCAAATGCTATGGCGGGGATATTACCCGCAAGCGCAAGCTACTGGAAAAGCAGAAAAAAGGCAAAAAACGCATGCGCCAGGTGGGCAATGTAGAAATCCCCCAGGAGGCCTTTATGGCCGTTCTGCAAATTGATTGATGACCACGGGCCATGGCACCCGCAAGCCGGGCTGGATGAAGATGCCCCGCTATAGTAGTTTATTGAAGTACGGGCATTGAGGAAGTTAGACATTAGCCAATGTTGGCCTCCGTTAACCTCTCTTTTAATGTTTGCGGGTCTTGTCTATTATCCCAAACCAATAGAATTTTGATGATTTCGGATTCTAAGGTATAGAAAATTGAAACATTCTTATGTATCAGTAACTTTCGATATTCAGTTGCTTCAACGATTGGTGCTAACTTCGGATTAGACCTTAGTTGTTCTATTCTATTGTCAACTAAATCGAGAAAATATGCTAAAACTTGCTGATTCCAGTGTTCAAGTATAAAGGATTGAGCTTCTTTTAAGGATTCCAGACCAATTGGTGTCCAGAATATCTTTCTACTCATTTATTTAGTAGATTTCGCGTGTTTGTATGTTCGGTTAACCTGGATTGATCAATGGCATTAGAGGAGTCAAGTAACGAAAGGATTTCTCTAGGAATATCAGCTTGAGATTCTTGTTGCAATTCTTCTATTCTGTTCAACAGCGCTTCGTTGTTTAGCTCCGACAGCCAATTTATCAGATTGTTCTTTCGTTTTTCAATATTCATATAACAAAGTTAAATAATTGCCGACACTTCACCAATCGACAATGGATGTCAACCGGGTTATAACTGCCGTGGGCAGTATAATCTTCTAACCAGCGTAATAAAATAAGATGCCGGCCTGAAGAATATAAGGCGTGCATAGCTCCGGAGGAACGCCATCTTAAATTAGTCCCAATATGTTGATCTGGTGTCGGCCATAACCTCCCGGCTTACAACGGATTTGTCTTTGTCAATTACTTTGGCTATTTCGCTTTGTCTATAGCCCTGTGATAACATGCTTGCTATTGTGTACCTTTGTTCTTCGGTTATATGGCTCATATTACAACTTTTTGGACGGAGGGTAATATAGCAATATATCCATTCAGAAGGAAGGAGGGGCTTTCCCCTCTTTCTTCTGAAAAAATATGATTAACTTTTATCCTCCGAAAAGTTGCATTTACTAGTTGAATTTAGGTATCATTATTCACGAAAATCGTGAATAAACCGGATTAATAAGGAAAAGGAGCCTAAGGGTATGGCAGTATGATTAGTTGTTTTAGTGCCCTGGTGACCACGGGCCATGGCACCCGCAAGCCGATCCTGCACCGCAGTATTTACCAGATGCCAATAGCTGTTCCATTCCATTCATGGTTGATTTTGTCATTCGGGTAAAATATCTGTTCGTTTAATCGGATTTTTAGGATATCTTCGCTGAAAACTGAGCTTATGGCAACGCTTATTGACGGCAAAAAAATATCCAACGATATCGAAATGGAATTGGCAGAGGAAGTCCGGGAGCTTGTTTCCCGCGGCTTGCGCCCCCCGCACCTGGCCGCAGTGCTGGTGGGCGATGATGGCCCCAGCCGCACCTATGTGCGTAATAAGATCAGAGCCTGTGAAACCGTGGGCTATAAGTCGTCATTGATAAAGTTTGCAGCCGATGTAACCGAGGCGCGCCTGGTTGAAGAGATTGAGCGGTTGAATAAGGATGATGAAATTGACGGCTATATCGTGCAGTTGCCGTTGCCCGAACATATTTCGGTAGAAAGGATTACCGACCATATCAACCATAGAAAAGATGTTGACGGCTTTACGCCTACTAATTTTGGCAAGATTGACCAGGAACACCACAGCCATTTGCCGGCCACGCCTATGGGGGTGATGGAGTTGCTGAAGAGGTATGCTATTCAAACCAAAGGCAAACACTGTGTGGTGGTGGGCAAAAGCCATATTGTGGGTATGCCTATGGGTATTTTGCTGGCCGGCCCGGGCGATGCCACGGTGACCATCTGCCACATTTTCACCCAGGAACTGGCCCGATATACGCGTATGGCCGACATCCTGGTAGTGGCCGTAGGCAAGCCCAACCTGATTACGGCCGATATGGTGAAAGAGGGTGTGGTGGTAATTGATGTGGGCATTAACCGCGTGCCGGACGACACCAAGAAAAGCGGTTATGCCTTGCGGGGCGATGTGGACTTTGAGGCCATAGAACCCAAGGCATCGTTTATTACCCCGGTGCCGGGCGGGGTGGGGCCGATGACCATCGCCTCGCTGATCATGAATACCATGGCAGCCTATAAAGCACGCCAGGGATTGGCCGAAAGTTTGACCGAATGAATGCCTTACCTTTAATGGAATCGTTTTACTCCCTGCAGGGCGAAGGGTTGTACCGGGGCGCCCCGGCCTATTTTATCCGGTTGGCCGGTTGTGATGTGGGTTGCTCCTGGTGCGATGTGAAAGATTCCTGGGAAGCAGAAAAATATACCCCTGTGGAGGAAGATGACCTGGTAGAACTGGCCATCCGTTCACGGACTAAAATTGTGGTCATAACCGGTGGGGAGCCCCTGATGTATAACTTAGATGGCCTCACCGGGAAACTGCAACGTTCGGGCCTGCGTACCCACCTGGAAACAGCCGGGGCGCATAAGTTTAGCGGTCAATGGGATTGGATTTGTGTTTCACCTAAAAAGTTTAAACCCCCGTTGCCCGAAGTGCTGGCAAAGGCTATGGAGTTAAAAATCATCGTGGCCAACCACCATGATTTTATCTGGGCCGAAGACCACGAAAGCAAAGTGCCGGCCAACTGCTACAAACTCTTACAGCCGGAATGGGAAAAGTCGGCCAGGGTATTGCCGGCCATTATTGAGTTTGTCAAGACCAATCCGCAATGGCGGATATCCTTGCAAGAACATAAGTACCTGAATATTCCCTGATGCGCCTGGTAGTTTTGCCGATACTTGTTTTCTGCCTGGGCGGGCTAAAGGCCCAGGTAATTTCGAGTAGCCATAAAAAGGCCCTGAAGCTGGTAGAGCAGGGTATAAAATTGCAGCGGGAGCGGGATTTTACCGGGGCTATAGCCAAATACAACCTGGCCATCCGCAAAGATTCCGCTTTTGCCGAGGCCTACCGTTTGGCCGGGGCGGCTTACAGTATCCTCAATCAGCCGCAGGCGGCATTGCCTTATTACCGGCAGTTGGCCAGGCGCTTCCCGGAGGCCCCACGCTACCGCGGTGCCCACCTGCATTTGGCCGAAGCGGCCTTTGCCAAGGGCAACTACCAGGAGGCCCTGGCGGCCAGTCAAAAATACCTGCACATGGTTTCGTCCTCCGACCGCCATTACCAACGGGCCCTGACCATCAGGAAAAACTGTGAATTTGCCCTGGCCAGGGTTAACGATCCGCTTAATTTCAACCCCCGGCCGTTGCCCGCCCCGTTAAACCGGTTTCGGCAGCAATACTTTCCGGTACTTACAGCCGACCTGAAGACTTTGTTTTTTATCAAGAGGGAAAAGGATGAAGAGATTTACACCAGCACCCGTAACCATGCCGGGGAGTGGGCCGAGCCGGTGCCCATAGACCCGGCCATTACCTCGGAATATAATGAGGGTACCTGCACGGTTTCGGCCGATGGCCGGACGATGGTGTTTACCTCCTGCATGCGTGCCGATGGCTTTGGCAGTTGCGATCTTTACATCACCTTTAAGCAGGGCGATAGCTGGCGCAGGCCAAAAAATATCGGCCGGCCCATTAACACTTCCGCCTGGGATTCACAACCGGCCCTTTCAGCCGATGGCCGTACCTTGTATTATGTGTCCAACCGCAAGGGGGGGCTCGGTAAGCGCGACATTTGGGTATCGCATTATACCGATAGCCTGGGCTGGTCCAGGCCGCGTAACCTTGGCCCGGCCATAAACACTAAGGAAGACGATATAGCCCCTTTTATTCATGTGAACGGGCAAACCTTGTATTTTGCTTCCGATGGCCGCCCGGGCTTTGGCGGCTTTGATGTTTACTATGCTGAGCGGGATGATCGTCAACAATGGGGCGAACCGGTAAACTTTGGCTATCCGGTAAACACCCATAATGATGAACTGGCCATGTTTATTACAGCCGATGGCCGCCATGGCTATTACTCGTATGAAACCCGCCAGGGGGGAGAGTTGGTCAGTAAACTTTATCAGATTGATATCCCCCCGCAAATTGCCCTTAACTACCGTAGCAGTTATATTGCCGGCAAAGTATATGACTCGTTAACGGCCGCACCCCTGGCGGCACGGATAGAGCTGATTAATTTGTCGAAAGAGCTACCGGCCAGTGTGGTTACGTCCGACTCGGTTACCGGGGAATACCTGATGGTGCTCACCGAGGGGGCAGCTTATGCTTTATATATTAGTGCCGAAGGGTATCTGTTCCGCAGTTATTATTTTCACCTGGACAGCGTGCGCACAAGCGGGCCGGGAGTTGAAGCCAACATTGCTTTAAGCCCGCTGCAAAGAGGTGAAAAAACCATTCTGAACAATGTGCTTTTTGCCTTCGACTCGTACGCCCTCACAGAAAAGTCCAAAAAGGCCCTGAAGTACGTGGTTGCCTACCTCAAAGCCCACCCCGGCTTGCAGATTGAGATAGCCGGTCATACCGACAACACCGGCACCCCTGAATATAATAAAATCCTGTCAGAAAACAGGGCCAGGGCGGTTTATGCTTATATGATGCATAACGGCATTGCACCAGGCCGGATGCGTTTTCAGGGGTATGGCAGCAGCCGGCCGGTTGCTGCTAATGCAAACGATTCCGGGCGGGCAAAAAACCGGAGAATTGAGCTGATAATCTTGAAATAATTAAAAAAATGGCCGCTTGGCCGGTTTTTTGATAAAAAACCACTAAAAATTCGCGAAATTCTTGTTTAAGAAACACCTATTTGTTTACCTTTATAGTTGAGACAAAGTGGTTATGGTAATCGCTTTGAGAAAATCAATGTTTAACTTAAACTAAAAAGCATGAGAAAAAGTTTACTTCTCAGTCTTGCGTTCTTATTTGCAGCCGCTATGGCTTTTGCGCAAGACCGTACTGTTTCCGGTAAGGTAACATCTGCTGAGGATGGATCCGGCATACCGGGAGTGAACGTAGTTGTGAAAGGTACCACAACAGGCGCAGTTACCGATATTGACGGTAACTACAAGCTTACTGTGCCGGCCGAGGGAGGAACCCTGATATTTTCCTTCATCGGTTTGCAGACACAGGAAGTTGAAATTGGCAGTAGAAGCGTAATAGATGTTTCTATGGCTTCCGATGCCGAGCAGTTATCCGAGGTTGTTGTAACCGCCCTTGGTATCACACGTGAAAAAGCATCGTTAGGCTATGCGGTAACCACCGTGGGCGAAGATGCGCTGGCTAAGAAGCCTGAAGGAGATGTTGCCCGCCTGCTGCGTGGTAAAGTGGCCGGGGTAAATATTACCTCTACAAGTGGCCTGGCCGGTTCGGGAACAAACATGCTCATTAGAGGGTATTCTTCCATTACCGGTAACAACCAACCGTTGTTTGTGGTTGACGGCATTGTGTTTAATACCGAGACTAACGCAGACCGTAGCTTTGCCAGTGGTGGTGCTACCGCTTCAAGCCGTTTCCTGGATCTTGACCCTAACAACATTGAGAGCATTAACATCCTGAAAGGATTGAGTGCAACCGTATTATATGGTGAGCAGGGGCGTAACGGAGTGGTTTTGATCACGACCAAAAATGGCCGGGGTTCTTCCAATAAAAAAATGGAAATTAATGTAACCCAGTCAAACTTTATTACCCAGGTTGCCAGTTTGCCTGATATTCAGAGCAAGTATGGCAACGGCTGGCAAAACTTTGCTGCCGCTGCATTCTCTAACTGGGGAGCTCCGTTTGACCAACCCGGCCTGAATGGTACAGGACAATTAAGTACTGATCCATCTATTGCTACGATTAAGCACCCTTACGACAGGGCAGCTTTATGGGATGTATTCCCGGAAAAAAGAGGCGCTGAATATTATTATATCCCGTACCGAAACTACGAAACTTTCTTTGACGATGGTTTGGTAAACCAAACTTCGGTACAGGTAACCAATAATATAAACGAAAACTCTTCGGTTAATTTTGGCTATAGTTACTTGCGTGATCAGGGATACCTGGATACCAACGTGCTGGCTAAGCATAACTTTAACCTCGGGTCAAGGACTAAGCTGGCCAATGGCCTGATTGCCCAGACCTCGTTTAGTTACATAAAGTCTGACAGGGATTCCCCTCCGGCAGCCCCTATTTATAGCTCTAACCCTATTTCGGGTTCGTCTATCTTTTCAAACGTTATGTACAC
>JALSJF010000107.1 GCA_026989505.1 Cyclobacteriaceae bacterium
TGGCCGGCAGCTTTGTTTTCCGGTCAGAGTACCCCGAGGCGACTATTGCTAACCTGAAATCGGTATAACCACGCTGTATGCGGTTGTTTTCCCTGTTGATTTTCTTGCTTGCGGCCCCCCGGGTGTTTGCCCAGGTAGAAATAGCCGGCAGGGTTGCCGATAGCCTGGGCCGCGGGATAGCCGGGGTGAATATCCTGATGCTGCCGGATTCAACCGGCACTACCACAACGGCTGATGGCCGTTTTATCCTTGCCTTTCCACAGCCTGGCCGTTTCCATTTACAGGTCAGCCATGTGCAATATGAAACCCAACTAATTTCGGTGCATGTTAAGGTGCACGACAATGATCAGTTGGCGATAACGTTAACGGAAAAACAGGATGTGCTTGAGGAATTGCAAATTGTGGCCGGCCAGCCGGAAATGATAAGCGTTACCAAAGTAAGGTTGAATGCCGGTAAACTGGCGCTGTCGCCTGTGCCTTTTCAGGATATCAGCAATATTATGGCTACCCTGCCTTCGGTTACCAGCAATAATGAGTTATCTACGGCCTATTCAGTGCGGGGCGGCAGCTACGATGAAAACCTGGTGCTGGTCAATACTATTCCGGTTTTCCGGCCGTTTCTGGTGCGCTCAGGGCAGCAGGAAGGGCTTAGTTTTATCAATACCGACCTGGTATCAGCGGTTGATTTTTCAGCCGGGGGCTGGCCGGTGCAGTATGACGATAAGATGTCTTCGGTGCTGGCGGCTACCTATAAACAACCGCAGGCCTTTGCCGGTTCGGCCATGATCAGTTTGCTGGGCGGCAAAGCCCATGTGGAGGGCACCCTTGGCAAGAAGGTTACTTACCTCGCAGGGGTGCGGCACAGGCGCTCGGCCTATTTGCTGAACACCTTAGAGGTGGAAGGGGAGTACCAGCCCCGGTTTACCGATGCGCAAACGTATTGGCAGTATAATCTCTCGGAAAACACCTCTCTCGCTGCCTTGTTTGCCTATGCCAACAATAATTATCAGGTTACCCCTGAGTCTGCCATTACCAGCTTTGGCACCTTTAACCAGGAACTGCGCCTGGAGGTAGCCTTCGATGGCCGTCAGCAGTTCCGCTACCATACCTACCAGGGGGCGCTCAGGTTAAACCACCGGTTTTCTGAACGGCTGACCTGGACTACCATGGTGTCGCTGGCCAACTATGTGGAAATTGAGAACATTGACCTGGAAGGGGGCTACCGGCTTTGTGATGTGGACAAAAATATCGGTTCCGATAAATTCAATGAGTGTATCTCGGTACGGGGGGCGGGCACCTTGTACAATTACGCCCGCAATAACCTCAGCGCCATCCTTATTGATGCCGAGTCGGTACTCACCTACGATATCAGCACCTCGCAAACCTTGAGCGGGGGTATAGCCTATGCCAAACAGGTTTTTAATGATTACCTGAGTGAATACGAGTTGGCTGATTCGGCCGGCTATGTGAAGGTGGTTGCCCGTATTCAGGGCGACCATACTACTAATGCCAATTTGCTCAAGGGGTTCATCCAGCATACTATTAACCTGCGGCAGTGGTCGTGGGTGTATGGTGTCCGGGCTAATTACAATACGCTCAATGGGCGTACATTAGTCAGTCCGCGGGTATTGGTGGGTTACCGGCCGGTAGCCGCTCCCAGGCTTTCGGTTAACTTTGGGGCCGGTATTTACCAGCAGCAGCCTTTTTACAAAGAATTCCGCAACCCTGACGGCACTATTCTTACCGATATCAACGGCCAGTCTTCCTTACATCTTAACCTGGGCATGGAATACCGCATCACCTGGTGGGGAAGGCCGTTTATGCTGAATACAGAGGTTTACTACAAGAACCTCTGGAACCTGATACCCTATATTATTGAAAATGTGCGGCAACAATACTATCCCGAATACACCGCTACTGGCCGGGCAATGGGCTTTGAGGCCCGCCTGGGCGGGGAATTTATTCCCGGCACCGAATCGTGGTTTAGTTTTGGCCTGATGTCGGCACAGGAAAGAATTGCCGGGGTGGATGCCGGTTGGGTGCGCAGGCCTACCGATCAGCGGTTTAAACTGGCATTTGTTTTTGAAGACCATATTCCCGGTGACCCAACCTTACGGGTCAACCTCAACTTTCAGTACGGCAGTGGCTTGCCTGTTGGCCCCCCGGATAACCTGCAACAACGCAATTCTTTTGGCGGTGACGATTACAACCGGCTCGATATCGGTTTCTCAAAAATATTCGGGTTTACTAATAAAGCCTTTGACTTTCTGCGCCTCGGGGTAGAAATCAACAACCTCTTCGGGGCCCGTAATGCAGTATCTTATACCTGGATAACCGATGTCAACAATCAACAGTTTGCCGTACCCAATTACCTCACGGGAAGGTTATTTAATGTGGTGCTGAGTACGGCTTTTTAACCCGAAAAATTCATATGAATTTTTCGCCCGCAGGGCTGATGAACTGCAAAATAGTGTAAAACAACATGTTATGCACAAAACATAGCATGAACCCAAGATTAAGCATGACCCAAATTTGAGGGTAAAATATTTTGCACTCATCAGGTCCTTAGACTCCGCTGAGCCGGAGTCTAAGGACCTGATGTAATTAACTGACAAACAATCGTTTGGCGGTTAATTTACATCATTATTCATGATTTTCATGAATAATCCGGGTTAAGTTTTTTGATGGAATAGCTTCAGGCCTATGCCCACGGTAGTCAGCAAGGCAATAACCGTGAGTACCCCAAGGGTGAAATTATTGATGTTTTGCTGATACCCGAAGGTGCTGTAAGTGGCCTTCAGGATATTGATCAAGCCCAGAATACCGGTAATCCAGATGACCAGTAGTAGGCCCAGGTTTCCCCGCCAGGTGTTAGCCTGGGTTAACATTATGGCTTTGTTATTCAGAATAAGTAGAATGGCGATAGCGAGGAAGGGCAGCAAAATGCCATTGGCGGCCTGGGCCAGGAGGATGATTGGGATGGGCTTTACCCCACTGATGCCAAATACCAGGCCGGTGAGCAACACCAGCATCCAGGTAGCTTTAAATGCCCTGGCCGTATCCTTTAACGGCAGGGTAGAAGTAAGGGTGATGGAGGCGGCCCAGGGGGCGGTAATGGCGGAGGTCAGCCCGGCCGCAAACAGCCCGAAAGCAAAGAAATAGGTGGCCCAGGGGCCGGTGGCCCGGCTTAAGGCAGCGGCTACCCCGGCAAAACTGAAAATACCGGTCACCTTGCTGCCGATTAAAATCAGCGAAACGGAGATCAGGCCGCCAAGCACTACCGACATGCCCAGTCCCTGCCGCATACTTTTTAGTTCCTGCGCTTGCGCCAGCCGTGAGCCAAGGAACAGGTTATACGGCACTACGGTAGTGCCGATCAAGCCCAGGGTAAGCAATTCGCCCCCTTGGGGGATGGTGGGCCAGGCCAGGCCGGAAACGGCTTCTTTAAGGTCGATATCCAGGGTAAAAGCTACCCCCAGCAGGCTTAACCCCATGATCCCGATAATGGCCGCCAGAAAGCCGGTGAGTAGGGTAAAGCGGTTGGTAATCAACAGCACAAAGGCCAGGACAACGATGGCGGCCGTGGCCAGTTGGGTATTAATTTTGGCCGTTAGCGCCATGCCCGCCACCGCCCCCAGGATATTGCCGGCCTCGTAGGCGGCACATCCCAGCACCACGGCAATAGTTAGCCCATAGGCCAGAACAGATTGGCGGTTGTTGCCACCAAATTGTTTCACAATGGCCTGTCCCAGGCTTAGCCTGGCTACAATGTTAATACGGGCGGCCCCTTCTTGCAGGATGATGCAGGCTAGTATGGCAAACACCAGGGTCCAGAGTAACGACAAGCCGTACCGGGCCCCGGCATTCGTAGCCGTGGTTACTGTTCCCGGGCCGATAAAGGCGGCTGAGATGACGAACCAAATAAGTGTCTGCCGTATTTTCATGCTGTCCCGCGATATTACTAAAAAAAATGCAGATACGGTGGTAACCGTGACGATCTTCATTTGGTGTAGTAACGGTGGTGGTTTGTTTGCGGGTTTGATTCCTCGCCTTGTTGGGCCGGTGTGCCTGACACACGCTGTTTTCTGTATTAACCCGAAAAATTCTGATGAATTTTTCGCCCACAGGGTTGAATATCCCAAGCCCTTGGCGTATCGGGGTTAACCTCCACTGAACCGGAGTCTAAGGAACTGATGTAATTAACTGACAAACAATAGTTTGGCGGTTAATTTACCTCATTATTCATGATTTTCATGATAGTTCTCCCGAAAACTTTGTTTTTTCAATAAAGCTACGTTGACCCGCTTGTTTGTTTGCAGCTTTGCTGCGGTAGGAATAATCCGGGTCAGGTGTGTCAGCTATAGCCGGGGTGTGGCCCGGAGCCAACATTTGATGGTTCCCCGCTCATGTAAATTGGCTGCTTACAGTTTAAATAGCCTGATTTTATCCTTACTTTTTCGGTGAAAAATAACAAAAAGCAAAATAATATGAGGAAACTAATTTTAGTTTGGATGTTGGCTGTATATGCCGCATCCGGCTGGGCTCAGGTTACTTTTCCGCGCAACGATGTTAAGGATGAGCGCGAACGGGCCTTTGCCTTTACCAATGCCACCATTGTTACCGATTACCAGACCATCTTTACCAATGGCGTAATGCTTATCCGGGACGGTAAGATAGAGTATGTTGGCGATAGCCGGGCTGTTCCGGCCGGCTATACGGTTATCGATGTGCAGGGGAAATACATCTACCCTTCGCTGATTGATATTTATACCACTTATGGTGTACCCAAGGCTGAGCGGCCCAAAGGGAGCCGTTGGCGTGGGGCCGAACAAATTGAGCCGAAAACCAAAGGAGCCTATAACGCCAACGATGCTATAAAATCCGACTACAGTGCAGCCGAAAATTTTAGTATTGATACCAAAAAGGCCGAAGCATTACGCAAGGCGGGCTTCGGTACGGTAAATACCTTTCATGCCGATGGCCTGGCCAGGGGCACTTCGGCTTTTGTGACCCTGGGCGAGGATTCGGAAAACAATGTTTTGCTGAATGAACACGCTGCGGCCCATTATTCCTTCAATACCGGCTCTTCCACCCAGAACTATCCTGTTTCCACCATGGGGTTTATTGCCCTGTTGCGGCAAACCTACCTGGATGCCGAATGGTATGGCCGGCAAAACCCACGGCCGTTTAAAGACCAGGCTTTGGAACACTGGCTTTTGTCACAGTCACTCCCGCAAATTTTTGCCGCCCGCAACTGGTTAGAGGTGCTGCGGGCCGATAAGCTGGGCGATGAGTTTGGCGTGCAATATATTATCAAAGGGAGTGGTGATGAATATAAACGCCTCACCGAAATTAAGGCAACCAACGCCACCCTTATCGTGCCGGTGAATTTCCCCGATGCCTATGAGGTGGATGACCCTATTGATGCCATGGATGTATCGCTGGCTGATATGAAACATTGGGAGCTGGCGCCCACCAACCTGGCAGCTTTGTACCGGGCGGGGGTAAACTTTGCCATTACTACGGCTGATTTGGCCAAGCCGGCTGACTTCTGGCCCAATTTGCGTAAAGCTATTGCCAATGGCCTGCCGCAGCAAGCGGCCTTAAAGGCGTTAACCTATACCCCGGCTAATCTCCTGGGGGAATACGGGCAGGTAGGCTCCCTGGCCAAAGGCAAATTGGCTAATTTTATTATCACTTCGGAGCAGCTTTTTGCCGACAAGACTATCATTCACGAAAACTGGGTGCAGGGCAACCGCTTTGTGCTTAAACCCCTGTCGGTAGCCGATAATAGGGGCAAATATGACTTGTCGCTGGGCAACACGGTTTACAAGGTTAAAATAACCGGGGAGCCGGGCAAGCAAAAAGCCAGGATTGAGGTAAACGATTCCACCAACATCGACCTGACAACCAAATTCGCCAAAGAAATTCTCACGGCCAGCTTTAAGCCGGCAGGAGGGGATGGCCTGGTACGGCTCTCGGGCTGGCGTACCCATAATGGCTGGAAAGGTACCGGCAAGCTGGCCGATGGCAGCGATGTTACCTGGACGTTGGTACGTACCGGGGATGTGCAACCAAAAGAAAAGAAAGGGAAAGAGGGCGATAAGCCCCAGGTGCCTGACCTGGGCGAGGTGATTTACCCGTTTGTGGCCTATGGGGCGCCAACGCTACCGCAGCAGCAAACCATCCTGTTTAAAAATGCTACCGTTTGGACCAGTGACGAGGCGGGTGTTTTAGAAAATACCGATGTATTGCTGAAAGAGGGCAAGATAGCCCAAATAGGAAAGAACCTGTCGGCAACGGGGGCCAGGGTAATTGATGCCTCCGGCAAACACCTGACCCCGGGCATTATTGACGAACACTCGCACATCGGGGCTACCTCTATTAATGATGTGGCTACCAATTCGGGCATGGTGCGCATTGGCGATGTAATTGACCCTGAGCAGATAAACATCTACCGTGCCTTGTCGGGCGGGGTGGTGGCCTTACAGATATTGCATGGCTCGGCCAACCCTATTGGCGGGCAGTCGGCCCTGATTAAGCTCCGCTGGGGCGAGTCACCGGAGAAGATGAAAATTGCCGGGGCCGATGGGTTTATCAAATTTGCCCTGGGTGAGAATGTGAAACGTTCCCGCAACCCCAGTTCTATCCGCTTTCCGCAAACGCGCATGGGGGTAGAGCAAGCCTTTATGGATGCCTTTAGCAGCGCCAAAGCGTATGAGCAAAAATGGCAGGCGTATAACGCCCTGCCAAAAAAAGCTAAAGCTAAAGCCGTGCCACCCCGCAGGGACCTGGCCGATGAGGCCATGCTGGAGATCATCAAGGGCGAACGCTTTATCTCCTGTCACTCTTACGTGCAGTCGGAAATAAATATGCTGATGAAAGTGGCTGAACGATTTGGTTTTCGGGTAAATACCTTCACGCATATCCTCGAAGGCTATAAAGTGGCCGATATTATGCGCGAACATGGGGCCGGGGCCTCCACCTTTTCGGATTGGTGGGCCTATAAATGGGAGGTACGCTATGCTATTCCCTATAACGCCACCATTATGCATGATGCCGGGGTTACGGTAGCCATTAATTCCGATGATGCCAACCAGATCAGAAGGCTGAACCAGGAGGCGGCCAAATCGGTGAAGTACGGGGGGATGAGCGAGGAAGAAGCTTTAAAGATGGTCACCATTAACCCGGCCAAACTGTTGCACCTTGATGATCACATGGGCAGCATCACCGTGGGCAAAGATGCCGATGTGGTGCTGTGGTCGGGCCATCCGTTGTCGGTTTACAGTATAGCCGAAAAGACCCTTGTGGATGGCAAAGTTTACTACGACCTGGAACAGGACCGTGCCAGGCGCGAATATATCCGTGCCGAACGGGCCCGGCTCATCCAAAAAATGAAGGAAGCCAAAAAGAATGGCAGCCGCACCCGGAAAGGAAAGTCAAAGCAAAAACTTGATTTCCATTGCGATGACATTACCTATGATTCTTTTCTTGAATAATTTAAAATCAGCAGAAAAATGAAAATAAACTATATTTTATCCGTACTTCTTAGCGCCTGCTTGTCCTGGGCAGCCGCCCAGGTACCCGAGCCGGCCGCGGAACAGACCCAGGCCATCTTACTCAAAGGGGGGATTGCCCACCTCGGCAATGGTGAAGTGATAGACAACTCCCTCATTGCCTTTGATCAGGGAATAATTACCCTGGTAGCCGATGCCACCAAAGCCCGCATAGATATTGCCGGTTACACGATAATTGATGTTACCGGCCAGCATGTTTATCCCGGCTTCATTCTGCCCAACTCGCAAGTGGGGATAGAGGAGGTTAGCTCAGTGCGGGCGATGAGTGACTCCAGGGAGACCGGCAGGTTTAACCCGAATGTCCGCTCGCTGGTGTCGTATAACACCGACAGCGAGTTGCCGCCTACCTTTAGGTTTATGGGCATTTTATTGGCCGAAACAACCCCGGTGGGCGGGGTTATTTCCGGCACCTCCTCCCTGATGAACCTGGATGGCTGGAACTGGGAAGATGCCGTCAACACTGCAGACCTGGCCATACATATGAACTGGCCGGGCCGCATTACGGGGCGTTTTGATTTTGCCACGTTTACCTTCAGCCGTAAGCCTAATAAAAACTATGCCAACGAGGTGGCTGAAATTGCCGCTTTCTTTGACGATGCCCTGGCCTACGGGGCCCTGGCTGCTAAAGAGCGTAACCTTAAGCTGGAGGCCATGCAAGGCTTGTTTGACGGCTCTAAAGTGCTGATGATCCATACCAACGGCCCCAAAGAGATTGTGGAGTCGGTAAAAATGGCCCAGGCGAAGGGGGTTGAGCACATCGCAGTGGTTACCGGTACGGGCGCCCTGGCAGTCAAGGAGTTTTTGGCCGACAACAATATCCCGGCCGTGATCCAACGGGTGCACAGCCTGCCCGACCGGGCCGATATGGACGTTGACCTGCCGTACCGTTTGCCGGTAGAGCTGACCCGGGCAGGGGTAAAAGTAGCCCTTAGCCATACAGGGATGCTGGCCCTGGCCCGCAACCTGCCTTTTTATGCCGGTACGGCTGTGGCTTATGGCCTTGATAAGGAGGAAGCCTTAAAGCTAATTACCCTTAATACGGCAGAGATACTGGGTGTTGGGAATAAAATGGGCTCTCTGAAAGAAGGCAAACAGGCCAATTTATTTGTCTCCCGGGGCGATGCCCTTGACTTCAGGACGAATAAGCTGACCCATGCCTATATTCAGGGCAGGGAAATTATTCTCAACGGCCGGCAGGAGGCCTTGTTCGAGCGCTACACCAAAAAGTACAGCAATGAATAGGCAGGTGCCGCAGGTGTACAGGCCTGCTGCACACCTTTGGGGTCCGTAGGAGGTGCGCCCTGGTGGCTGACTGGGGCTACATGAGGAGAGGGCGGGTTGCAAACCCGGTAACGTTCACTCCAGTACTTCACGAAAGAACGGATAAAGGTTATCGGCAATAATCCGGTGGCCGTGGGCGTTGGGGTGGATGCCATCGGGTTGGTTCAGGGCTTCATTACCAGCTACATCTTGCAGAATAAACGGGATGAGCAGGGCATTATTCCGGCTGGCCAGTTGGGCATACAGGCCGGCAAACTCCTGTGTGTAGGCCTCACCCATATTGGGGGGCACCCGCATGCCGGCCAGCACAATAATGGTTTGCGGGTAGCGGGCTTTTACCTTGTCGATAATACGTTGCAGGTTTTTGGCTGTTTCGGCCAGGGGCAGGCCGCGCAGGCCATCATTGGCCCCTAACTCAAGGACAAAAATGTCGAATTCCCGGTTAAGTATCCAGTCGATACGGGTGACCCCTCCGGCACTGGTTTCACCACTCAGGCCGGCATTGACGATCTCCACACGGTAGCCGTTTTTACTTAATTTATCCTGTAAGAGCTTCGGGAAGGCCAGGTCGGTGCCCACCCCATATCCGGCTGTAATGCTGTCGCCAAAGAAGATAATGGTCTTCCCCGGGCTTTTCCCCTGGTAAAATGCTGCTGTTATCAGGGCAATAAAATAAATAACCAAATACATCTGTTCACGTTCACTGAATTGCTGTTAAAGTAATAACATTATTGTTAATATTACACTGTTAGCCCGGATCATTCATGAAAATCATGAATGATGAGGTAAATTAACCGCCAAACGATTGTTTGTCAGTTAATTACATCAGGGTTTTTAAATCTGTGGCAAATGTTGGAGGTAAATACAATTGCAAAGGTTTTTACGGTGGGGGGCAAAGCGCTGCGTGTGCTGGATAACATAAGCTTCCGGGTAGAAAAAAAGGAAACGGTGGCTATTGTTGGCCCTTCGGGTAGCGGCAAAACCACCCTGCTGGGGATATGTGCCGGCCTGGATGTACCCTCACAAGGGGCGGTTACCCTGGCAGATATTAACTTAAATGCCCTGCATGAGGACGACCGGGCCTACCTGCGTAACCAGTATGTAGGGTTTATTTTTCAGAATTTTCAATTGCTGCCTACCCTTACGGCCCTGGAAAATGTAATGGTGCCGCTCGATTTACGGGGTGGCGCCCCGGCCAGGCCGCAGGCCCGGGAATTATTGCACCGGGTAGGGCTGGCCGACCGTATCCACCATTTCCCTGCGCAACTTTCGGGGGGTGAGCAGCAACGGGTAGCTATTGCCCGCGCTTTTATTACCCGCCCGGCTATTCTCTTTGCCGATGAACCTACCGGTAATCTCGATGAGGAAACGGCCCGGGGCATAACCCGCCTTATTTTTGAAATGAACAAGGAACAGGGCACCACCCTGGTACTGGTTACCCATAACCATGAACTGGCCGGCATGACCGGGCGGATGTTACACCTGAAAGCCGGCAAATTAGTAGAGGACAAGCTGTTGCGGGCAACATAATGGAATATGAAATCAGGATAAAGAAGCCCAACAAGCACTTGCTCAACGACCGGTGGGTGTGGCGCATGGCCTGGGCAGATGCCCGGCACAATTTGCACCGGTTACTACTGTTTACCGCCTCCATTATCGTGGGTATTGCATCGCTGGTGGCCATCGATTCGTTTGATGCCAACCTGCAGCGGGATATTGACTTGCAGGCCAAGGACTTGCTGGGCGCTGATCTGGTAATCCGCAATAACGGCCCGCTTGATTCTGCTTTTCTACGCCAGATCGATACCCTCGGGGTGGCCCATGCCCTTGATGTCCACTTTGCCTCCATGGCGCTTTTTCTGAATGTGCATGGCGGTACGCGGTTGGTGCAGGTAGTGGCCCGCGCGGGTGATTTCCCTTTTTACGGGGAAGTGCTGTCGCAGCCGGCCAGGGCCATGCAGGCTTTACACCATGGCCGCTACGCGGTGCTGGATGAAAACCTGGCCCTGCAATACGAAGTGAGCTCTGGTGATTCGATAAAACTGGGGCAGACGGTTTTCCGGGTAGAAGGCCTGGTGCAATCAATGCCGGGAAGTAATGCCGTAACTACCAGTTTTACCCCTTCTGTTTACATTCCCATGGCTGAACTGGCCGGTACCGGTCTGGTCCGGTTCGGCAGCAGGACCAACTACCGCTATTACATCAAGCTGGCGGCTGCGGATGACCCGCAGGCAATTGCCGCGGCCCTGAAGCCCGCTTTACGTCAACTGGGGTATCGCTTAGAAACAGTGGCCGACCAAAAGAAAAATATGGGGCAGGCGTTTACCAACCTTTACAGGTTTTTTAACCTGCTGGCATTTGTTGCCCTTATACTGGGTTGTATCGGGGTTTCCAGCGCTATACATACCTACGTACAGCAGAAGAAACAGGTAATTGCCGTGCTACGCTGTCTGGGCGCAAGCGGCTGGCAGACCTTCCACATTTTCTTTATTCAAAGTGCTTTTTTGGGTTTGCTGGGCAGTGTGGCCGGTGTTGTGCTGGGAGTGGCTATCCAATATGCCGTACCCTTGCTGTTTGGCGATCTCCTGCCGCTTAACGTTGGCTTCCGTATCGTTTGGCTTAGTGTATTTAAAGGCCTCATGGTTGGTCTGGCTATTTCGATGTTGTTTTCTATGGTGCCCCTGGCCATGGTGCGCAAAATACCTCCGCTGATTGTGGTGCGCAGTTTTTTTGCCGAAATAGCCGGGCGTTCCAAAACCACGGTGATCAGTTCTGCCCTGGTGGTGTCGGGCCCCTGGTTATTTGCCGTGTGGCATACGCAAAGCTGGCTGTTCGGCACCTTGTTTATGGGCGGTTTGGTGGTGGCCCTGGGGCTGTTGTTTATCACCGGCAGGTTAGTGATCTACCTCATGCGGCACCTCGCCAGGCGTGGGCCTGGTTTTATCTATCGGCAGGGGATGTCCAACCTGTTCCGTCCCAATAACCAAACGGTAGTGCTGGTTATTGTAATTGGCCTGGGGGCGTTTTTGCTGGCCACACTGGGGCAGGTGCAAAAGGCGCTTTTAGGCCAGGTAGCCTTTATGGGCGGAGAGGAGCGCCCCAATACCGTGCTGTTTGACATTCAGCCGTACCAGAAGGACGACATTGTAAAGTTTACCCGGGGGCATAACCTGCCGGTAAAGCAGTTGGTGCCCATTGTTACTACCCGTTTAAAGACGCTGCACGGAAGGCCGGTTGACAGCCTGCAGCAAGACACTGCGGTGCATATACCTGCCTGGGCGCTGCGCAGGGAGTACCGGGTAACGTACCGTGACAGCCTGATTGCTTCGGAGAAATTGCTGCGGGGGCAACTGGCGCCTTACCATGGCAAGGGAGACACCGTGTTTGTTTCTGTTTCCGAAGGCATGGCCGAAACCCTGGGCCTGACAGTTGGCGATGAAGTGGTGTTTGATGTGCAGGGGGTGCCGGTAACTACCTATATCGGTTCGGTACGGGAGGTTGACTGGCAACGTATCCAGACCAATTTTATTTTCGTGTTTCCGCAGGGGGTTATTAACCAGGCCCCGCAGTTTTATGTACTGATGACCCGCAGCCCCGACAAAGTAAAATCATCCATCTTTCAACAGGAACTGGTACAGTTTTACCCCAACGTTTCGGCCATTGATTTAACCCTGATCTTGCAAACGATGGATGAATTTATGGATAAGGTGGCTTTTGTAATTCGTTTTATGGCCCTGTTTAGTGTAGTTACCGGCCTGGTCGTGCTGATTGGCGCCATCCGTAATTCACGCTTTGCCCGCCTGAAGGAAAACGTGTTGTTGCGTACCCTGGGGGCGGTACGTCAGCAAATTGTTAAACTTACCCTGGTAGAGTATGCTTACCTGGGCCTGGTTGCGGGCCTTACGGGTTCGTTATTATCAATATTATCTGCCTGGGCGCTTGCAGTTTTCTTCTTCAAGATAGAATTTAGTCCTGATTTATTCAACATGGTTACCGTTTGCCTCGGTGTGGCATGCATAACAGTAGCTATCGGGTGGCTGAATACCCGCTCAGTATATGGCGACAGCCCCATTGATATTTTGCGCAAAGAAGGTGATTGAAAAAAACTTATATCGTGTTGTTTTATGGCTGATGGCAGGTTGGCTTCCCGTAGTGGTACAGGCACAAAAAACGATTAATTTCATCGAAAACAAAGGGCAGTGGCCGGAGCAGGTGAAATTCTCTGCCGAAATACCCGGTGGGGTGTTGTTTGTCGGGGCCAATACCCTTACCTATGCCTTTGCCGATCCGCAACAACGGGCGGCTACGGCCCATAGCCGGCATTTGGCGGTTGCCGCTAACCACCCGGAAGTTGTTGATTATTATGCCCTGAAAGTCAGCTTTTTGGGGGCAGACCCGGCTGCCGGGGTGACAGGCAAACAACTGACACCTGCCTTATACAGCTACTTCCTCGGTAACGATGCGCGCCAATGGGCGGCTGGTGCCCGGGGGTACCGCGGGGTGGTTATCAACGGGCTGTACCCCGGTATTGACCTGGAAATCTATGCTGATGCCCGTAAGGTGAAATATGACCTCCGGTTGGCCCCGGGGGCTGATCCTGCCTGTGTGCAAATGTATTATCAGGGGGCAGAAAAGCTGGTAGTAAAGCAGGGGGTTTTGACTATACATACCCCTTTTCAAACCCTGGAAGAACACATCCCGGCCAGTTATGCCTTATGTGAAGGCAATGCCCGGCCCTTACCGGCCAACTACCGGGTAGCGGGCGAGTTGGTATCGTTTGCCGTTGGCCCTGTTGCAGAAGGGGAAGCGGTTGTAATCGATCCGCTGTTGGTATTCTCTACTTATTCCGGCTCGGAGGCCGATAACTGGGGCAATACGGCCACGTTTGATGCCCAGGGCAACGGTTATGCCGGGGGAATGACACAAACCACGCGGGGCGGCCAGTACCTGGGCGAGTTTCCGGCTACCCCCGGGGCCTACCAGGTCACCTCTGCTGGCGGCTGGGATGTAGCCATCCTTAAATTTGATTCGGCCGGGCAAAACCTGTTGTATGCCACCCACTTGGGCGGGAGTGGTACCGAAGTGCCGCAAAGCCTGCTGGTAAACGAGGCCGGGGAGTTGTTGATTTTAGGTATTACCGGCTCCCGGGATTTTCCGGTAACGGCCAATGCCTACGACAGTGCATATAATGGCGGCAGCAACTACCAGTTGCTTGGCGGAGTAGATTTTTATGGCGGCTCGGATATCTTTGTGGCTAAGTTAAGTGCCGATGGCAGCCAACTGCTGGCCTCAACCTATATTGGCGGTACCGGCAATGATGGTAACCTGCCCGGGGAAGACCTGCTGGCGCGTAATTATGGGGATGAGTCACGTGGCGATATCAACTTCGACAGCCGGGGCAACATTATCATCGCCTCCCGTACCGGTTCAAATGACTTTCCGGCAGGCAACGGTTACCGTAGTGCCTATGCCGGAGGGGCTACCGATGCCGTGGTTTTTAAATTGTCGGCCGGCCTGGACTCCCTGCTCTGGGGCACCTACCTGGGCGGCAACGGTACGGATGTGGCCTTGTCGGTAAAAATCGACAGCCTGGATAATATTTTTGTTGCGGGCGGCACGTCCAGTGCCGACTTCCCCGTCACCGCCACTACCTATAAGCCCACCTATGCCGGTAACGTGGATGGCTGGGTAGCCCACCTCACCGGCAGTGGCGACAGCCTGATAGCCGGCACCTTTATCGGCACTACCGGCTATGACCAGGTGTTTTTTCTTGACCTCGATGCCGAAGACGAAGTTTACCTGGCCGGGCAGACCGATGGCAATTACCTGCATACCTCGGGGACCTATGTGAGCGGCTACACCGGGCAGTTTATCCACAAACTAAGCGGTAATCTGCAAACCACCCGTTTTTCTACCACCATAAATACCCGTGGCCGTGCCTTGCCGGCCCTATCGCTTACCGCTTTTCTGGTAAATGACTGTGATAATATTTACCTGTCCGGCTGGGGCAGTGACCAGGCTAATTTTTCGGGGAACAACAACAATTTTGTGTTGAATACCCTTGGCTTGCCCATAACCCAGGATGCTTATCAAGCCACCTCGGATGGCTCTTCATTCTACCTGATGGTTTTATCGGGCGATGCCCGGGAATTGTTGTATGCCACCCATTTGGGTGATGCCAATTCGCTGGTACATGTAGATGGGGGGACCAGTCGTTTTGATAAGCACGGCATTGTCTATCATTCGGTGTGTGCCAGTTGTTTTGGTGATTCTTCTTTTCCTACTACCGAGGGCGCTTATGCCCCGCAAAACGGCAGCACGGGGTGTAATAATGCCTTGTTTAAGTTTGACCTGGCCTCGCTGCGGGCGCGCCTGCGCACCAATAGCCTGGCCCTGGATAACCCCGGTCTGACCGGGGGGTGTTTACCCCTGGATGTAGTATTTGAAAACCTGAGTACCGGGGGAGAAGTGTATGAATGGGATTTTGGCGATGGCCGGCAGCGGACAGTGTACTCGCAGGACACCCTGGTGCATCAATATACCCGGGCCGGGACCTACCGTATCCGGTTGCGGGCCTATGACCCCAACACCTGCATTGCCGAAGACTTTGCCTATGCCCGGATTACCGTTTCAGCCCCGGATTTTGCCGTATATGGCGATGCCGACATTTGTTTTGGCTCTGCTGCACCACTACTTGCTACCGGGGGGCAAACCTACCTGTGGTCGCCTACGGAAGGGTTAGACGACCCCACCATTCCCAATCCGGTAGCCACCCCGGCCGATACCACGGTTTACAAGGTACGGATTTATAATACCAATGGCTGCGATTATGAGGATTCGGTTACGGTGAATGTGGTGCCGGAGATAGGGCTGGCCGTTAGGGTGGAACCGGCCGGCCAATGTGAAGGCTCGCGGGAGATTGTCATCGTTAACGAGTCGGAGTATGCCACAAAGGTACGCTGGGATTTCGGGGACGGTGGTTTCAGTGAAGACTGGCAGCCGGTGTACACCTATGCGGCTGATGGCCAGTATCAGATCACCGGGAAGCTGGCCAATGCGAAATGTGCTGCTGAGGTCAGGCTAACGGTTGATATTCAACAATTGAATATCCCGAATGTGCTCACGCGCAATGCCGATGGCCTTAACGATGTGTTAACGATAACTTCGGCCAACCCTGTGGATTTAAAAATATTCAACCGCTGGGGGGCACTGGTTTATCAACAGCGGGCCTATCAGAACAATTGGCAGGGCACAGGGCTGCCAGGCGGTATTTACTATTATGAGGTTATCCTGGCCAACCATGAGGTCTGTACCGGCTGGGTGCATTTACTTGACGGAAACTAATCATGCAGAAACTGAAAATAGTGGAATGTCCGCGCGATGCCATGCAGGGAATAGGGAAATTCATTCCTACGGAAAAAAAGGTGGCTTACCTGAACAAATTACTTTCGCTGGGTTTTGATACCCTCGACTTCGGCAGTTTTGTGTCGCCCAGGGCAGTGCCCCAGATGCGCGATACGGCAGCCGTGGTACCCCAATTGGCTGCCGGCAGCACGGCTACCGCGTTGCTGGCCATTGTTGCCAACCAGAGAGGGGCAGAGGAAGCGGTTAAGTTTGACAAAATACGGTACGTAGGCTACCCGATGTCGGTTTCCGAAACATTTCAGTTGAAGAACACCAATAAAACAATTGCCCGGTCATTAGAGGAACTGGCCCGGATCAGTGCGCTATGCCAGCAGCACCAGAAAGGACTCGTGGTGTATATTTCCATGGGTTTTGGCAACCCTTATGGTGACCCCTATACCCCCGAAACAGTGGCTCAATTTGCCGATGGGCTGATTACCCTGGGGGCCAACGTTATTTCCCTGGCGGACACCGTTGGCCTGGCCACGGCAAAGGAGGTGCACGCGCTGTTTTCTACGGTAAAACAAGCAGGCGATGACATCGCGTGGGGGGTACACCTGCACGCTACGCCAGCGATGGCCCGGGAGAAAATAGCGGCCGCTATTGAGGCGGGCTGCTACCGGCTTGATGGCGCCATTTTGGGCTATGGTGGTTGCCCAATGGCCGGCAACCACCTGGTGGGCAATATTAACACCCGGGATATCCTTGCGGTGGCGGCCGCCAAGGGGTTTTCTACGGGCATTGACCCTCAGGCCTTTGCCGAAGCAGAGGCTATGGCGGCTGCTATATTCTGAAGCCGGGCAGGGGCCCAAGGGGTGGCCGGGTGCGGTTACTGGGGCAACTCAGGCCGCTCGGCCAGGATACCAAGGCTAAACCTGGTTTTCAAGGCCGAGGTAAAGTTTTTTGTCATCAGGTCAATATACTTGAGGCGGCCTTTTATGTACCCCATTTCACGTGAGTTGATCATAAAAAGTGAGCTCTCCCCGCTATCGAACAGCTCTTTTTCACCGTCAAGCAGCCGGGCGTAATTGTCAACCGCTTTCCGGTATATGTCGGTCTGTACTTTGGTAGTATGCCACATGTTTATGGCCTCGGTTACTTTGTAGCGCACACGGGCCTGCTTCTGACTGAGTTGAAGCTGGTTTTGTTGCAGCTTTGCTTCCGTAAGCCGCAGGTTCCCCCGCTCTTTGCGCAGGAACAAAGGAAATTTAAATTCCAGCCCCCAGGTGTAATTATTGAGGGAGAAATTCCCCGGAAAGTTGCCGTTCACCGGCTCGGCAAGGGGCGTATATTTGAGGTTCACCACCGGTTTAAGCTGCTCCTTCTGCCAGCGTTTTTCCACCTCCAGCCGGGCAATGGTAAGGCCGGCCTTTTGCAACTCAGGGTGGGTGTTAAGCACAGAGTCCCTCAGTTGCCATAATTCAGCAGGAGGCGGGGTTACGGTAATTTCATCCGCCACCGGGGGCACGGCATTGGGGGTAAGTTCGAGGGGGACAACGCCTTCATGCCATAGGTACACCGACAAGAGGGCGGAGGCATTGTTAAACTCCATTTCGGCCTGGGCCAGGCTAAGCTGGCGGTTTTGCACCTGGATATGCGCCTCCACCGTATCAATGGCCGGGCGTTCGCCCAGGATAGCCATATCTTTTACGCCCTGGTAGCGTTCATGGGCCCGGTTAAAGGCTTCGCGGTGTACCAAAAGTGAGTTGTAGGCCCTGAACCAGTTCCAGTAGCCCAGACCGGCCTCCAGTACCAGTTCGTTCATTAAAATCTGTTGCTCGGCCTCGGTAATCTGCTGAAAGAGGGCAGCCTTTTTTAACTCTGCCCTGCGCTTATCAATAAACAGGCCTTGCCCCAGGGTAAGGGACACCCCGGCATAGACAAGCCCGTTGGCGGGGTTGGTAAGCTCCGGGTTGAGGTATTCCCCCTGGTTATTTTCGTACCCACCGCGGAATTCCAGGCCAAACCAGGTAGGTATTTTTACCCCACCGTTAAAAATACTGTAATATTCGGTGTCGTTGAAGTCCTTCTGGCTGTATTGGGTATATAATTTGGGGTCAAAGGCACCTTTGGCATGGAGCAGCTTTGCCTCGCCTTCGCTGAGCTTAAGTTGGGCAACAGCCGCCAGGGGGTGGTGTTCTGTGACCATGGCGATGAAGTCATCATATAAAATGACGACCAACGAATCGGCCGGCCGGGCCGTGCTGCCCAGCGCCAGGGCAAGCAGGACAAGTGTCAGGTAACTTTTCATTATTCCGTCCCCTTATTTTCTCCCCCGGTGACAGGTTGGTAATAATCCGGTGGAAAGCCGTTGATTTTTCGCCATAGTTCATACCACACCGGTACATCTTTAAGCAAGATCATGTTGCGGGTGCCTGCCCCTATGCGCAGGGCCGATGGCCAGGGGTGGTCTTCCGGGTCGGGGGCGACCATGATACGGTACAGCCCGTTGGGGCTGATAAAATTATCGATGGCATATACCGTGCCCCCGTAAGTGCCGTAACTTATATTCGGCCAACCGGAGAAAATAATGGCCGGCCAGCCATCAAACTGGATTTGCAGGTTCTGCCCCTTGTTCATCAGGGGCAAATCAATGGGTTTTACGTACATTTCAACGGCCAATTCATAGTACTCGGGCATGATGCTGACAATTGCTTCGCCCTCCTTAATGGTCTCCCCGATACCCGACTGAATGGTTTGGGTGATATAGCCGGTTTGGGGGGCGGTTATGAAATACATGCCGGTACGCAAAGCATAATTGGCGTATTGGTTCTGCAGTTTTGTTACTATAGCTTCGGCTTCAAACTTTTTTGACAGCGTAGCAAATTTTTCGGATTCGGCCTTGGAAATTTTTTCGTTGTACTGGGCTTGTATCGATGATTTTTCAACAATAACATTGATGAGCTTGTTCTTGCTGGTGAGCAGTTTGTTTTCTTTGGCAATCATTTCGGCTTGTGCCATTTGTAAGTTTTGCAGCCGTTTTTCCACTTCGGTAAGGGATTTTAACCCACCTTCATACAGTTTCACCATCCGGTCGTACTGGACTTTGGCGATACGGTAACCAGTTTGGGCTGCTTCATAGGCAATGCTATCACTTTCAATCACCATTTCGGCTTGCATGCGTTTGTTGTCTAACTGCCGGGCTTTTAATTCTGCGGTGTTTCGTAAAGCCGTGATTTGCTTTTCCAGCATGTTTATTTTTTCGGTGTAGGATTCAACCGCTTGCTGCTTGGCATCAATTTGCTCCTGTACACGCTGGAGCATTTTAGGGTCCAGGTATTCATTGATAATTTCCGAAATCCGCAGCACGGTATCCCCGGCATGGACGAAATCGCCTTCTTGCACAAACCATTCTTCAATCCGGCCGGAGATCCTCGATTGAATGGTTTGCGGCCGTTGCTCCGGCTTAAGGGTAGTTACCTTGCCCCGCGACTGAATATTTTGTGTCCACGGGATGAAAAGTATGATGAGCATTAAGATCAGTACCGATTTAACCAGGCGTGACAATACTTGCCCGGAACTTTTCAGCTCTACATTGTGCAGCGAAGTATAGCTGCGCTTTTCTTTAATGCTGACAGGGTTGCGTGAAATATTAAGCATGGCTATCGGTTTTAAATCCGGCAATATCTTTTAACTCTTCATAGGTGCCTTCCTGCTTTATGCTGCCTTTTTCAAGCAGAATAACTTTGTCGGCTCTACGGGCAAAATAGCGGTTGGTAGATATGGCCACGATACTCCAGGGGTGTTCCGGCCGGGTTAGGAAATCAATGATTTTACGGGCACTGCTGGTGTCGAGGTGTTCAAAAGTATGGTCGAGCAAAACTAATTTGGGTTTATCTACTATGCACCTCGCCACCAGTAACTTGGTAACAATATTTTCGGGCAGGTTTTTCCCCTGGGTGGAGATAACGGTGTCGTATCCTTGTGGCAGGGACTCTATGAACCCGGCAAGCCCCAGGTTCTCAATAGCCCACTGCAGTTGTGCAAACGAAACGTTGGGGCGCCCGAGCGTGATATTTTCAGTTACTGTGCCCTCAAATAGTTTTTCAAGTGAAACGTATTCGCCAATTACCCCCCGGATAGAAGGCAGGGACAGGTTGCCCAATGTGAGGCCGTTGTAGGTGATTGTGCCCCCCTGCGACTCGTACAGGCCGGCAATAACATGCAGCAGGGTGGTTTTCCCGGATCCTGTGTTGCCGGTAATGATGGTGAGTGTTCGGGGGGGGATATCGAGGGTCACTTTTTTGAGCACGGGGTCGGTACAGTCGTTATAAGAGAAGCTAACCTCCTTTAGCTGTACCCGGATGCCCTCCGAAGGTGATGTGGTGGGCAAATCACGGCCGGTTTCCCTTTCCATAGGCAAATCGGTTACAAAGCCGATTTTTTCCAATGAGGTAAGAATATCATAAATAGAATCTAAGCTCAGAATGAGTTTTTCTACCGAGGCCAGTACGGTTAAGATAATAATTTCTGCCGCAACAAACTGGCCGATATTCATCTGCTGCTCCATCACCAGAATACCACCAATAACCAGCAAGCCGGCAGCCACAATTACTTTAAAGGCCACCAGTAGCGAAAACTGTTTTACCAAAACCCGGAAATGACTATCCCGGGCGGTAAGGTATTTGTTTACCAGGGTATCGGTTTTGCGTAAAGGGAGATCGGTTTCCCCTGAGAGTTTAAACGTATTGGCGGTGCGGGCAATCTCCTGCAGCCAGTGGGCCACTTTGTATTTGAATTTCGACTCTTCAAGACTTGTTTCCATGCCTTTTTGCGCGGTGAAAACAAAAATCACATAAACCAATACTACCAGGATAACCCCAAAAAGAATAAAGAAGGGGTGGTAGAAGGAGAGGAGGAGTAAGCTAAATACGATAAGAAAGAAAGCAGAAGAGAAGTCCAGCAATATTTTTGAAAGCCCTTTTTGCACGGAGCCTACATCAAAAAAACGGTTCATCAACTCCGGGGCATAATGGTTGTTGAGGGATTCCATGCGGATCCGCGGAATACGAAAAGAAAATTCAAAAGCGGCACGGGTAAAGATCTTCTGCTGCAGGTCCTCGGTAATGCGCAATTGGTAGATGCGTATTACCCCCGACAGAAAGGTGCCCAATACCACCAAAAATACCAGCACTACCCAGGAGGTGCTTACGCGCCCACCCTGGATGAGCCCCACAATGGCCTGAATGCCGAGGGGCAGGGATAGACTGATCAGCCCATTAAAAATAGCATAGATGTATATGTTGCGTATTTCTTTGCGGTCAACGGTTAAAATACGCCATAGCCGTTGTGTTGGGGTAAGTTTTTTGGGCATCGTTATTTCTTTAAGCAACTAAATACCAAATGCGTGTAGAATTTAAGAATGGTTAGCTCATTGTTACGGGAGTTGGTGAGCTTTGGCAGGTGTTCGGCAAAAAACTTCTGCTGATGGGCCCCCTCAATTACCGATGAAGCAAGCATATGCGGGTACGGATATCCGGGGGTGATTTCCAAAATGATTCGGGCCAGCCGGTTGGTTACTTGTTTGTAAGCATCGAAGTAGCCTTGTTGGTTTTCTTTGTCCACCTCCTTGGTGTGGTACCCTTTAAAGGATTCCGCAAAAATGATTTCATTGAGTTTTTGTATGTCCACATGACGGGATGCAAAACTTTTTTTCATAGGTAGAATAATTATTTCCAGGGCTTTTCTTAGCCGGTCTTTGGGCGAAGCAATATTGTTGGTGGCAAAGACAATACGGTACTCGGCCAACGTCCAGTACCAACTCATAAGGTACACCAGGAGGGTATGCTTGTTTTCAAAATAGCGGTAAATGGAGCTTTCGGGCGAGCCGATTTT
>JALSJF010000108.1 GCA_026989505.1 Cyclobacteriaceae bacterium
TTACTTTTATCATGGCCAGAACCTCCAAGAAATAGCCACGGTATTAAACCTTGGCTTAGGATCGGTAAGCACCCATTACCACCGGGGCAAGAAAAGATTAAAATCACTACTACTAAATCAACAAGCGCAATGGCAGCAGAAGATAAAATAATAGTTGACTTTTTTCGGGAAATGAAATCTAAGGATAAGGAATTGCCCATTATGCCAACTCCTGCCCTGCCAAAGCAGAAAACATGGTGGCCTTACGCTGTAGCCGCTTCCTTTACCCTGGCAATAATTACCTATGTAATCAGCAGCCAGCCTGAAACACCAACCCAACCTATACCAGGAGGGACAGTAGAAATAACCCTAACCGGGGTGCCGGCATCACCAACAGAATCATTGGTAACCCATGCCGCATCAATTGAAACCTGGGAATCCCCGACACAATCATTAATCAACGATTTTTAATTTAAACAGCTTACTAAATGAAAAATGCACTAACCCTCTTCGCCCTGTTCTTTACCCTCCCCGGGTTTGCCCAGGATATCTTTCAGGATAAGCTTTACCCAACTGATTTTGTCCTGAAGTACCGGGATGAACTGGGTTTGAGTAAGCAACAAATCAATAACATCAAGAAAGTTTATAATGCCAATATAGGCAGCTACAACTCGCTGAAATGGGACCTTGATGCCGAATTAGTAAACATGGGCAAACTTTTATCCGTACCGCACATCGACAGCACCGCCACACTATGGCAAATGCAAAAAATCCTGGAATTGGAATCAGCGTTAAAACTGCAACGCCTTAGTATGCTGATAAGCGTAAAAAACGAATTGAGCCCCGCACAGCAGTTGGAACTGGAAAAATATAAGTTCGAATCGGGGCAAAATATGCCTGTTAATCTCATCACGGCAATAAACGAAAACCCCAGGGTAGTCCTTAAAGTAGATGGGCCGGAAGTACAGGGCCAGCCGTTGTTCTTTATTATCGAACGGGGCAAAAGACGCCAGACCGAAAGTGTTGCCGATATCGACCCAAGCCGGATTAAAAGTATCTCCGTGATTAAAGGGGAAAATGCCACGAAGGAATATGGAGCAGAAGGCAGGAATGGTGTGGTATTAATTTATCTTAAAAAATAAGGGCGATCCCAATCACAATAATTATTTTGAAAAAGGAGGAAAATGATGTTGGCTTTTCCGTTTTCAAGACTACTAATAACAACATTTAAGCCCGTTTAAAAAGTGCATAAACATACGGCCGCAAACCGCCCGAGGGCATGGTATAAGTGTGCCCGAAGCTATCAATTAGTTTAAAATCACTGCCCAGTTCATCGGCTAACATTTCTTTGCTGTACCGGTGTACCGGCAAGCCGCTGCACTTGGCCGCCCCGGCAAGACTAAATTGCGCCAGGATCACATAACCGCCCTGCCTCAATAACTTTTTCAATAAGCAAAAATAGGCCTGCCGGTCCTCTTCCGCAGTAAAAAAGTGCAGTACCGCCCGGTCTATCCACAGGTCAACCGGCCCGGAACTTGCCAACCTAACCGGTTTGGTCAGGTCATCTACAATTAGCTGTAAATTACCTTGCTTGCTATCGCCAAGACGTGCCCGTAAGTTGGCCAACGCTACCTGACTGATATCAGTGGCCAGCAACCCGGAATAACCTTCGGCCAGCAGGGCATCAACCAGGGTAGTGCTGCCGGCCCCGGCAATTAATATCCTGGCCGCTTTATCCACACCGGCCCGGCCTACCAGGAGCAAGGTAGGGCTTACATCCCTCTCGTACCAGCCGAGCTTATCCTCCGGGCTGTCCGCAAAAACCTTATCCCAATGTTGTTGTAAATCTATTTGCCCTGCTTCAGCCCGGTGCCTATGCCTACTTTTATCATGGGTTTCACCAGCGGACAGGGTAATGTCCTTCTTTCCCGACTCTTTCATTAGCCTCTTTGCGTAACTATATATTGCTCATACTACTTACTACCTGATAACTAACCTATGCCTGAAAATATCCTGATTAGTACGCCCAACCACAATATAAAGCCCTGGCTTTAGTTTAGGTATAGTAATAGTTGCTGTCATGGCACCTGTTTTCTGTACAATGGGCCTGGCATACACCTGCGCTCCCATGCTATTGTACAGGGTCACTAAAACTGTCTGTCCCTCAACCCCATTCATCCGCAGATTAAAGCTATTGCCATCAACAGGGTTAGGAAATACACTGCTTTCCATTACTTTATCATTTTGCACGATAACCAAATCCGAGTAGGCATAAGTGCCATCAAAGTCGGTCTGCTTAAGACGGTAATAGGAGAAGCCAAAGTAAGGAGTGTAATCCGTAGCTGTATAAGCCATTTCTGAGGTGCTATTCCCTTTGCCGGTAACAGCAACCACCTTTTTAAAGGTAACAGCATCCTGGGATTTTTCTACGGTAAAATACGCGTTGTTAAGCTCAGAAGCAGTTGTCCAGGTCAGATCAACTACACTACCCCTGAGTTCAGCGGTAAAAGAAACCAGATCAATGGGCAGCGGGTTAGTTGGGTCAACCAACAGCGAGCCAAAAGTCAACGGGCCGGCAAAAGAAGTCATAGCCGCCCCTGAAGATATTGAACCGGCCCCCGTACCTGAACATGACCCCGCCCCGGAGGTATTAAAAGTATTTTCCCAGGCACCGCCACTCCACCGGGCCAGCTTTAGGTCAGTACAATTATTAATTGCACTTCTGGCGGCATTTTCCCAATACAGGGTCACCGTGGCCGTGCCGGTGCCGGCATATCGGGTTAGGTTCCAGTACTCTATGGTACTAACATTATTGAGCACAGGGGTTGGTGACACAGCCATGCTTGAGGTATTATTATAACTGCTATTGATATATTGTGCCTCAAACGTAGTATTTGTACTGGGCGTACCTATGGCCAGCCGGGCCCAAACACCGCCATTGCCCAGCGGAAAAGTAAACGCAGTAGTTCCTGCTTTTCGCATAGGCCCGTCCACATAACTTACTGCCGACCCCGCCCCCGAACTGCTGCCGGCCTGCATCACCAGCGGGCTCCCCGAAGAAGTCGTTATCACGCCATCGGTTAAGGTAAGGGTATTGGCCACATAAATAATATTGGTGAGCGTAACCCCACCCGCTGTAGTGGTATTATTCACCTCCAAATCATTAAAAACGGTGGTGGATGTTCCCCCTACATTTTGCTCCGTAGTACCAATTAATTTTATCACACCAACCCCTTCGGTAAACGGGTTGGTACCTCCGGTATTATTGTTCAGCCAGTTACCGGTTAGCTGAATAACACTTTGGTTATCGATAACCCCGTCCTGACCATTGGTTTGACTAACATAACCCCCGTAAATCGTCATCGTTACGCCACTTTCCAGTACCAAATCTGTCATCCCATCATTATAGACATTAAAAGCGGTTTGCCCTGCTGCATTAAGTCCGGGCAAGGCCATCAGGGTAATGATAAGTGTTAGGTTACGCACCATCGGCTATTATTTTTTCGCAGTAATACCCAGGTTCATATCCGTGGTA
>JALSJF010000109.1 GCA_026989505.1 Cyclobacteriaceae bacterium
CAAATGATCAAAATTGTAGATGGCCAGTACGGCCAGTGCCAGGGAGAGTACTACTGTTGCGGGAATGACCACCCCGAGGTGCCGGGCCACAAACAATGCGGTAATACCGGCCCCGATGGCCGTATCTAAGTTCAGCCAATGAAGTACAAGTAACAGCCGTTTCACCGGCTAAATTTACATAATACGGACACAAAACAATAATAGCCCACATATTGCAGGCTATTCATACGGTGGTAGTTATTTAACCGCTTTACCCAAGCGCTTCCGCCCCGGCTACAATCTCCAGGATTTCCTTGGTAATGGCCGCCTGACGGGTTTGGTTATAGGTTAACCTTAAATCCCGCAGTATTTCATCAGCATTTTCGGTGGCCTTATCCATGGCGGTCATGCGCGCGCCATGCTCCGAGGCATTAGACTCAAGAATGGCCTTATACAGTTGCACCTTCAGCGATTTAGGGATAAGCTCTTCAATCAGCACTTCCTGGCTGGGCTGAAAGATATAATCATTGCTCATATCCTGCTCACCCTCTGCCTCCTTAATCGGCAAAAACTGCTCGGTCCGGATAACCTGGGTGGCCACATTCTTAAACTCATTATAAACAATCTCTACCTTATCAAATTTTTCTTCGCGATAGCCTTGCATGACAAACCCGGCTGCCTGGCGGGCTTTCGCAAAGGATAAGTGATGAAACATGTCGGAAAAATCATCCACTACATTATACTTACGCTTTTTAAAGAACTCGGTAGATTTCTTGCCGATGGTAAGCACGGTGAGGTCCCCGGCCTTATATTGCGTTTCGTACTTCTCGTGGATAAGGTTTACGGCTGCCTTAAAAATATTGGTGTTAAAAGGCCCGCACAAGCCACGGTCAGAGCTGATGGCGATGATCAGAATATGGTTTTCCTCCCTGTCGAGGCTGTATTTGTTGGCCCCGGCTTCCAGCCCGGCACTAACATTTTCCAGTACCTCGGCCAGCTTTTGCGCGTAAGGGCGCATTTGCAGGATCCTGTCCTGGGCCTTGCGCAACTTAGCTGCCGCCACCATTTTCATGGCTTTGGTAATTTGTTGGGTAGAAATTACCGAACTTATTCTGTTTTTAACTTCTTTCAGGTTTGCCATCGGCTCTTATGATCGTAATGCCTTACGTAAGTTTACTTTTCGTAGTTTTTAGCCACCTCAACAGCTACCTCTTTGAGGACATCCGTTAACGATTCATCAAAGGTACCGGCACTCAGGGTATCAATTACCTCTTTATGCTTTTGGTTTAATACCTGCAAATACTCGGTTTCAAAGGCTTTCACATTTTCAACCGGCACATTATCAAGGTACCCCTTGGAAGAAGCAAAAATTGTAGCCACTTGTTCGCCCACCCTGAAAGGTGAGTATTGCGCCTGTTTTAATATCTCCTGATTCTTGGTTCCCCGGTTAATAGTTAACAGGGTAGCGGCATCAAGATCGGAACCAAACTTGGCAAAGGCCGCCAGCTCACGATACTGCGCCTGGTCCAGTTTCAGGGTACCGGCTACTTTTTTCATTGATTTTACCTGGGCAGAGCCCCCCACCCTGGATACCGAAATACCTACATTAATAGCCGGGCGGATACCTGAGTTAAAGAGGTCGGTTTCCAGGAATATCTGGCCATCGGTAATACTAATTACGTTGGTAGGGATATAGGCCGACACATCACTGGCCTGGGTTTCGATAATAGGCAAAGCGGTTAACGAACCCCCTCCTTTCACCAGGTCTTTAATTGATTCCGGCACATCGTTCATCTGCCGGGCAATGGCATCATTATTAATTACTTTGGCTGCTCTTTCCAGTAACCTTGAGTGCAGGTAGAAGACGTCACCGGGGTAGGCCTCACGCCCGGGAGGCCTGCGCAGCAACAGCGACACCTCACGGTAAGCCACGGCCTGTTTGGAAAGGTCATCGTAGATTACCAATGCCGGCCGGCCGGTATCGCGGAAGTACTCGCCAATGGCAGCACCGGTAAACGGGGCATAAAATTGCATCGGGGCCGGATCAGAAGCTGAAGCCGAAACCACAATCGTATATTTCATGGCATCGGCTTTTTCTAATTGGGCCACTATACCGGCCACGGTAGAAGCCTTTTGGCCGATAGCCACATAAATACAATATACCGGCTCGCCTTTATCGTAAAATTCTTTCTGGTTAATAATGGTATCAACAGCCACTGCTGTTTTACCGGTCTGGCGGTCGCCAATGATAAGCTCACGCTGGCCGCGGCCAATAGGAATCATGGAATCGATGGCCTTGATACCGGTTTGTAATGGCTCGTTTACCGGCTGGCGGTAAATTACCCCGGGGGCCTTGCGCTCAAGTGGCATCTCGTAAAGGTCGCCTTCTATTTTCCCTTTGCCGTCTATGGGTTTGGCCAGGGTATCCACCACCCGGCCGCAAAGGCCATCGCCAACTTCTACCGAGGCGATGCGTTGGGTACGTTTTACGGTATCGCCTTCTTTAATTCCCTTTGAGGCCCCAAGAAGCACTGCGCCCACATTATCTTCTTCGAGGTTAAGCACCAGGGCCTTGACCCCGTTCTCAAACTCCAGCAATTCACCGGCCTCGGCCTGGGTTAAGCCGTAAATACGGGCCACACCATCACCTATTTGTAATACTGTACCTACTTCTTCTAATTCAGCATCAGTTTTTACGTTAGCGAGTTGCTCCCGCAATATGGCTGATACTTCATCCGGACGTACATCGTTCATTATCTGCTAATTTTAATTCGTAATTCTAATTCGTTAGTTCGCGTTTAATATTCTTCAGTTTGGTCCTCAGCGACTGGTCTAATCGTTTATCCCCAACATTCAATACAAAACCGCCTACAATGTCGGCATCAACAATTTCTTTCATCCTGGCTTCTTTGCCTGAAATATCCCCAACCAATTGGTTGAATTTCTTGCGCAGGCCTTCATCTAATTTTATGGTGGTGGTCACCTCGGCTTCCTGTAAGCCTTTAATGGCATTATACTGCACCTGAAACTCGAAGGCAATTTCAGCCAGGATATTCTCCCGGCTCTTTTTGGTGATCAGGTTAAAGGCGGCCAGGGTAAGCTTGTTCATTCGTTTGTCAAACAAGGCATGCAGCACCTTGTTCTTTTTTTCATGCAGGATGATCGGGTTCTTCAGCATCACGGCAAAAACCCTGTTGGCCGCTACTACGGCACTAAAAAGCTGCATGTCTTCATGCACCTCGTCAAGCACTTTTTGCTCCCGGGCCAAGGCTATAAGCGACTTGGCATAACGTGATGCTGCGCGGTGGTTATGCATAATTAGTTAAGGTTTTTATCTGCCAGGAACTCCTCTACCAAAGCCTTTTGTGCCTTTTCATCGCCCAGGGCCTTGCGGATGAGCTTCTCGGCAATTTCTACCGATAACTCCGCTACCTGGTCTTTTACTTCTTTTAAAGCCGCTTCTTTCTCGGCTTCAATGCCGGCCCTGGCATCTTCCATCATTTTGGCGGTTATTTTTTTGGCATCCTCCTTGGCTTCTTCTTTTAATTGACTGGCCATCTTGGCGGCATCCTTCAGCATGGCTTCCCGCTCTTCCCGGGCTTTGGCCAACAATTTTTCGTTATCTGCCTGCAGCCTGGCCATTTCCTCACGGGCTTCATCCGCAGCCCGCAGCGCTTCTTCTATAGATTCTTCACGAATACGCAACGAGTCAAGGATCGGCCGCCAGGCAAACTTACCCAAAAGCAATACCAGCAGTAAAAAAATTACTGCCTGCCAAAACATTAAGCCTATGCCGGGGGTTAATAATTCCATTTTATCCTGTTTTGTGTTTAAAATAAAAGAAAGGTGTCCCGGGCCTAATGCCCGGGATCCCTTAATAAACTTAACCTAGCGATATCATGAAGTTTACTACTACACCGAAGAGGGCAATTACCTCTACCAGGGCAGCAATAATCAACATAGCGGTTTGGATTTTCCCGGCAGCTTCCGGCTGACGAGCCATTGCTTCCATTGCCGAGCCTCCAATACGGCCGATACCGATTCCAGCGCCTATTGCAACCAGACCGGCACCGATTCCAGCGCCCATAATTGCTAAGCTCATGTCTAATAAAATAGATAATAACATGATTTTTAATTTATAGATTAAACAAAAGTTCCAATATTAATGTGCTTCTTCGGTAGCCAAACCAATATATACCGAAGTGAATATAGTAAACACGTAGGCCTGAATGGTAGCTACCAGTATTTCAATTAAATTTATAAATACTAAAATGATTGAACTGCCGATACCCACCGCATAACTCTGGAAGATAAAGGCCATGGCAATCAAACTCAAGATAACAATATGCCCGGCCGAAATGGCCACAAACAACCGTATCATCAACGAAATGGGTTTGGTAATTACCCCGATAAGCTCTACCGGCAAAATAATAAACCGGATAGGCAGGGGCACCCCGGGTGTCCAGAATATATGTTTCCAATAATTGGCATTACCGCTGACATTGGTAATCACAAAGGTGAAAAAAGCCAGGGTGGCTGTTACCGCAATATTACCCGTAAGGTTGGCCGCCCCCGGCATCAGGCCAAACAGGTTGCCAAACCAGATAAAGAAAAACAACGACAACAGGTAGGGCACATACTTCTCGTACCCATGGCCAATATTTGGTTTTATTACCTCGTCCCTGATATAAATAATAATCGGTTCAAAGAAAGACTGGATGCCTTTGGGCGCTTTACCGGCATTCTTCTTAAAGCCCCGGGCTACGGCAATAAACACCAGCAGCATCACCAGTGAATTTAAAAACAAAGCCGCCACATTTTTGGTGATGGAGAAATCATACACATGCACGCCATCCGTACGAACAATATGCTCGTGTTCCAGGGTATAGCCCTTATATTCTACCGGGTTATGGTGTTCGTCATAGAGGTTGGCCGAAGAAAAGATTTCCAGGCCTCGCTCTTTGGAATAAACAATTATCGGCAAATGCAGGGTTGCTCCTTCCCAAAATTCCCAGACATGCGAATCGAGGATATGGTGCATTATCATATCCCCGGGGTTAAACGCTTCGGCCTCCTCTGCCTGTTCAACTGTCGATTCGGATTGGGCAAAACTGAAATTAAAAAACAGCAAACCAAGCGCTATAGCTAAAAATATTGACCTGACTTTCAGATGGTTATTCTTCAAAATCCTGCTATTCATTTATATGCCTTCCATTTGGAAGTGCAAATGTAGAGAGTATCTTAGCGAAAAAAAATTTTTGGCCTACAATTTCTGCTGCCGCAGACGTTTGTTGACCAAAAAAATTTCCAGGGCCGAAAAAGCAGCGTAATAAACCAAAAAGAGGATAACCAACTCCCGCACCAGGGGCCGGTTTATCCATACCATAGCGATCAGGAAACCGCTGCTGAGCAAGAGCTTTAACACGGTAGAAGCGAGGTAGGGAATAATTACCGCCCGCCCTTGCCGGCCGGCCGAAAACAGGTTGATCTGGTGGGTGATGATGGTCAGCAACAGCAGGAATACGACCATATACAGATATTGCGGCTGCCAGGCCAATAACGGCAGCAGGCATGCCAGGTACGTAAGCAGGGTGAGGCCCAGGGCCAAAGCTGAAATGGTAAAAATACCGCGCATCTATTTTAATTGCTTATGCAGGTAGAACATGGCAGCCGCCAACGAAACCAGCGCCCCCAATAAAGTAAAAATTGGCGCCCGGAGCGCCATACGGTTGTCTAACCAGTACCCGCACCAGGTGCCAACGGCAATTACGGCCACCAACTGAAACGCCAGGCCGCTAAACCTGACATAGTTTTTAAGCTGTTTTGACTTCCTGCCGCTTGATGCCGTTTTGTCCGTTTTCGCCAATTTTAATTTCTTTCACCACATTGCCCATCTTACAGCCGCCATTAAAGGTAGCCCCGGTTTCCACCACCAGCTTGCTGGTAAGTATGTCGCCATGAATTACCGATGAAGACTTCAGGGTAAGCAAATCGGAAACCTCTATTTTCCCTTTGATTTCCCCCAGCACTTCGGCATTTTGTGCCAGAATATTGCCTTCTACCTGTGATGTCTGGCCTAAAACCAGTTTAGATTTGGTAATAATGTTGCCTATCACCTTGCCATCAACCCGCAAGTTGCCATAGGTTTCAATGTTCCCTTCAATAGTTGTTCCTTTGCCAATAGTATTACTCGAATTGCTTAGCTCCTCAGCCACTTTCTTTTCTTCTTTGTTAAACATATATCCGTTCTTTACTAGTTAAAATGTCACAAAATCCTCCGGGTCAACCGGGTTGCCCTTATACCACAGCTCAAAATGCAGGTGCGGGCCGTCTGTAAGGTCCCCGGTATTGCCAATTATAGCGATAACCTCTCCTCCATTGACAAAACTACCAGTTTTTTTCAATAATTCAGCATTATGCTTGTATATTGAGATAAGGTTAGTATTGTGTTGAATAGCAATCACATACCCTGTTTCCTGGGTCCAGGAGGATAAGACCACCGTACCACTGGCCACAGCCATCACCGGTTCGTTACGTTTAGAGACGATATCTACGCCAAAATGGTCCTCCTGCAGGTTAAACTTTCTTGATATAAGCCCGGAAATCGGTGAAAAAAGGAAGATTTCCTGCAGTTCCGAATTACCGCTAAGGCCCAATAGTTCCTCCTGGCCGGCCATTTCAAACTCCTGGCGAAATTGCGAATCAATGGGGTTGGTTGATAAGTCGATACTGAGGTTACGGCTGATGTTGGCCCCCTGGCGGAAGCTGTCAATGGTGGCCGAATCGGTTTCCCCGGTAAGAAAACCGCGAAAAAGGGCAATAAATTGATCTTTTCTTCTTACTTCTTCAGAAAGGGAATCAAGTTCCATCGTTAGTTTTACCAGTTGCTTATTGGTTTGCATTTGCGCATGGCGCGGGTCAAACCACTGCTCCAGGATGGTTTCGGTTAAAAACAGGCTTATAAGCATAAATACCACAAACAACAAAAAGGAAACCAGGAAGAATTTGGCATAGGTAAAGCCCAGGAACCTTTTTTCGGCAAAATTTTCCTCATTTCGGATAATAAGCAGGTAACGCTCAGTAAGCCAGTTGGAGAATGTTTTTTTTGCCTTCACGTGGTTAGATTGCCGGTTTTGCGCTCAAAAATAGATATTAACGCGGATTATTCACGAAATACGCTGAATAATGACCTAAATTAATTGATAAATTGTTACCTGTCAAATAATTACGGGGAAGACCGGCCCCGAAAACACCCAAATTGGGGGTTTCAACTTAGCGGGTCGCAAATTCTGCTGAATTTTCCCGGTTAAAAAGTATTATTGTATTAATTAACTCATTTTTACGTTTCAAAGTAGAAACCTGATATTACTTGATTTCTTTCATGCATAAAAAATGGTGGGTATTGGCGCTGTTGGGTACAGTTATCGCCATCCTGCACAGTTGTTCTTCCGAAAGCACCGCCCCGTTAAATAAGGCCTTTCATAATACAACGGCCCATTTTAACGCGTACTTTATCGGCCTGGAGAAAATCAAGCAGGTAGAAGCCGATATCTGGAAATCGATGAAGCCCGACTATAACCACGTGCTATGGGTTTATCCGCCCCTGGATTCCACCATGGCCGAAACCTATAAAAATGAGCTGGAGGATTGCATAAAAAAGGCTTCTATTGTTATCCAGTACCATAAAAACAGCAAGTGGGTTGACGACAGCTACAACCTGATCGGCCAGGCAAGAATGTACGGCTATGATTTCCCTAATGCCATTACCACATTTAAATACGTAAACACCACAGGGGAAGACCCCGATGCCCGCCATTGGGCTATTGTAAACCTGATGCGCACCTTTATTGAAAATGGCGACCTGGCCAATGCCGAGGCGGCCTCAAATTTTCTTGAATCTGAAATATTAAACAAAAAAAACCTTAAGCACCTCTACCTTACCCGCGCCTATTATTACCAAATTCTGGGCGACAAAGACCTGATGGTACGCAACCTGGTACGGGCCGACCCCCTGCTGGATAAAAATGAACGGGCCCGCTATTATTTTATTATCGGCCAGATTTACCAGGAGATAGGCTTTGCCTCCGCAGCCTATGAATACTATAAAAAATGTATTGGCAGCAACCCCGAGTATGAACTGTCGTTTTATGCCAAGCTTAACATTGCCCAGGTTACCGAACTGGGCGACAGCAAAGACCTGAAAAAAGTAAGGAAATACTTTAAAAAACTGGTGAAAGACGAGAAAAACATCGAATTTCAAGACCGTATTTATTATGAGTGGGCCAAATTTGAACGCAAGCAGAATAACCTGGACAAGGCCATTGAGAAGCTTAACCTGTCCATCCGCAACAGCGTTAACGACCCCCGCCAAAAAGGTGTCGCCTACATCAGCCTGGGCGAAATTTATTATGATACCCTGAAAGACTATACCCTGGCCCAGGCCTACTACGACAGTGCCGTAAGCGTATTGCCCGAAACTTACGAGCACTACAAGGCCGTTAAGCACCGCCAGGAGGTATTGACTGAGTTTATCACCCAAATCAACACCATCAACCTGCAAGACAGCCTGCTAACGCTGGCCGGAGAGGACTCCGCCTCGGTGATGAACAAATTTATTGCCACTGCAGCTCTAGAATATGACGAAAAAGAAGCAGCCGACAAACTGGCAAAAAAGCGGCAACGCACCCAGGTAGGCAGCCTGGCCCGTATGGATAAGCCCACCGGGGTCGGTGCTTCCAGTTGGTATTTCTCCAACCCCTCGGCCGTAGCGGCCGGCCGTACAAGTTTCCGGCAGGTCTGGGGTACCCGGGCGTTGGAAGACCATTGGCGCAGATCGGTAAAACAAGCCCTGACCGCCACCGATGAAAACCAGCAAGAGCAAAATAACAACAAGGCCGATGACCAGCCCACAGAAGAGATCAGCCGCGACCAGGCCATTATGGCCACTGCCCTGCAGCAGTACCAGCAACTGCCCCGCACCGAGGAGGCCAAAAAGCAGGCACATAAGGCCCTGGAAGAAGCCTACTACAAATTGGGCAAGATCTATTATTTTGACCTGGAAGAAAAAGAAAATGCTGTTACGGCTTTTAACTCTTTGCTGGACAACTACCCTGAAACCGAAAATGCCGCAGAGTCATATTACCTGCTCTTCCTGATTTATAATGATTTAGGGCAAACCGATAAAGCCGCACAAGTGAGTGATTTTATGCATGCCAATATGCCAAAATCAATTTATACCAAACTTATTGACAACCCCGACTATAAAGAGTTAAGCAACCAGGCCAACGAACTGCTGACCAAAGCGTATAAAAACGTTTATGCGCTTTATCGCGCAGAAGCGTACGATTCCGCCAACAGGATTATTGCCGGTTTACTGGGCCGTTTCCCGGACGTGACGTTTACCGCTAATTTAAAATTGCTGCAGATTCTGATTATCGGCAAAACCCAGCCCCTGGCCGATTACCAACTGGCGTTAAAAAAGTTTATCGCAGAATACCCCGACCACGAACTGAACAGCTACGCCAACACCCTGCTGGAGGCCTCGTCCACCTACCGCAGTAATTTGGTGAAATTAAAGGCTGCCGAATATTTCGACAGCACCACCGAAGAGTATTTTTATGCCGTACTGGGCACCGCCAACGAACCCGCCACTGAAAACGAACAAAAACTACAGGCATTGGCCAAAAACCTGTTTAGCGATAAACTTTTTGCTATTGGCAGCCTGAACTTAAACGATTCGGTAAGCATTACCCTGGTGAAACCCTTTGCCACCAAAGACGAGGCCTTGTTGTTTTTTGATACGGTAAAAGCAGAGCAACTGTTTGATGCCACAAAAAACCCTAATTTTGTAATTTCGGAGTCGAACTTCGACATCCTGTATAAATCGAAAGAAATTGAGGCTTATCTGGAGTTTTATAGAGAGCATTTTTGAATTTTCGTATCTTGGCTAAAATTAGCACATGAAGAAAAAAATCATCATCGGAATCTGGTTGGTGTTTGCCGGTTTATTTATTGGCCTGCCCCTTTATATCCTGGCCGTAAGCCACGATTTTCTGGGCTTGTTTGGTGGCATGCCCAGTCTGGCACAATTAGAAAACCCGGAAAATGACCTTTCTTCTACCCTGTATTATGCCAATGGCGAGGAGATGGGCAAGTACTTCCGCACCAACCGCAGCCAGGTAAGCTTCGAAAACCTATCGGAAGAACTGCGCACCACACTTATCGTTTCGGAAGACCATCGCTATTTTGGTCATTCGGGCCTTGATATGATTGCCTACCTGCGGGTAGCCAAAGGACTGCTTACCTTTAACCCTGCCGGTGGGGGCAGCACCATCACCCAGCAACTGGCCAAAAAACTTTATTCTACACGGGGCGAAGCCATGGAAGGCTCAATTGCCCGGCTGGGAAGAATACCCCGGCTGGTGGTGTCGAAAACCAAAGAGTGGATTATTGCCGTACACCTGGAAGAAACGTTTACCAAAGAGGAAATAGCTGCCCTTTATCTCAATACGGTAGATTTCGGCAGCAATGCCTTTGGCATAAAAGCCGCAGCCGAAACGTTTTTTGGTAAAGAGCCGGCAGAGCTTAATTACCAGGAATCGGCCACCCTTGTTGGCCTGCTGCAGGGGGTTACCCGCTTTAGCCCCATACTAAACTACGACCGCTCGGTAAGCAAAAGGAATGAGGTGCTCACCAAACTTGAGCGGGCTGAGGTGCTTACCGCGCAGGAGGCCGATTCGTTGCGGGCTTTGCCGATAGACCTGAGCAATTATAAGGTGGAAAGCCAGAATACGGGCCTGGCCACCTACTTCAGGGAAGTAATAAAAAAGGATTTACTGAAGTTTTGTGCCCAACGGGATATCGATTTGTTTGAGGCCGGCTTGAAAATATACACAACCATCGACAAAGACCTGCAGCAATATGCCGAAAATGCCATGTACTGGTGGATGGATTCCCTGCAGGCCACCTTCCTCGAAGAATGGGGGGATAAGAACCCCTGGGTGAACGAAAATGGCAAAGAAATCAAAGGCTTCCTGGATATCGTTATCAAGCGTACCGAACGCTACCGAAGGTTGAAAAAAAAGTATGGCGAAGATTCCGATTCCATTGGCATCATCCTCAACACCCCCCGGCCCATGCGGGTGTTTTCCTGGGGTGGCGATATTGATACGGTTATGTCGCCCATGGACTCGCTTAAATATTATAAGAAATTTTTGCAGGCAGGTTTTATGGCCATGGACCCACACACCGGCCATATAAAAGCCTGGGTAGGCGGCATTAACTACCGCTATTTTAAATATGATCACGTGCGGCAGGGAAAAAACCAACCCGGGTCAACTTTCAAGCCAATTGTTTATGCCACAGCCATAGAAAATGGCTACTACCCCTGCTATGAGGTAGTGGATGAAAGGCGCACCTATCAAACCGGTGGCGATCCGCCCACCTGGTCGCCCGAGAACGCTAACATGAAGTTCACCGGGGAAAGCCTTACGCTCCGCCAGGGACTGGCGCGGTCTAAAAACTCGGTTACCGCCCGTATTATGAGCCTTATTGGCCCCGAAAATGTGGTAAAAAAGGCCCGCTCACTCGGGATTGAGAGCCCGCTGGCGCCTGTATTGTCGCTGGCCCTGGGGGTAAGCGATGTTTCGGTGTATGAGCTGGTTGGTGCTTACAGTGCTTTCGCCAATGCCGGTACCTGGACCAAACCTTTTTATATTTCACGCATAGAGAACAAAAATGGCGAGGTAATACAAAATTTTGTGCCCCAGCAAAAGCAGGCCCTGAGCGAGCGCGATGCCTACCTGATGCTCTACATGCTGCAAGGCACCATTGAAGAGGAAGGCGGCACTGCCCGCAGCCTGGATTGGCGCTGGCACCTGACGGATGGCGGTAATGAAATTGGCGCCAAAACCGGTACTACGCAAAACTATTCCGATGGCTGGTTTATGGGGGTTACCAAAGACCTGGTAGCCGGGGTTTGGGTAGGCGGAGATGACCGGGCCATCCATTTTCCGAGCATTAAATACGGCCAGGGCGCCTATATGGCCCTGCCTATCTGGGCCAAATTTATGACCGATGTATATGCCAACGATTCCCTCGGTTATGAAAAAGGCCCCTTCCCCAGGCCGCGGCAGCCTCTCAACGTAACCCTCGACTGCGCCAAATACGGCCTGACCAACCCGGCTGATTCGCTGTTACAGCAAAAGCTGGATTCGTTGAAGGTTGACCTTGATGAGGATGACATAATGTAAGCGCCATGACGGTTGACCCTGCCGATACCCGTAACCTGCCCAACCAACCGGGGGTGTACAAGTACTTCAGCAAATCCGGCCAGTTGCTTTATGTGGGTAAAGCCAAAGACCTGAAAAAAAGGGTTAAAAGCTACTTTACCGCCCGGCAAAACCTTAACCGCAAAACCCAAAAGCTGGTCAGCGAAATAGCCAAAATCGAGACCATCATTACCCCTTCGGAATTTGACGCCCTGCTGCTGGAGAACAACCTGATTAAGGCCAACCAGCCCAAGTATAACATCTTGCTGAAAGACGATAAAACCTTCCCCTATATCTGTATCTCCAACGACCGTTTCCCCAGGGTATATGCAACCCGTAATTATGTGCCGGACAAGGGCAACTACTACGGCCCCTACACCAGTGTGGTGGCCATGAACAATGTGCTGCAACTCGTGCAAAAACTATATACCATCCGCAATTGCAAGTACAACCTTTCGGCCAGAAATGTAGCGGCCAAAAAATACAAGGTGTGCTTAGAATACCATATCGGCAATTGCCTTGGCCCCTGCGAGGGCCTGCAACCAGAAGCAGATTACCTGCAGGAAGTAAAGCAGGTAGAGCATATACTGAAAGGTAACCTAAGTACGGTAAAGCAGTATTTTAAAAGCCAAATGCAGCAGGCTGCCGCTGACTTAAAGTTTGAAGAAGCCCAGGTACTGAAAGAAAAACTGCAGTTACTGGAGAAGTTTACCACCCATACCATTGTTGCCAACCCCAGGTACGGCAACCTGCATATTGTTACCATTGTAGAAGACGGCAACACCTGCCTGATCAACTATATGTACGTCCACCAGGGGGCTGTCATCCAAAGCCAGACCAAGGCGGTAAACAACCGGCTGGAACAACCGCCCGGGCGGGTACTGCATTCGGTGTTAGGCCAGCTGATAGACTTTACCGGCACCCCGGCCAAAATCACCGTGCTCACCAATATCGCCATCCCCGACCTGCCGCCAAATATTGAGGTGGTAGTGCCCAAAATCGGGGACAAGCGTAAACTGGTAGAGCTCTCCTTAAAAAACGCCTTTAGCCTGAAAAAAGAGCGCAGGGAAAAGGTGGCCACGCAGCCCAAAGGTAGTTTTGCCCTGAAGCAGCTCAGGGAGGATTTGTCTTTGACAAAAGTTCCCGGCCATATCGAATGCTTCGACAACTCTAACTTGCAGGGCAGTAACCCGGTGGCTTCGATGGTATGTTTCAGGGAGGGCAAACCCAGTAAGAAGGATTACCGTAAGTTTACGATAAAAACCGTGATTGGGGCAGACGATTTTTCTTCGATGCATGAAGTTGTTAAACGAAGATACCAGCGGCTGCTAGCTGAAAAACAGCCCCTGCCCGACCTGATCCTGGTTGATGGCGGTAAAGGGCAATTAAGCGCAGCGGTAAAAGCCCTGAAAGAACTCAACATTTACGGCCAAACCGCCATTGCCGGTATTGCCAAACGCTTAGAAGAAATCTATGTGCCGAATGACCCGTTGCCGCTGCATATCTCCAAAAAATCGGCTTCCCTTAAGCTCCTGCAACAAATCCGTGATGAGGCCCACCGTTTTGCCATCAGTTTTCACCGGGATAAACGAAGTAAACAAATCAATACCGGCCTGGAAAACATTAAAGGGGTTGGCCCGGCTACGGCCGATAAACTATTAAAGCACTTTAAATCGGTAACCAAAATAAAAAATGCCGGTGCTTCCGAGCTGGAAAAGGTTGTGGGCAAAGCCCGGGCCGGTAGTATCCGGGAGGCCATAAAAAAAGGCCTCCACCCGTAGGCAGAGACCTTTTAATTCTTGATAAACTAAACTTCCTTAGTATGACCAGAGATTATGCTCTCTCTCCAGCATCTGCATCCTAAGTTTTTCGGCCATGATCAACCCGGCCTTAACAGACGGGTCGCCATTTTTATTAAACCCGTATTGGTCCTGAACCGTTAAATCATCAGGGTTATCCACTTTGTAAAGTTCGCCATGGAATAACCTCAACAAAAAGGCATCGGCCAGGTTACGGTTTTCGGCACTATTATATTGGTTATACCACAAAGCCTTTTCAGGATGCTCGCGGAAAAACTTCTCCAGGTCCTTATAGGCGAAAGTGGCTACATAGTAATTTGACCCGTCCACCGAATTTTCCCCGGTAACAATCAGTTTCACAGAAATGATATCCCGGTATTCCCGTGCCCTGCGCTTGTCAAAGATTACATCCTCCATGATTTCAATCATGGTGATTTCGGAAGGCATATACTCTTCGGCCTGTTCCCCTTCCCAAATGCCCCAGTAATCCGGGTTTGAATCCGGGAAAAAGCCCAGGTTATCATCTTTCTTGCTTATGTAGTTCACCCCGTTGTACTCCACAACCTCATCCGTATTATACGGAAAGTCCTCCTCATACAGCGGCTGTGCCTCTGCCGGCCCTTCATCCACCTGGCTTTTCAAAAGGCGTTGCTGGAATTCCTCTTTGTTTATGGTTCGCTCAAGCTCACCCAAACCGGGCTCGGCATCATAGATGGTCTGAATTTCATCATTCAATACGGCATCAATAATGATTTTAGTGAACTCCCGGTTCTTGGAAAAGAAGCCTTTGTTTTGCTTGTTTTTCAGGTTTACCCGGGTCCAGATACGTTGCTTATAAAGCTGTTCGTAATACGGGATGGGGTTTACCGAATTAGGGTTGGCATAGGTAATGCTTTCCTGGGCAAAACCGGTAAACGCCACACCTATAACAAAAACCAACACCAACAACCATCTATTCAATCGTCTCATAATTCTTCTTAGTTATTCGATACAAGCACCTTGTATATTTCGTTCTTCACGGGCACCCGCTCAGATTTATTCTGGAAGTTAACCCGTATTGTTTGCTTAATGGTAAATACATACAAGTCGCCTTTTCTTGCCTCAGCGGCAAAAGAAGACAAGTTTATCTTACTTTTCTTAAACACCTGACGCTTACGCGGGTCACCATTGCGGATCAGTTTTACCTCTATTTCACGCACCCGGTAGCGGGCATCTTTGGGCACATCCTGGGCAAAGCTGGGTTCGGCCACGGCCTCAATGGTTACCTGACGGAAAGACTTGGCCTTCACACCATCAACGATGTTCCCGGCTGAGCTTGGTATCTTAATATTATACGTAGGCTTGGGAATATCCTTCACCGTAAAGGTTTTCGTACCTATCAGGGTACCGCTGCTTTTTACTGTCATGACCACTTTGCCCCTTGTTTTTGGTATAATGGTTATTTCACCCTTGGTACTTCCCGGAATAGTGGTGGCATTGGTAGCCGTAATTTGCGGGTTGTAGCTATTACCTAACGAAGGCACCTGTACGTTTAGTGTGTTGCCACAGTTTTTCCACAGGGCCGAGAGGGCAGCCGAAGCAATCATAATGGTAGGCTTGGCAACAAAATACTCTACCGTTTGTTTGTATTCCTTGCCATTCAATTCAATGGTAGCTTCATACGATTTACGTGCCATCTGGGTAGCCCTATCGTAATTACCGGGCGTAGCGGTAAACTCTACGCGGCCTTTTTTGATTAAGACACCATTGCCCAAATCAAGGGTTTCTTCCGGCAACTGTTTGCCATTCATATAGAACTTGGGGTTTAAAGCTGAGGAAGAAGCGGCAATAAACATTTCGGCTGTGTACTTGCCACCGGCCGCTACAATACGCGACTCGGGCCTGATCAAAGGAAAGATGTCCGTAAAGGCCACATCGGCAGCCCCCACGCTATCGGCCAGGATTTTCAGGGCTTTGCGTTCATACTCCAACACCTCTGTTTCCAGGTAACTTACGGTGGCCATACCGGCTGCCGTAGGGGTGTTTTCGAAATAAAGTTCGGCAAAACGCTTGTCCTTTTGGTTCGGGTCTTTGGCAAATTCTTTTATATCCTTGGCATCTTTGGCCAGGGGCTCAAACTCATCCCCGGTTTTCTCGGTCAAAAACTTAGCATAATCGTTGAGCATTTTTTCGAGCTCTTTCGCCCGGCCCTGCTGCAACATCATAGTACTTACCTTATCATAGTCTTTGGCGCCTATCAACTCACCGGTTTCTTCATCCCAGCCTCCGGTAATATCTGCCATCTTTTTCTTCAATTCCCTTAGATTATTCACAACCTCGTCTGACCTTTCTTTCACTTCCTTGGCCAGGTTAAGAATTGCTACTTCTTCCGGGAGGCTGTTACGCTCTTTTACCTTGGCCTCGACATTCGCAACGGTCATGTTGTTTTTTTCTTCATAATTGAAAGCCATACGTTCCAACGACCTGTTGATGAAGATAAATTTTTCGAGTACCGCATTACTTACCTGCAGGGCAAGCAGGGCGGTGAGCACCAGGTACATCATCCCAATCATTTTCTGTCTGGGGGTTTCTTTACCTCCTGCCATATCTTTATGGTTTTAAATTCAACATCAATTAAAACTTACTGTCCCTGGTTTTGACTTACACCCCCTCCGGAGTTTCCACCACCCCGCATGGCCGTGAGCATACTGCCATAAACTGCGTTGAGTGAGGTAAGGTTGCCGGTTAATTTTTGCAATTCCTGAGAGAATTTCTCCGAGCCTTTACCGGCTTTTTCCATGCTCTCCATTACACCAGCCACATTAGCATAAAACTTATTCATTGCTTTCAGGTGGCTGTTGGCATCCTGAAGTTCTAATTCGTAAACTGAATTCAATGCACCCAGGTTTTTGGTGATGTTTTGCACCTGTGTATGGTATTCTTTGGCATCGGTTGAGGCATTGGCCATTTCACTCATAGCGCTGGCCGTCTGGGCATAAGATTTATTCATGTCGAGCAGGCTTTTCGAGGCACTGCTAACATTTTTGGCATATTCTTCGGTAGCCACGGCCGCATTGGCAAGGCCACTCATTTGTTTAACATTTTCGGCCAGGCTGCGCATGCCTTTACCAAGCCCTTCAATCAATTCGGGGCCTATTTTGGCGCTTTCCAGCATGTGGTCGAGTTTTTGTGACAGACTATCGCCCTGGCCTCCGGCACTGCGTACGGCCGGCTTATTCACCGGGCCACTATAATCATCGGCCAGTTCGGGGTAAACCTTCGACCAGTCCGGCTCCTGATGAGGCGGCTCAAAGGCACTCAGAAAAAAGATGACAGCTTCTACGCCAAGGCCAATACCCAACATTACACCGGCACCGGGTAAGTGTTGAATTTTGAACAAAGCACCTACAATTACTACTGCCGCACCAATACCATAAACTTTAGGCATGATGGTTTTAAATAGTAGTTCGGTAAATCCTCCCTTTTTTTGTTTACTCATTGTTTTGGAATTTTAGTTCATCAAAGAATGTACGAATTGTATAATTATACTGAAGTTGGTTACAAGTTATAAAACTATTGTCACATATTAAAATTCATTGCCACTAGATCTGCCCAAATGTGTCATGGCACACCTGAAGCCAATATAAGCGCGGGTAGAATCCTGGTATTCAAAAGCCCGGGTACCTGTTTCCAGATAAAAGGCCACATCTTTCCAAGATCCGCCACGGATTACTTTACGCATTTCATTTTCATCTTTATACTCCGGGTTAAGGTCCCATACCAGGGGTACGGCAGCAGGGTGAAAAGCATCCTGGGTCCATTCCGATACATTGCCGGCCATATCTACCAGGCCATAATCGTTGGGGAAATACTCGCCAACCGGGGCTGTATAGGCATAACCGTCATCGTAGTAGTTACCACGGCCGGGCTTAAAGTTGGCCAGCATACAGCCTTTGGCATTCCTTACATATGGGTTGCCCCAGGGGTACTTGGCCATATCACGCCCACCCCGGGCAGCATATTCCCACTCGGCCTCAGAGGGCAGGCGGAAATTCGGCATCGGCCAACCGGTTTCGCGTACATGGTAATCGTTAAGATAGGCGGTACGCCACTCACAGAAGTACTGTGCCGCCACCCAGCTAACGCCCACCACAGGGTATTCGTCATAAGCAGGATGAGCATAATAATATTCCTGCAACGGGTCGCCCATGTGGTGCGAAAAGTCTTTCACAAAAACGGTGGTATCCGGATAATACGCCAACAACGAATCGACCGGCCAGGTGCCGGTGCCATTAACCACAATACCGGTAACCGTGGTGCCGGCACCCAAAGAATCCTCCTTCAGGGCCTCGATAAACTGGCGGTATTCATTATTGGTGATTTCGGTTTCATCCATAAAGAAACTGCCTATGGTTACCTGCTTGTTATAATTTATCTGGGTTTGCCCAACGTCTTCATCGGCCTGCCCCATATGGAAAGTACCGGCCGGTATGGGCACCATACCATAAGGCGTTGTCATTACCCAGCCTGCCGGCCGGTCTTGTACACCTGTCAGGTCGCCTGTGTCCTGGCCTCTGCCACCGCCAAATAAACCACAGCCTGTTAAATAAGTAACACTCACCAGAAGAATGAGAAGCGTTCTTGTTCTATACATTGTCAGTTTTGTCATGTTGTAAGGTTTAATCCGCATTTAGATTAACAAACACAAATTAAATATATTGCCCAATAATAATGTAATTCGACAATATTTTCATTTTTTTTTCAAAAAACCGTGCATTTTTAAAAATCAAAGCACAAATTGGGTAAAATATTGGAGAAACCAAAATTTTTCTCGGTTTAATGCCTAAATCTTGGTGTTCTTATTACTTTTTTACCACCAAAGCTACTTACCGGCAGGGCGTAGCCCAGTCTGATTTCGTGAGAAGTGGGTTGCTTGGCATCCTGGTTATGAACGATGTAATCGAACCCATAGCCTATTTCAAGGGCTTTCGACTTTAACAAGCTCATGCCCAGGATTACGGCTGCTGATTCCTGGTACTTATAGGTAATGCCGCCCCAGAATTTGTCGTTGTAACGGGCAACTGCACCAATGTTAATTAATGTTCTGGCGAAATCAGACTGCACCAACAAGGAAGGGGTAATGGTTAAGTTATAGGAAACCTCATAGTAATAGCCGCCCATTACATACAGGGTTGGCTGCAATGCGTTGCGCAGGTTGTCTATACCAAAGTTAAAGCTGGGGCTGGCCAGATGGTTAACACTGGCCGAAACATAAAACTTTTTCGCCTGATAGAATACCCCGCCTCCCATATCAAACCGTACCTGGGTGTCTTTGCCGCTGCCAATCAACGGATCGGAGGGGTCGCTGGGGCGGTACCGGGTAAAGTCTATCGACTGTGAAAAGAAGCCCAGGTTAACACCAACGCTTAGCTTGGCTTCTTTAATGGCAAAATGGTAGGCATAGGAGCCCTGAAAGCTGAGGTTATTTAAACTCCCCAGGTTATCGTTGATAATGTAGGCGCCAAAACCGCTCTTTAACTTATATATAGGTGAGGTCATAGTAAATACCTGGGTGTTGGGGGCTCCCCCGGCACCGTCAAAGGTGGTAGCATAGCCGGTCCACTTCGACCGTACCAGCAGGTTAAACTTAGTCATACCCTCTACCCCGGCAAAGGCAGGGTTATAATACAGCTTATTAAACATAAACTGGGTAAACTCCGGGTCTTGCTGGGCAGAAGCGGCAGTAGTGATAAAAAGAAAAAAGCCAAAAAGCCTTAAGAAACGACTTTGAACCATGAAGCAGCAAGTTTTTCAGGCATAAATATAAACCAATATTTGGTTTTGCAGGCAAATTTGCCCGGATTACAACCAAAATCTACGTAAAAACTTGCCTAACGGTTCTGTTGTGCCCTTACTTTCTTGATATACACTTCTATTGCCCCGGTCATGGAAGGCGCTTCCGGTAATGGGGCTTCGATATCTACAAACAAGTTGGCATCGCGGGCGGCTTTGCTGGTAGTAGGGCCAAAGGTGGCAATGCGGGTGTTGTTCTGTTTGAAGTCGGGGAAGTTCACAAAGAGGGAGTTTATCCCCGAAGGGCTGAAAAAGGCAATTACATCGTACTTTATATCGGCCAAATCCGATAAGTCGCTGGCTACGGTTTTATAAAGGGTGGCCTCGGTAAAATCAAAGCCATTGGTGGCCAGAAAATTAGGGATGTCATCCTTACGGATATTGGAGCAGGGGAATAAGAATTTTTCTTCTTTATGCTTGCTCAGCACTTCGGTCAATTCGGCCGGTGTCCGCACCCCGGTAAAGATTTTTCTTTTTCTGATGACAATATACTTCTGCAGGTAATTAGCCGTTTGCTCAGAAATACAAAAATATTTCATGTCGGCCGGCACATCTATCCTCAACTCTTTACATAGATTAAAGAAGTGATCTACCGCATTGCGACTGGTAAATATAATAGCTGTATGATCGAGGATGTTGATTTTCTGCTTCCTGAATTCTTTCAACTCAATTGGCTGTACTTCAATAAAAGGCCGGAAATCAATTTTAATATTATATTTTTCGGCCAGGTTATAATACGGTGAGTTTTCACTTTTGGGCTTAGGCTGTGAAACCAGTATGCTTTTCACATCCCTTAATCTTTCCTTGGTCTCTTGTTTCATTACGTCCACGATATCCTGATTTTATCTTCTACCCGATAATAAATTTAAGCAAAATTGCTAGCGGAATTATTTCTGTGGCGCAAAGGTAAACAAATATATAGAGAAGTGTATGGCTTGTAAGTAAAGTTAGCTTAAAAAAGAGGATTGCCCACAGGGTAATTACCGCCAGCAAAAGGGTTACCCCATAAATATTTGCCGCTAAGTGCCCCACCAGGATAAACTGCACACTAACAAGGGCCAAGAGAATAAACGCCAACATAAAAGTTAAACGCAGGGAAGAAGCAGCGTGGTAGTTAGCTATTCTCAGATCAAAAGCCGTGGCCACCAGTAAGGTAAGCAGGTGCTTGCCGGCCAGGGCCAGTAACAGCCCCCCCGATATCTGCAGCCAACTTACCAGCAACCGGCCAAAACCCATACCCCCGGGGTTAATGGCCATTACTGTTAATGTGCCCGGGAACAGGTACAGCACCGCCATAATTACAAAGCCCAGGACAAGGCTGACGAAGGCCAGAAAGAAAATATTGGGGAAGCCCAGGAAGGTGATTTTGTAAATTAACTCGTCCAGGGTTTTTATGCGCAGCCCCCGTTGAAAAAGCAGGTATTGGTGCATAAGGTCGGGGTAA
>JALSJF010000110.1 GCA_026989505.1 Cyclobacteriaceae bacterium
GAGCTCGCGCAGCTCGTTTTGGGTAATGGTAGCCCCGTAGTTTGCAACCGGAATATCCTGGCCGCTGGCAGGCCGCGCAAACGGCATCAAAGCCGCACATAAAAACAACCACAGAACAGATGGCTTAGTGTAATAATTAACTGTCATAATTGGCGTAAAACATTAACATACCCAACTTAAACTGTGGCAAACCTAAAATGGTTACGGAAGACTACTCTTTTTCCGGATAAATTATTTAACGGGCAGTTGCCTATAAAGCCAACAGGTCATCTGCAGGAATAACCTTTCATGGGAAATAATGGTTTCGGGTAAGCAAAAGTATTCAGGCCAAACCACCTAAACAGGTGCCTGGCAGGGGATATTGGCTGTTTTACATGTTCGCCTCGGGAAAGGTGGGTTTGGGGTTTTTGCAAAAATAAGCTAACTTAGTTTAGCAAAGGTTAAAGCGACACCCCCTATTTAAGGTTAGATTATCCGTAATACCATAAGCCATAAGCCATTAGCTTTTATTGTAAATGAATAAGGTTAATGATTACCCCCAGTTATTAAGGACCCTGGAGCTAATCCCGGATGGAGTTGCTTTGGTTGACGAATCGGGCAAAATAGTTTTTGCTAACCTTCGCTTATTGGCAATGTTTGACTACACCAGGAAAGACTTGTTGGGCAATAGCATAGAAATACTATTGCCGGAAAAATACCTTAACCTCAGGGAGGGCTATTATGCCAGCCCTTACACCCGGGAAATGAGTACCAGCACCGATATTCTGGGGCAAACCAGGAAAGGCAGGATAATTAACCTGGACATAATGATTAGCCCTGTTGATACGGACAAAGGCACCTATATACTTGCCGCCATCAGGGATGTTTCCCATTATAAGGAGATGGCGAAGGCCCTCTTGCAAAGTAGAAAAAAACTGGAAAAGAAAGTAAAGGAGTTAAATACTTTTTTTTATAATACTTCACATACGTTGAAAGGTCCAATATCTACGGCTTTAGGCCTGGTTAATTTAGGGATGATAGAGTCGAAGGAAAAGATAACCCAAACCTATTTTAAGTATATTTCCGATACTTTAACCGGGCTTGAAGTCCTTTTTGATAAAATATCATTTTTAACTAAGCTGGAGGGTTCCAGGCTTAATATAACGGCAGTTGATTTTGAGAAGACAATTGAAGGCGTCTGTCAACGGTTAACACACGTACAAGGGTTTGAACATGTTAGTATTACGGTAACCAATAAAATGGCCGGTCCCTTTTATAGCGATGTGGAAGTTTTGGAGGGGTTGTTTTACCATGTTTTGGAAAACAGCGTAAAATACCGGCATTTTCGCAGGCAAAAAACTTTGATATCGGTAAATATTTATGCCCGGAGGAACAACGCGTATATTGAAGTAAGCGATAATGGTATCGGGATACCCAAAGCTATCCAGGGAAAAGTATTTAACATGTTTTTTAGGGGTAGTGAGCGTTCAGAGGGGAGTGGGATGGGGCTATATATAGTTAAAAGGAGTGTAAAAAGACTAAATGGCAAGGTGAAAATTGCCAGCAAACCCAAAGTGGGCACACGAATCAAAATCACCCTTTCAAATTTACCTAAGAACTATCGATAATCCGGCCTTGAAACAATTTGGCCATTACCACCTGAATTGCTGCCGGGGCAACCATTATGCACGGTTTTCGTGAATAAACCGGGATAAGGGGGTTTCACTGGATATCCCCGGGAAATTTTGATGGGTTTTTCGGGGCAAGGCTATGTTGCGTTGACGAGGGCACAGGTTTCCCGAACCATATCCGGCATACACCCGTTATGCTGCAAATCCCGCCCTTCCTAAAAGGGCTATTTGCCGGTTATATATAAGAGACTTTAGCATCGATAATCCAACCCTTTGCAAACTATTATTACCAGCGGCAAAATAGCCGTTTGAACGACCCGCAGATGCAGGCAAATTAATTAACTTTGCCGGGCAACAGAAAACTTGCTTTGGCACTAAAACCACCTTGATGAAACTTGATTATACCTATGTAGAGCGGTTCGAAAACCGGCATAACGGCCCGGATGAAGGGCAAATAGCGGCTATGCTGCAAGTTGTGGGGGCCGGTAGCCTGGAACAACTGATAGGTGAAACCATACCCGCCAATATTCGCTTGCAAAATTCGCTCAACCTGCCGGAGGCAAAAAGCGAAGGGGTTTTTCTGGATGACCTGCGGGCCACCATGGCAGAGAATAAGTTGTATGAAACTTTTATCGGTATGGGGTACTATAACACTGTGATGCCGGCCGTTATCCGCAGGAACATCCTGGAATCCCCGGGCTGGTACACCGCTTACACGCCCTATCAGGCCGAAATAGCCCAGGGCCGCTTAGAAGCCCTGATTAACTTTCAAACCATGGTAGCCGACCTTACCGGTATGGAGATGGCCAATGCCTCGTTGCTGGATGAAGGCACGGCCGCAGCCGAGGCCATGTACATGTTGTCGGCCGTGCAGAAAGGCCCCAAAAAAAAGGCCAACAAATTTTTTATTGATGAAGATACGTTCCCGCAAACGATTGATGTGATGCGCACGCGGGCCAATTCACATTATATCGACCTGGTCATTGGCCGTATTGATGATCTTGACCTTGCCGATCCGGAACTCTTTGGGGTTTACCTGCAAAACCCGGGCAATAACGGGGATATCCGTGATTATACCGATTTTATTGCAGCCGCCCATGCACACCGGGTGCTGGTAGGCATGGGAGCCGATTTAATGAGCCTGGTACTAATGAAATCCCCCGGGGAAATGGGGGCCGATGTGGTGGTGGGCTCCAGCCAGCGCTTTGGGGTAACCCTGGGCTATGGCGGCCCGCATGCGGCCTTTTTTGCCACCCGCGAGGACTATAAACGCCAGGTCCCGGGCCGGATTATCGGGGCTTCTATTGATGCCGATGGGCATCCGGCTTACCGCATGGCCCTGCAGACCCGCGAACAGCATATCAAGCGCGAGCGGGCTACCTCCAATATCTGTACCGCCCAGGTGCTGCTGGCGGTGCTGGCCGGCATGTATGCGGTGTACCATGGCCGTACCGGTTTGCAAAAAATTGCCGGCCGCATTCACGGGCTGGCCCGCCTGCTGGAAACCAACCTGCACGGGCTGGGGTGCACCCAGGTAAATAAATATTATTTTGATACCCTGAAAATCAACCTGCCCGATGGCATTACCACGGCCAGGCTAAAGGAAACAGCCGAAGCAGCGCAGGTGAATTTCCGCTATTTTGCCGATGGCGCCATCGGTATTTCGGTAGATGAAACCACCACGCTGGCCTCGGTAGAGAAAATTACCGGCATATTTGCCCGTACGGTGGGGGCTTCCCGGGCTTTTGTCGCTGCTGCCGATTTGGCCTTGAACTGGCCGGCAGACTGGCAACGTACCAGCGATTTTCTCACCCATCCGGTGTTTAACAGTTACCATAAGGAGCATGAGA
>JALSJF010000111.1 GCA_026989505.1 Cyclobacteriaceae bacterium
ACCAGTTTGGCTATTCCCGAATAAGGGAACAAGACAAAAAATAAGTAGCAGGTACTTCACTTCATCGTTGATTTTTAGTTTATATTTTGCCAACGGTTTTGGCCCAAAAAAGTGGCGGGCTTTCCACCAGCTTAACTGTCGGCTGTGATAAGGTTAGTTAATAACCCTGAAATCTGCCCGGCTGACCCGGTCAGGCGGGTGTCAGAATACATCAGAATATAAATAAGCCGCCATATAGTGTTTGAGGTATTGTTACCCAGCGTTATTATTAATTTAATTATTCTAATTGTGACTTCCCTGTCAGGATATTATTTTCAATATTTGAATCATTATAAATGATTTCAAGGGAATAGTTTAATGTAGTAAGCTTCTCAGACCAATAAAATGTTCTTGTGGATTTGTACCTAATTACCTGTCCAGGTTGAATTTCTGAAGTTGCCTTATCAAAACTGATTTTTTTTCCATTTACGCTAAAGTAAACTGTATAGCTCCCTGCCGGAATAACGATATCTCCAGAATTCTTTATTTCATAATAATAATATACCCCGTTGTACTCAGTTTTGTTTTCAATAACGTTTAGTGCCTCCAAATCTCGCGTTAAGTTTGAAGGTTTGATAATGAATGAACTCATTCCTAAAATGACAAGGATAATTGTTTTCATAATTTAAATATTTATAGGCTATAACTTATGTTTAATGTTGAGTAACATCTATATAACTACAACAAAGATACCATAATCCCGATAGAAACAATGGGGAAGGGCAGGTTTTATACCGTATAGCCGCAGCCCGGTATAGCGTGCAAAACGGTTTGTCCGGCCCGGGGTGCATAAGGCGGGTACGGGCCGAAGGCCCGGCTAAGTCAAACCAAAGGCGTTGCCTTATATTACCTCCCCGGGCCTCTGTTCCTGTTGGTGAAAGGAGAAACTCTTCTTCTGTTGGGATAAAGCCGGGTCCTGAGCCCAATTAAGAGGGCTGCGACTGTACCAATGCCGGTGGGGGAGGCGTTAGGGTAAGTGAATGAACAGCCGTATTATTTTATCTTTCCCGCCAGAGTCTTATTTTTGGCACGCTAAAAGCCAAACTATGAGATTCCTCCGGTGGCTTCATACTTTTTATGCGGCCCTGCTTTTTTTCTTTACCTTCCTGATGTTTTTCCCGGCATTCATAGTGTTGGCGCAAAACGAGCGCTGGCATAAATATGCCTACCGCCTTACCCGCATCTGGGGCTGGTTTTACTTTTTCCTGGCCGGTATCCGGGTGACCATCGAAAACCACAACCAACAGCCCTGGTCGCGGCCCTGCGTCTATGTGGCCAATCATTTTTCCTATGCCGATATTGCCTCCATACCCTTGCTCACCAACGATGCCTGTTTTGTAGGCAAGCAATCAATCGCCAAAGCGCCCTTGTTTGGTTACTATTTTCGCTCGTTGCACATTACGGTCAACCGTGCCAGCATGCGCGACCGGGCCCGGGTTTTGGAAGAAAGCATTACGGCCATTAAAAAGGGCAAGTCGTTAATCATCTTTCCCGAAGGGGGTATCCGTTCCGATAACCCGCCTTACCAGGCCAGGTACCTCGATGGCGCCTTTCGGGCGGCCATCGCCAATGGGGTGCCGGTGGTGCCCGTTACCCTGCCCAATAACTGGCGGGTTTTGCCCGATGACGGTAAATTCTTGCTGCTTGACCACCGTATTGCCATCATCGTGCATCAGGCCATTGCTACGGATAACCTCACCGAGGCGGATGTGCCGGCCTTGCGTGATAAAGTGTTTGCTATCATTCAGCAGGAGCTTTTGCAGCGAAATAAAAAGTATCTAAGCCAACCCCTTGCATGAAACCTTTACTTGTCCCTCATTTGCACAGCCGGTTAGCACAACCAAACAAAGAAGGAGAAACCTATGGCAGATAAACTAATGTTCTGGCAATCGTGGGACAGGCCGTATAGGCTGGTTTTTTGGCTATTGCTGGTGGCCATGCTGGCGCTGGCTGTGGCTACTGTGGTATTGCAGATGGTGGGGGCCGGCACCCTTATCGGGTGGAACGTCCTTACGCAGGAGTCTTCCTATACCATCGATTTCAGTGTTTTCACCAAAGGGCCGTTCAGCTTTTCCATTCCGGCCGACAAAAAAGTACTTACCGAAGTTTTTAATGGCGGTGCCATACCGGCCGGGGTCATTTATTCGCAGGCGCTGATGGCTGTGGTGGCCGTGGCTATCTGGTTGTTCCTTGCCCTGGTAACCATGTTCAGGCGGGTAGGGTACCTCATAACCATGGGCGCGCTACTGGCTTTTCTCATCCTGTTGCATGTAGAAACCCTGCAATTATTCAACGGCTCGGATACCGGGGTGCTGGTGCTGGTGTTTATTATCATCTTATCCCCAAGTTACTACCTGCACGCTTTTGCCCCTGCGGCCGGGTTTGTAAAACGCCTGTGGGTAATGGCCGCGGCCCTGGCCCTGCTGGGGGTAATAGTTTATTTTTTCAGCAGCACCCGGCAACCGTTTACCGGCCTGATTAACTATGGCGTGCTGGCGCCCTATATGCTGGTTATCCTGTTTATTGTTTCTGTGGCCCATGAAATAGTAGCCTTGTTTTTAACCGTCATAACCGGCACCAAAGGCATTGCCAGCCGCAGCAAATTGCGGCATTTTTTACTGATTACCCTTATTTACCTTGCCAATATTTTGTTTTCGTACCTGTATGTTGCCCATTATATCGATTGGCAACTGCTTTACATCAACCCCTTTGTTTTGTTGGTTATCTCGGCTGTTCTCGGGGTGTGGGGGAGCTACCACCGGGCGGCATTATATGAAGGGGCGGCCAACTATAAAATTTTATGGCCTACCCTTTACCTCGTTATAGCCGTAACATCCCTGGCTACCCTTACCTTTTTTATGTTCACCCTCAACGACCCCTTTCTGAAGGTCCTGGGCGATATCATTATCTATGCCCATCTCGCTATCGGCATCGCCTTTTTGCTGTATGTGCTCTATAATTTTTTACCGCTGATTGAGCAGGATTATAAGGTGGGCAGGGTGCTGTACCAACCTACCAACCTGCCTTATTTCACTTACCGTATCCTGGCCATAATGATTTTAGTCGGCTTGTTTTCCATGCGGGGTTTCGAATACCCCATCTGGTACTCCATGGGGGGCTATAGCAACGTAAAGGCCGACCTGGCCCTGGCCAACGGTCACCTGGAGGTGGCCGAAGCTTACTATGAAAATGGCGATGCCTTTGCCCACCATAACCATAAATCAAACTACACGCTGGGCATGATGAAAGCCCTGCACGACCCCCAGTTGAGTATGGAATATTTTGCCCACGCCATGGACCAGCAGCCTTCCGCCCAAACGGTGGTCAACCGGGCCAGCCTGCAAAATTTTCAGCAAGATTTTTACAATGGCCTTTTTACCCTGCAACAGGGCAATAAGCTGG
>JALSJF010000112.1 GCA_026989505.1 Cyclobacteriaceae bacterium
CTATATCGATGCACCACTGGTTTTTGCCGGTGACTCCATTGCGTTCGCTGAAACCAGTCCCGGCTCCTTTATTCAACAGCTTGAAGAAGCCGGTATTGCCGTTTATAACCTGGGCGGCTGGTTCGATGGCTTCACCAAAGGCACCACCAAATTATTTGCCAATCTTACCGGCAAAGTACCCACTTACCTGCTGCTGGCCCCGCGATTCCACCGGCCCATGCGCATTACCGGCCCGTACAAGGAGTTGCTTAACTATCAGGGCAATTTTGTTGACCAGTTAACCTGGGAGCAACTAAAATTCTTCAATAAACATCTTAAACAACAAGACAATAAGGACTTTGCGGAGCCGGTAAAAATTTATACCTTCCACAAAGGCTGGGAGAAATTTGCTTCCTGGCCACCCGCCAGCCAACCCCTGAAGCTATTTTTCAACCGGGACCAAACACTTACCGCCAACCGTACTATGCCCGGGGCCATCGAATACGGGGTAAACTATAATGCACGGGCAAATTACGGTACCAATAATTGGAACCGCTGGTTATTATGGGATGCCCCCGATGAGGTTATGGAGCGCAGCCAGAACGATTCGCTGGCCCTTGTTTTTGAGACCCCGGCCCTGGAACAAGACGTGCAGGTTACCGGGCACCCTGTTATTGACCTCTACCTTTCGTCATCGCAGCCGGATGCCGATGTGTTTGTGTATTTAAGCGATGTTGACGAAGAGGGGAAAGCATGGTATGTTACGGAAGGCCAGTTGAGGTCTGACTGGCATGAATTAAAACCGCCAAAGGGGCAAGTGTTGAACGCTGAAATTATAAAACCGGAATTGCCCTGGCATGGGTACCGGGGCAACGAAAAAGATTTGCACGCCCTGGATTCAGGCCGGGTGATACAAATGCGGTTTGATTTAATGCCGGCCTCCTGGGTGTTTAAAAAAGGGCATAAAATACGCCTGGCCATTACCGGGGCCGATAGTGGAAATTTTATCTTGCACCCACAATTATCGGCCCATAACAACCCAAACGAATGCCCGCCAACCACCTGGCAGGTCTATGCTACCAACGCATTCCCCTCAAAATTAGTATTACCCGTGGTAGAAACCCCCTGACCGTATTTGGCTAATGCAGTGCAAACTTACCTGCCGGTATAACTACTATGGGCCATATGCCCGCAAGAGTTTCTGCACAAGCCGGTTGAAACGAATATTTTTGTGCTACGCCAATGGTTATTTTGCGCCTTAGCATTCCTGCTTTTAAAGTACGGCAGACAGTAAAAGCAGGTACAATATTTTGTGCTGCCAACCCAAATTCTTCTTTCCCGTAAACACTCCGCCTAAACCTTGTTTAGTTCCTCTAATAAGGCCTTCCGTTTTGGGTAAGCCTCCCTAAAATAGGCTAACAATTTATTTACTTCTTTTGTCCCGCCCAGTTTTTTCATTCTGCGCAAGTACCGGCAGGCTTCCTGATAATGTTTCCTTGCCTTAACCCCAGCCAAATACTCTATTATTCTATCACGGTAAAGTTGAATCAATTCCCCGGCATAGTCTTTTGCCAAATACTTCTCGTTGTTTTCAATGTTAGACAACGAAGCATCTTCTTTCAGCAGCATAAACAGCCGGTCCCACCACTTTTCTTCAATATATATGCGCCTGACAAGCCCCTCATACAGCCATCCGCCCCTGGCGCTGATTTCTTTAATTATTTGTTCTAAAAAATCTTGCCATTCAGCAGGTTCAACATTTTGTTTTAAGATGGCATAATAGTCTTGTTTGGGCATAAAATTATCGATGAACAAGAAACGGGCGTATTCAATAATTTTAACTTTATCGTTTTGAATTTGGGCAATTTCCAACAACCAGTTATACCAATCTTTGACCAAGCCGGGCTTATCCCGGGCATCGTATGCAATTCCATCCTGACACAGTTTTATGGCCCTGGCAAATTCTTTGCTTTCAACAGCCCTGGCTATTTCCTTGTTTCGTATCAATGAATTAGCGATATGCTTTTCAATAAACTCCTGCACATCTTTTTTCGGTTTATATTTTGTTAGCAGGGAAAGTTTAAGCATCTCCGCCCTTTTGCGCTCATAATCACCGTTTATGGTGTCTAAATGTTTAATGATAATATCTCCTTCACTTTCATTATTGGCCAATTCTGAAGCAATGCTTAATATGTCAAGGTGCCAGTCCCAGCCATCAAACAGCCGCTGCGCAAATGACGATATACAATAATTAAAATACGCCACCCTGACGGTATCAGGTAAATCCTTTCTGGCAATGGCATGCAACATTTCGTAGGCGTTTTCAATTATTCCCCCAAGTACACCATTGCTATCATCGCTAAACTCAATTGCCTTGTTTATTTCCTCAAGTAGTGCCGTAAGAATGCTGACGGCACTTTGGTAATTCCCGTTTTCAAAGTGATTTTCTGCCATAGAAATTATAGGGGCAATACCTTGTTCTAAATAGGCCATTTCGTGCCAGCCAATAAAGCCGTAGTTGTCCGTTGCCGAATTAACGATTGACCTTATTTGGTCTTGGTAAAATTCTTTCGATTGGCTTTCATGCAGGTGGGCAAAATAGGCGAGAAACAAGTTTTTGAATTGTTTATCAACCTTGGCTTGTTGTTTTACAAATTCTTGCAATTCCTCTGGCGCTATTTTTTGTATAACCTCTTGCAATTGCTGCGCCACCGGTTTTCTCTTCTTTCTTTTCGGCTGGTGTTGGTTCAAATCCAGTTCATCTTGTTTCAAGAAAAGAATAGCGGCAACAATATGCTTGCACACCGGCCCCCTGTCATAAGGGCAACTACAATAATACGCTACCACCATATTGTTTTTGATGTGCAGGTTCACAACATATTCCATGGTGCCGGTTACAATAGCTTCATATTCCCCGGTTGCTAATTCGGCAAAATCTGTTACACAGCCTTTGTTAAAATAAGATACCCCCCGTTTAAGGATAGTTTCATTAATTACCTGCTCAAATTCGTTTAAAGGAATGTCCATTTTATAAGGCTAATTCTTGTTCTGTTTTTTTCATACTGCCATTCTTATGGCTAAAACCATAGCAGTAAATTTTCCCATAAATCAATGTTTCTGCAGTTTGCAATGTTAGCCCCCATCTTATTCTTCATTGGGTGCCTGCCCTGCCGCAACGTTTTGTTGCTTGCGCAAATATAACTCTGGTAACACAATCCTTGTTTCTTCTTCCCCCTCCTTTTGCCAGAATAAAACCCAATTGATTTTTGCCGATTCAACAACAAAACCGTTGTTTTTAAGTTCTGCAAGCTTTGCTGTAAAAGATTTAGAGAATTTCAATATCCCAACGCCTTTTTCATTGTAACAGGTATCCGCTTTAACCTTTAAGGTATCCCCACTTTGCAAACCACTGATCTGCTTTTGCCGGTAATAGCCCGTGAAATAATCGAGCCAGATTTCCTTATGGGTTAGTTGCAACACAAAGGTTTCCCGGTCATGATATTCTGCCGGGTCTTCCTTGACTACCAGCCCCCCGGCCTTTACATAGTCTAAAATCCTGGTATTGGCATAGATGCTAAGGTTGTTTTTAGCCCGGGTCATGGCTACATAAAGCTCCCGTTTTTTGCTGTCATCATTGAGGTAAAAATTATTCAGCACCAGGTAAACATTGTCAAATTCCTTGCCTTTTGCTTTGTGGATAGTAGAAACGATAATGGTGTCAATACTTTCGGCAATAAAATCTTCCGGTTTCGATTCATGTAAGAACACTTGAAAATCCGACCTGTACTTTCTTCGAGGATTACTCAACGCAAAGGCCTTGATAAGCGCAATAACAAGGTCCAGTTTCGTGCTACGGTTAAATTGCTTTATTAAATCGTTTTTGGCCTGTTGCCAGGTATCATCGCTTATGATAAAGGTATCATCCTGTAGGTTCAGTCGGGAAATGAAATACCTGACTTCGTTAAGGTTATACAGGCTGAACCCATCGTTGGACTGGATGAGTTTAGCCGGGTAGTCGTGTTTTTGTAACAATCCGGCAATTTGCAAGGCTTCATCATTGGTTTGGGTTAATACACAAGTAGAACCGGCCAACCCCAAATTCAAAATATCATGGACTACAGGCTCTATTAAGTTGTCCGCAGAATACCTGATGATTTTCAGGCTGCCGTTTTCTTTTCGTACGGGTATAATCTCATTATTTTTTAAACGGCCACCAATACTATTAACAAAGTTGTTGGTAAACTCAATCAAATTTTTTCTGCTGCGGTAATTTTCAACAAGCTCATATTTAACCGCAGATTTTTTGGTGATGAAGCCTGCCAAATATTGCGAGCTCGATCCCCGAAACCCATAAATATTCTGGTCGTCATCGCCAACAGCAATTACCCGCATTTCTTCATTATACTCGAGCAGCGTGGTTACCAGTTCATACTCATCAGCGTCCATATCCTGGGCTTCATCAATAACCAAAACCGCCCTGGCAATCCGGTTAGGTTCAACCTCATTGTTCTTTATCTTTTCAATGGCGGTGCGGATTATTTTTCCGGATTTTTCCAGGTTGCCAACTCTCCCGAGCAGGTCGAAGCAATAGGAATGAAAAGTCTTTATATCCACAAAATTTGCCGCATTACCATAAAGCCCAAGCAACCGCTTTTTAAATTCTGTTGCCGCAGCCCGCGAAAAAGTAAGCATCAAAAGTTGCTCATGCTTCACATCTTCCATAAGCAACAGGGAGGCCAGCTTATGCACTAAAATCCTGGTCTTGCCGCTACCCGGCCCGGCTGCCACCACAATATATTTAGACACCTGATCGTTGATTATTTTCAGTTGCGAAGGGGACAACTCGCCAAAAAGTTGCCGGAATTTACGGGGCGTAATATTTCTTTTTATTTCATTTTTACGGCTGCCTTTAAAATACTTATTCAAGAATGCCGGGTAATTTAACTGAAAATAATCTTCCACAAACTGCAAAGCATCCTGGTAATCACTTAGCATTTTCCGGGCATACTCACCCACAATATGTACCTGTTGAACTTTGTTTTCGTAAAATTGTTTCAATTTGGCATAATCACCGGCTTTATATCTTTTCTTATTGTCTTTTTCAAGTCGCTCAATGGTAAGGGAGTTGTAGATAACCAGAAACCCCCCTTCCAGCTTCAACGCCTCAATCCGGGATAAATAAAACAGGGCATCTTCAATATCGCCAGTGGTTACTTTACCGGAAAACAAGTCATTGTTTTCATAGGCTGATTTTAATTCATGCACTGAAAATTCAATCCGTATTTCACCCTTGTCTTGCCCGCGGTCAGCGGGGTGGTCAGCAACCGTGTTATGCAAATAGTCGATGATAAAGCCTGCCAGCTTCTTACGTCTTCGTAGTTTTTCATCCAATTCATTTTTCTGCCGGGCCAAAGTGATGGCTATATGTTTTTTGCCTGCATCAATGGTTTTCTGCCTGACCCAGTTTTTAATCGTCCAGAAATTGACAATGGTCTTGATACTTTTTACCGAGGTGCCCTGTGCACCACTTTCTTCCATCTGCTGGTTAAGTTGTTTCAAATGAAAATTTTGTTCGGTATTTTTAGTCCTGGCGAGTAATCGTTCTTCTATTCCGAGAAAATCTTTCACCATCTTACGGGATTGCCTATCGCCCCCGGGCCTGATAAAGGCCGACAGGTCCTTAGTATCGGCAAGTATTTCTTCTTCACGCAGCAGGCTGATCACTTCAATAACTTCTTCTTTAACAATCCCGAGGTGGTCGGAAATATAATCTACCCTCGCTTCCGGTTCCTCGCCCGTAGCGTTCTTGCGGTTTTTGCTTGAAAACAGTTTTTTGATAATCCTTACTGCATGCTGCTTTTGTCTTTCATTGAAACGGTGTGAATGATTGATTTTATCTATGGCTTCCTGGGCATTTTTTGCCAGAATGCTGTTGGCAAAAATGCGGGGAATATTCTGGCCCCGCTTCAGGTACCCCGATTCTTCGAGGGCCGCAATTGCTGTCTTTACCCTGGTTTCAATTTCATTTACCGTATCGTTCCAGCCTGCTTTTCGGGCTATCTCAAGGGCAGAATTTGATATTTTTGAACGGAAGCGGGTTAAATCCTTCACGGCTTTCCACACCTGTTGGATTTCACTGATGTTGAGTCTGGTTTGGCTGAGCAGGATAAAATGCTTGCTCAAATCTTCCTCATTAAAAAGCACATAACATGCTGCCTCAATACTTTCATCACGGCCGGCCCTGCCGGCTTCCTGGATATAGTTTTCGAGCGAATCGGAAATTTCATAATGGATAACCATGCCTATATCCTTTTTATCAACCCCCATTCCAAAAGCCGAGGTTGCTACCATAACCTGAACCTCACCGTTAATAAAAGCATCCTGATTATCGGTTTTCTCCTGTTTATCCATTTTGCCATGATAAGGCCGGGCCGTGTAGCCGTCTTGGGCAAGCCGGCTGGCAAGCTTATAGGCTTTTACGGTGCGGGAAACATAAATGATGGCAGGGCAGTTCTGCCGGTCAATCAAATCACGGACGGTATTGTATTTTTCTTCTTCATCACCTTTCGGATAAACCTTAAACTGCAAGTTTTTCCTGGTTATCCTGGTTTTGAAAAGTTTAAGTTCGATATTCAGTTTTTCCCGGAAATAATCCTTTATGTCTGCTATAACATTTTGCCTCGCAGTGGCCGTGAAACACGAAACCGGAATTTCCCCCTCAATATTTTTTCGTTCCTTCAGCGATTTGATAAAATCGCCAATGTACAGGTAATCTACCCTGAAATCCTGTCCCCAGGCCGAAAAGCAATGGGCTTCATCAATAACAAAACGGACGATATTTCGCCCAAGCAAAAGATGCTCAATTGTTCTGGAACGAAGGGACTCGGGAGAGATGTACAATAACGAGGCCAAGCCGCTGGCCACCCTCTCAAAAGATTTTGCCCGCTCAATCGGGTCAAGTAAACCGTTGATGGTTACGGCATCGGTAATACCTGCTTTTTCAAGATTATCCACCTGGTCCTTCATTAACGATTGGAGAGGGGAAATTACTACCGTCAGGCCTTTGGCATTCTCGCCCTGCATGAGGGCAGGTAGTTGAAATGTCAGGGATTTGCCACCGCCCGTAGGAAATATGGCCAAAATTGATTTGTACTTAATGGCCGCCTGTGCCGCTTCTTCCTGCAACGGCTCACTATTGTATGTCCGAAACGAACCAAATCCAAAAAACCTCTTCAACCCCAGGTGAAGATCAAAGGCTTTATGGCAATAAGCACAACCGGCAAGGCACAGGTTGTTACGCAGCAAAAACATAATTCGTTGTACTTCAGGAAAACGTTTCAGCACCCAGGGTGGGGTAATGGAATAGCGGTCCTGCACATCAACCAGCGCCAGGCAATACGCCAATTCAACCGGATTGTTGGCGATAATATTTTGCAAATCGGTATGATGGCAAATACGGCCATTAAACCGTTGAAAAATACGTTTTTCAAGCTGACTGACTGTATTTTGATAGTTAAGGTATTTAAAAAACCCGTTAAACTGTTTTTGCCCGTGCAATAAAGTAAAAAAAATGCTTTTTAAGACGTTGTCCGTTTGTTGAAATTTTTCCACCTCATCAAAGAACAAATCTTTGGCTTTCCTGGCATCATTGAGCGGGTTGTTAAACTCCTCCAGTTGTAACTTATCATCTTTAAGTAAGCTATGGTAAGGTTTGGCAGGAAACAGCAAAGGCGACCAAAACAAGGTATCGATAAAGGTATAACGCTCCAGCGCCATATCCTTGGCTAAATATTTCAGGTCATGTTCCAAAATATTATGCCCACACACAAATTCAACGTTGTTTAAGAAATCAGCAAAATGAACAACATTGTCAGCGTGAAATATATCACCGGCAACTTTTATGGCGCCAATATCCTGGATTCTCCCGGTTGTTAGCCCTACTTCGGTATCAATAAAAGCTATTTTTTGCATTGGTGTAACCCTACTCCTATCTTACAGCGGCCAATATAAAGTCTGCAGGCCTGGAATTTGTTCACTACTATAAAGCTATCGGATTCAAATGTGGTTTGCAAATAACCCTGCTGATTGCTATAGGGAAGTTTTCAGCGCCATTGCTCACACGGGCCGTAAAACCACAGCCTTTGGCCCTTTTACCCGAAGAAAACAAGCCGGGGATAATGGCCGTAACTGCTAGGCCAGGTAAATATTCATACGTAAATCAAAGGGTTCCGTAATGGCCATTACCTGGTCTATAAAATCTTTGTTGGGGATAGACAGGATATTCACGTACCGTTCCTGGGGAATGTCCCCGGGGAAGGCATTTTCTTTCAGGGCCCTGAGCATCTGCATCTCTGCTTCACGGTTACGCTTCTCCGCCCGTACCAGTTTGGCCTCCAGTTTATCCAGGCACTGCTGGTGTTTTTTAATCTGGGCAGCCACATGCGGCTCAAGGGTAACATCAATTTTATGGGCAACCTGGCGGATGGACTGGTACAGCTTGATGATCTCCTGCCTTTCCTTATCCAGGTTCAGCCCTGTGTTTTGGCTATGCACGTACTTTTTTTGCAGGGCATCGAGGTGGAGGAACAGGTCTTGGTAAACCAACCCCAGTTTCTGCTGCTTACGCTGGGCATTTTTATCTAAGTAGAGGCCAAAATTCCTCGGCATCAGTACCGGGAAATCCAGTTTAAGGGCATCAAACATCCCCTTATACTGCAACCAGTAGGCCAGCTCCGAAGGGCCACCCACATAACCCAGGTTGGGCAAAATCACCTCCTGATAAACCGGCCGTAAGATTACATTGGGGCTGATTTTCTCCGGATGCGCCCGGGCCAGGGCCAGCAGTTCTGCCTGGCTGAAAGACAAACCGGTATTGGTAACGACAAAATGGCCATCTACCCGTTCCAGCCGTTCGCGCAGGCCTTCATCAAGATAAAACAGGTTTACCTCGCGGGGGTTTAGCTGCGGCCGGTAGCCTTGTGCCAGCAAAAACTCATTCCGGGCCAAAACCTCTTTATAAGAAACCTGCCCCATAATTTCCTCTTCTACCACGGGCAAAAAAAGTTTTTTCAGCTCAGCATTATCGGGTTCCAGCACAACCAGGCCGGTGTGGCCAAACAATTCGTTAACATATTGCCGGGTAGCGGCCGCCAGGTTGGGGTTATTGCTGTACGCCCGTTTAAAAATAGCGGTGCGGCCCGGAATTTCAGCGGCCAGTTCCGGCAGGCCGGCAGGTGAAAAGCGCCCTACGGCCCCGGTCTGGCTCGTGTGCCAGGTGTATTTTTTACCTGCCACATGAATATGGTTGATTTCGGCATAATCATGGTCTTCCGAGCCCATCCAATACACCGGCACAAAATTATATTCAGGAAAGTTCTGCTGCAGTTCCCGGCAAATATTGATGGTGGTGATGATCTTATAGATAAAAAACAACGGCCCGGTGAAAATATTCAACTGGTGGCCGGTGGTAACGGTAAACGTATTTTGCCTGGCCAGCAAAGCAATGTTGTTCTGCACCGCCTCACTAACCTGCAGGCCGGCATATTGCCCCTGCAGTACCTCTGCCAGGGTGTTTCGGGTAGCTGATGACAGCTTGCGGTACGACAACGCCTGCTCAAAGCCGGCAATAGAAGGTTCAAAAGCGTGCGTATGGGCCAGTTTCGGCTCCCCCGCGAGGTAATCCAGAAAAATACGGGAAAAACTCCCTGTTTTGTCAAATGCTACTTTAGCTACTTTCATACAACCAGTTAATCCTGCAAGATTAAACAGGTATTGCGGTTAAATCAAATTCCGTGGCCCCTGTTATGCTAACGGTGGCAAAATCCCCGAGGCGCAGATAGCCGTCCGCAGCCCGGATGAGCACTTCATTGTCCACCTCCGGGGAATCAAACTCGGTACGGGCAAAATAAGTTCCGTCTTCATACCGGTCAACCAATACCTTCATGGTCTGCCCAACCCTGGCCTGGTTTTTTGTTAGCGAAATCCCCTGCTGCAACGCCATCACCCGGTCAGCACGTTCCTGCTTTAGCGCTTCGGGCACATCATCGGTAAAGTTATAGGCATGGGTGTTTTCTTCATGCGAGTAGGTGAATACCCCCAGCCGGTCGAATTGCATTTTTTGCACAAAATCCAGCATCTGCTCAAAATCCTCTGCGGTTTCGCCCGGGTAGCCGGTAATCAGGGTAGTGCGGATAGCAATACCGGGCACCTGTTGCCGTATTTTTTCAATCAGGGCCTCGGTTTTTCCGCGGTTAATACCCCTGCGCATGGCCTTGAGCATTTTGCTGGAGCCGTGTTGCAGGGGGATGTCTAAGTAACGGCAGATTTTGGGATTGGCCGCCATCACGGCCAGCACATCTTCGGGGAAACCGGCCGGAAAGGCATAGTGCAGCCGCAGCCACTCGATACCCTTTACGTTGGCCAGTTCTTCGAGCAACTGCGCCAGCCTGCGCTCCCCGTAAATATCGAGGCCGTAGTAGGTAGAGTCCTGGGCAATAATCAGCAGCTCTTTTACCCCATTGGCGGCCAGGTTGGTAGCTTCCTCCACCAACGACTCCAGGGGGCGCGATACGTGCTTGCCCCGCATCAGCGGAATAGCACAAAAAGAACAAGGGCGGTCACAGCCCTCGGCTATCTTTAAATAAGCAAAATGGCTGGTGGTACGCAGGCGCTCACCCAAAAGTTCGTGCTTGTAATCGGCCTTAAACCTACTGAGCAAAGCCGGCACTTCCCGGGTACCGAAAAAGGCATCTACCAGGGGGATTTCCTTCATCAAATCCTCCTTATACCGTTCCGACAAACAGCCGGTAACATAGAGTTTGTCAATCAGGCCCTCCTCCTTGGCCCCGGCATATTGCAGAATAGTGTCGATGGATTCCTGCTTGGCCGAGTCGATAAAACCACAGGTGTTGATGATAACAATATTGGCGCCCTCACCGGCTTCATGCACGGCCTCGATATTATTGCCTTTCAGTTGGGTCAGGATCACCTCGGAGTCCACCAGGTTTTTGGCGCAGCCCATGGTAATAATATTAACTTTGTCCTGATGTCGTGATTTCGTTTTCAATACGCGGGTTTTATCCGGCAAAGGTACAATACTGTCAGCGCAAGCGCAGCTAAAAGGCGGTTAAAGATGCAGCCGTTTGGCAAAGGTGCGGGTTCTGGTTTATTTTGTGACCTGATATGGGGAGAAAAACACGGTACGGGCTGGTAATACTACTCTTCGGGGCTTGGTTTGCCGTGGGGTGTGGCGATATCCCCACCTGCTTGGATGTGGAAACCAGCCTGGTAAAAATCAACTTTGTTGACGCCAATGGCAAAGCCAGGGCCATTACCCTGACGGCCCTGCAGGCGATAAACAACCCCGAAGGTTTCCCCGAATATGCCGACAGTACCCTGAGCCGGTTGGTGGTGCCGCTAAACCCTGGCGATACCACCACCACGTTTATCCTGCAACAGGCTGCCCAAACCGACACCATCGGCTTGTCTTATACCGTCAAGGCTATCCTTATTTCACCCGAATGTGGGTTAGATGCCGCTTTCGACAAGCTGGATACCACATTTACCACGTTTAAGAAATTAAAGATCCTGAGCCCGACTATTCACGAAGAAGTAACCGTAAACATTGAAATCACTCTTTAACATAATGTTCCTGCTGCTGGCCCTGGGTAGTTTTGCCCAGGAAGTTGCCTCGCCCTATTCGGTGCCGGTTGACAGCGCCAACAGCAAGAAACAATACTTCCCTACCGGTATCAGAATCGGGGCCGATATCCTGGGGCCGGCATTGCAATTATTTGATGAACGGAAACTTAGCTATGAGTTCACGGCCGAGGTGGATTTCAGCAATTATTTGTTGGTGTTTGAATCCGGCTATCAGGAATTTGCCGAGAAGAATGACCAGGTGGACTACCGCATGAACGGCACTTTTTCCCGCATCGGCCCGGCCGTGAATTTCCTTAGCCGCGACCGCGATTTAAACAGCTTCACTTTCGGCCTGCGCTATGCCTGGGCCAGCTTTGATGAACAGGTGACCGGGGCCGTAACCGAAGACAACTGGGGAGCAGTACCGGTTGACTTTACCATCCGCAACAATACCTCCCGCTGGTTTGAAATGACTACCGGGGTAAAGGTACGGTTATGGAAAGGGCTGTTTACGGGCTATATTTTCCGTTTCCGCTTTGGCCGGGGCGGTTCGGTGCCCGAAGTGCCTTTTGAGCCTTACTATGTACCCGGTTACGGCCTGGCCGCCCGCGCCAGTACCTGGGGCTTCCGTTATTATGTTATGTACCGCTTTCCGTGGGCTAAAAAACCGGTAAAGGTGAAGAAAAAGAATTAATCCGGTTGGTCTCAGTTGCCAACGATTATTTTCAGGGCCAGACTCTTCTCCTGCCCGCTGAGCCGGAGCAGGTAAACACCGCGTTCCAGGCCCGATACATCCATACGCGTTTCCCGGCCGGTAATGGGCCCGGATAACTGCAGGCGGCCGTTGAGATCGTAAACTGCCAGCCGATTGAAACTGCCGGCCGGTTGGGTAAGGGTCAGCAGGGTAAGGGCCGGCTGCGGATAGACACTGATGTTGTAAAGGTTAGCCTCTGCAAGCCCGGAAACTATGCCGGTTACCGTAAAGCTTTGTTCCACAGCATTGGCGGCCATATAGTTGTCGTTTCCCGCCTGCGCAGCGGTAACGGTAACCGTGCCCGGAGCCGTAAGGGTAAGGGTGGTGTCGTTCAGGGTAGCCGGGCCCTCCACCGTATAGCTTACCGCCAATCCGGAACTGGCGGTAGCCGATAACGAAACAAGGGTGGTTTGATCCAGGTCAACATCCGGTAAGGCAGCAAAGGTGATGCTCTGCCCGGCTTTGGCTATGGTAAAACGCTGGCTTACCGGGGCAGCCGCCTGGTAGTTGGCATCGCCCGCCTGGCTGGCCATAATCTCGGCCGTGCCCGCCCCGGTAATTGTAACCGTACTGCCGCTGATGCTCACCGGCCCCGATACCACCGTATAGCTGACGGCCAGGCCCGAACCGGCCGTAGCGGTTAAATCGAATGGGGCATCGCCATAGGTCTTGTCTGCCAGGGCGGCAAAGGTGATGGTCTGCCCGGCTTTGGCTATGGTAAAACGCTGGCTTACCGGGGCAGCCGCCTGGTAGTTGGCATCGCCCGCCTGGCTGGCCATAATCTCGGCCGTGCCCGCCCCGGTAATCGTAACCGTACTGCCGCTGATGCTCACCGGCCCCGATACCACCGTATAGCTTACGGCCAGGCCCGAACTGGCCGTAGCGGTTAAATCGAATGGGGCATCGCCATAGGTCTTGTCTGCCAGGGCAGCAAAGGTGATGCTCTGGGAAGCAGGCAACACCGCAAACGTTTGGGTTACCGAAGGGGCGGGGTCATAGTTGACATCGCCCGCCTGTTCTGCCTTGATCGACACCGTACCGGCACTACCGGTAAGCAATACCGTATCGCCTGCCATAGTGGCCGGTCCCGATAACAGGGTGAAGGTAACCGGTAAGCCGGAGGAAGCCGTAGCGCTGATGATAAAGTCACTGTCCCCGACGGTTTTATCCGGCAAGGGGTCGAAGGTGATGGTCTGCGCACTGCGGTGAAACACCCAGCCGATAACCCCTCCGTTGTCAACGGAGTTGTAGGCATTAAAGGTAGCCCCGCCCGTAGCCGTAACCTCTTCCAGTTCAAGATAATAGCCATCTACCACCCCGCTGGCCTGACTAAAAGTGATCGAAGATGTGACTACTTGCGGGTATATCCGGATGGGGGCAGACGAAGTGCCTGCCAGCACAAATTCATTGGCAACCACGGTAATGATGCCGGAAGGCACCAAATCGGAGCCGGCCATGATGGTAAATTTATTGACCGTGAGATCACTATATATCCGCGGGGTGTTCACCGAGTTTTTGTCGAAGGTGATGTTGTTTAAGCTGATGCTGTTGGTGGCCACATCCGGCAGGCTAAAAGTACTGTGGATAATCAACTCGGAATTTGGCCCGTTGACGGTGATACCGGAGGCACCGCTGGCCTGTAAAATACCCGCTTCCAACGTGGACGTGCCCAGGTTAAGCACTTTGGGGCTGGTGGTGTAAAACCTGTACTGAAAGAATACGGTAACGGCAAAGCCTGCCGTATTCAGGGTGCCGCTATTGAATTGTATTTCATTCACATTCAGGTCGCTGGCCAGGGTCCAGGTACCGCCCGCACTAAAATTCAGGGTGGTATTGTTCCCCGGCCCATTGTTAAAATCGAGGGTTTCGGCTTCATCGGAAAGCAGGGTAATGGTACCCACGGACATGTTTACCGTGGCCGGTTTCAGTACCGAGCCGTAGATGTTCAGTTCCTTTCCGAGACCCGACAAGGTGAACCCGTTGCTCACGGCCGAAGCGTCAAAATCATTGAAATTGGCCTGGCTGTCATCAATTACCACGAATTCACCGGCAACGGAAAAGGAGTTGGCATCAAATATCACGTTGTCCAGCACTCCCGGAACAGCGGTATGCATGGTGCTGCCACCACTGGTGGTGGCCCAGTGGGTGGCAAAGTCGCTCCAGTTGCCGCCATCGCCCACCCAGTAATAGTCCTGGCCGGTAATAACGGTAATGTTCCAGCCGGTGTTGTTACCGTTGTCAATGGATTGTGCCGCATTGAAGGTAGCCCCACCCGTAGCGGTGATGTCCTGCAAAATAAGGTAGGTACCGTTTACCGTGCCGCTGGCTTTGGCAAGGGTGGCAGCCGTACCGGGTACCGTGCTGCCCAGGGTAATGGGCAAAGCACTGGTACCGCTCAGGCTCAGGTTGTTGTTAATGGTAGTGGTTTCCCCTTCTTCAAAGGTCACGCTGGCCCCGGGCTCCAGGGTCAGATTGGCAAAGGTATTGCTGCCCTCAAGGGTAGCCGTGCCGCTTACGAACACATTGTTAAACTGAAAATTGCTGACCGTATTGCTCTGTACCGTAATGCCCCCGGTAAGGTAAACATTGGAAGTGCCCGGATTGATAACCGGCTGGTTGGTATAATTGGCCAGGTTGATTTTACGGGCATAGATGTTGCTGCTGCCAAAATCAACCGTTGTGCCATCTGCCGAACCCACCACGGTAACATCTACCGAAGTACTTACCGGTTGGCCGTTGGTATTGAAGGTGCCTTTGGTTATGCTGAAGCCCTGGGCCCGCAGGGAATCCTGCAAGGTGTAGCTGCCGGTAGCCTTAACCGACAGGTTAAGCAACGTGCCTAAGGTAGAAGCGGTGAAGGTATGGTTACCAGCCCCGTTTAAACTAACGTTCCACACGGCTTTTTCCACTCCCGGGCTGAAGGTGAGTGAGCCGTACACTTCTAATTGTACCGAGAAAGCCCCGTAAAAGTAGGGGGCGTTGGTTACGCCCGTCCAGTCCATATCCCTGCACCTGGCTATGACATCCAGGGTAACGGTTTGCCCGGGGGTGGTAAACGAGTTGGTATCAAAAAACACGTTATCGTTTTTGCCGGGGTAATCGGTATGCATGGTGCTGCCGCCACTGGTGGTGGCCCAGTGGTTGGCAAAATCGGCCCAGTCCCCTCCGTTGCCAACCCAAAAGTAGTCTTGCCCGGCCTCAGGGTTTATGGTCCAGCCGTTGGTATTGCCATTGCCGGTAGCATTATTGGCCGTAAACGTAGCCCCGCCCGTGCCATATACATCGGCCAGTTCTACGAAATCCACGATAATTGCCCCCGAGGCCTTGTTCAGGGTGGACTCGGTACCGGGCGTGCTCGACTTAATGATAATACGGCTATGTTTGTTGCCGGCCGCTATCAGGTTGTTAAGGGTAAATACGTCCCCGGCCTGCAGGGTGAGGGCTTGGCCGGCCACAATGGTGATTTCGTTAAAAGTAGCATTGTCACGCAAGCGCCCCCCGCTGCTAAACTCTACATCATAATAGGTAAAAGGGCCATCGCCCGCGCCATCACTGTAAAAAATACTTGTTATAATTTTAGAAGTGCCGGCATCGATGGTTTGGTTCGTACCTAAAATCCACCAGCGGTCGCAGGTGATAACAGAAGCCCCCAGGTTAAGCGCCTTGGTACTGGAGCCGCTAAGCTGAAAAAAGGTGCCGGCATTTACGGTATTGCTGTTGGTGGTAAGGGTGCCGGCCACCATATAGATACTGTTGGTGGTAAACACATCCTGCAAGAGCCACTCACCCCCGATGCCATTGAAACGGGTAACGGATGAAGCACCCAGCGAAGTGCCGTTGGTGGTTATGGTGTTGCCCGTACCAGTGCCTTCAAACTCCACATCGCTGAAATTAGCGGTCATATCGGGCGACAGGGTTAACGAACCGTAGATGTTCATATCGTTACCATTGCCGGAGATGGTAGGGAAAAAGGACACCCCGGACCAATCCATGTTGTTACAATCGGCCACGACATCCAGGGTTACCACCTGGCTGCCGGCCGTGAAAGAATTGGCATCGAAAAACACGTTAGCGGTGGCCGAGGGTAATTGCGTATGCAAGGTGCTGCCACCGCTGGTGGTAGCCCAGTGAGCGAGGTCGCTCCAGTTACCGGTGCCGCCAACCCAATAGTAATCCTGGGCCCATACATTGAGCGTTAAAAACGTTAGTAAAATAGAGATGAGGAGGTTCTTCATGATCATTTTGCTACTAATTAACCTTAATAATCAGCAGAGTTATGCCCCCCGGCAAACAGTTTTTAGTGAATGCACCTCCTTTTTTAGTAAACAACAGGAAAAGACCGGTAAAAAATCAGAGGGTTACCAGATATTCCAGAAAAGCCTGCTTATACGCCCTGCCCAACGGTATTTGCGTATTGCCAAGGAAAACAAAGCCTTCGGAAACGGAACTGATATGTTCAAAATTAATCAGGTATGACCGGTGCACCCTGACAAATCCCCGGTCCGTCAGCTTCTCTTCAATACTCTTCAGGGTATGGCTGATCATATATTTGCCCTCCGCAGTATAAACGAAGGCATAGTTGTCAATCGCTTCTACATGGGTAATGGCCTGCGGGTCGAGGGCTATCAGCCGGCTGGCTTTCTTGACAAATATTTTATCGGTAGGGAAGGGCCGCTTTTTTTGCCTGGCAAAGGCCAGCTCCAGGTTTACCCGCAGGTCCCGGTCATCAAAAGGCTTAATCAGGTAGGCCACAGGGTGTGTCTTTTTTACCCGTTCTACGGTTTCCTCATCAAAATAGGAAGTGATGTACATAAAGGGGGTTTTGAACCGGTTATGCAGCAGATGGCCCAGCTCTATACCTGTTTTTTCCCCCTCCAGGTTGATATCCACCAGGGCCATGTCGGGCAGGCCGGCACCCAATACGGCCACGGCCTCGTCCACACTGGCCGCTATGCCGTGAACAGCATAACCAAACCCCTCCAGGCTGGTGGCTATATCGTCAGCAATGATGGGTTCATCTTCTACAACTAAAACTGATTGCCGGTTCATACAAGTTTAAATTTTTTGATTATCAGGTTGCACATAGTACCCCCGGTACTTTCAAAGGTAACACGGGCCTGTAATTTACGTGCCAGGGAGTTAATCAGGCGTATGCCGTAGCTGCTGCTGTCAGCAGGAACAAACCCCTGGCCATCGTCTTTTACCGATAGCAACAAGGTGTCTTTTTGTGTTGATAAGGTTACCGACAGATTTCCCACAGCAGTGTTTTTAACTGTATATGCGTATTTTAGGGTATTGGAAACCAGCTCATTTATAATTAATCCCAGGGACATGGCCGTATCCACATCTAAGCGGATGTCGGCCACCGCCAGTATGGGCTTTATCTGCTGTTGATCTACCCGGTAAGAGGACAACAGGCTTTCGATTAACGATTTGATGAACCCCGGCATATTGATACCGGTTAAATTGTCCTTTTGATAAAGTTCCTGATGAATAAGGGCCATGGCCTTTACCCGGCTTTGGCTTTCGTTGATGGCCTTGCGGGCCACTTTATCGGTAATAAATTTGGCTTGCAGGTTTAGCAGGCTGGAGATGATTTGCAGGTTATTTTTTACCCTGTGGTGTATTTCCCTGAGCAGGGTCTCCTTTTCGGCCAGCGACTGCGATATGATCTTGTTTGTTTTTGATTTTTGGCGCAGCAAGACATACAAAAACAACAACCCGGCCACTACTCCGATTATGATGAAGATATAGGCATTACGCTCACTTTCATTGCGGGTGGCGGTTAACTCCAACTCGGTAATTTTCCGTTCTTTCTTTTCCGTCTCATACTTTTTTTCGATGTCGTGCAAAATGCCCACCGTTTGTGCGCTAAGCAGTGAATCTTTGGCTGCCGCTGATTTTTGCAGGTAGGCATAGGCCCGCGGGTATTGCCCCAGGCCGGCCAGCGCCCGGGCTTTAGTGGCATACAGCCGGATAAAATATTCGCGGTTATTCAGGTGGGGCAATGCCTCTTCTACCTTGTTGAGGAGATGGAGGGCCAACTGGTATTGCCCCCGCTCTACGTAAATATCGGCCGCATTTTGCCGGGCGGTTACCAGGGTTTCCGGCTCTACGGTACCGCTTTGGGCCAGGGAAATAAGCCGGTGGCAGTAATATAAGGCACTGTCGGGCTGCTCCTGGCGGATATAGTAGCTGGCCAGATCGAGATAGGCATTTTGCAACACGAAGCGCAGGTTATGGGTGCGGGCCAGCTTAATGGCCTGGTCGAGCAGCAGCCTGGCAGAATCGAGCCGGCCCAGGCCGGCCAGTGCTACCGACATATTAATCAGGCTGCCGCCAATACCTTCGTAGTGGTTGTTGGCCGTCTCTATGGCATACGATTTGCCAAAATATGCCAGGGCCTTGCGGTGGTTGCCCTGCCCCTTAAACAAGATACCCAGGTTGTTATAGGTGGTTTCCAGGCCTTCCCCACCCAACTGCTCGCGCAACTTAATCACCTTGATATACAGGGTAGCCGCCTCTTCTACCTGACCGGAAATTTCCATGAGCAGGGCTTTCATCTCCAGGGATACCGCCTGCCAATAAGTATGCTTCAACTGGTGGGAAAGGGCCAGGGCTTTTTCAGTGAAATACAGGGAGGAGTCGTAATTGATAAAGGAATATTCCCAGGCGATATCGTTATACAAACCCACCTTGCGCACAGAGTCGGTTTCGGTGGCCAGCAACCGCTGCAGCCGGTCCAGGCCGGATTCTTCCACCTGTGCGGCCACCGGCAGCACAAACGGGCAGAGTACCAGGCTAAGCAGGCAAAGAAGACGGGGACCCGGGAAAAAAGTCGGCAACGATATCACGGTAGCATACGGGGTTTATGCTAAGATAAGGCCTAAATAGCCGAAACCCCGCCAAAAAGCGACAAGATATGGGGGAATATCCCCGCTTACCCGAAAAAAGAATCCACAAACGCCATCTTGTTGAACACCTGCAGGTCTTCCAGGCCCTCGCCAACGCCAATATATTTTACCGGGATCTTAAATTCATCGGAAATACCGATAACCACCCCGCCTTTGGCGGTGCCATCGAGCTTGGTGATGGCCAGGGCGGTTACTTCGGTGGCCTTGGTAAACTCACGGGCCTGGTTTACGGCATTCTGGCCGGTACTGCCATCGAGCACCAGCAACACTTCATGGGGGGCGGTATCAACAAATTTTTGAATAACGCGTTTGATCTTGCCCAGCTCGTTCATCAGGTTAACCTTGGTATGCAGCCGGCCGGCCGTGTCGATAATCACCACATCGGCCTGTTGCTCCACGGCTTTTTTCACGGTGTCGAAGGCTACGGAGGCGGGATCGGTATGCATACCATGGGCCACTACCGGCACCCCAACCCGTTCGCCCCAGCGCTTGAGTTGGTCCACCGCGGCTGCCCGGAAGGTGTCGGCTGCCCCCAGCATAACCTGCAACCCTTTAGCCTTGAACCGGGCCGCCAGCTTGCCAATAGTAGTGGTTTTGCCTACCCCATTTACCCCCACCACCAGGATAACGTAGGGGCGAGTGCCGGACGGCACATCAAAGTCTTCCAGGTCTCCGGAATTATTTTCCGACAGCAGGGCGGCTATTTCCTCGCGCAAAATACGGTTAAGCTCATCAACGCCCAGGTATTTGTCGCGTGCTACGCGTTGCTCGATAGCTTCGATGATTTTCAGGGTGGTTTCCACCCCCACGTCTGAAGTTACCAGCACCTCCTCCAAGTTGTCCAGCACTTCGTCATCTACAGTAGATTTGCCTGCTACGGCCTTACCTAATTTGCTAAAGAAATTTTCCTTGGTTTTCGCCAAACCCTTGTCGAGGTGTTCTTTTTTGTCTTTCGAGAAAATGCCCCCAAATAAACCCATGCTTTTGCCTGTTTAGACTTTCAAAATAACAAAAAAAGTCCCTTTTGCGGGGACTTTCGGTTCTTTAAATAAGCGAAAAGGTATCAGCTCCTGGCCAATACTTCTTTTACCTGGTCAACAGGTACCATTTCTTCCTTAAAAGAATAGGCCCCGGTCTTGGGTGATTTTACCGCCCTGATAACTTTGGCAAAATTTTTACCCTCGCCTTTCTGTAACGTTGCAACTACCTTCTTAGCCATAATTACTTAATTTCTTTGTGAACAGTATATTTCTTCAGAATGGGGTTGTACTTTTTCAACTCCAGCCTTTCCGGGGTGTTTTTCCTGTTTTTCGTGGTGATATACCTTGATGTTCCCGGCATACCGCTGTTTTTGTGCTCGGTGCACTCTAAAATCACCTGTACCCTGTTTCCTTTCTTAGCCATCTTGCTATACTATTTTTTTCGGAGTGCAAATGTAGCTATTAAAAACGAAGATTAAAATAGTTTATCCTGAGATTCCCTGAAATTATTTTTGTTTCTCCCACGAAAGGCCAATCCACCCAATTGATTAAGCGGTTAACCCGGAAAATTCATAAGGATTTTCCGCCCGCAGAGCTGATGTAGTTAACTGACAAACAATCTTTAGCGGTTAATTTACATGATATTTCTCCCGAAAACTTTGTTTTTTCAGCAAAGATACGTTGACCCGCTTATTTGTTTGCAGCTTTGCTGCGGTAGGAATAATCCGGGCTAAGTTGCCCTTTCAGGGCGTATCCTGCCTGTTTACTTCTAACCAAGGCGTTGCCTTGTATTGAAATAATCCAGGCCTTCAGCCTGTTGGTGAAAAGAAACTATTCTTCTGTTGAATTAA
>JALSJF010000113.1 GCA_026989505.1 Cyclobacteriaceae bacterium
CCCATAAAGTCCCATAAAGTCCCATAAAGTCCCATAAAGTCCCATAAAGTCCCATAAAGGGGTCTAACGGGCTGAATTTGAAAGGGTTACGTTTTTATATAGTTATTTTTTGGCCTTTTTGGGACCTCTGCCTGCTTAGTGGTTATCACGCCTGATCTCAACAGGTTCAAGAATATTTAACCCTTTAGAAGCCCTTTTTACGATTGGCGTTACATAAAAATCACAGCTTTTTATGTAGCTGCCTAGGCAATTCAACAATTGGTAATCGTAGATAGCAATGGGCAAGTCATCCAACTCACCAATAAAGCGTAATGCATTTTCGGACAACTGAAACAATTCTTTCTTTTTTTTGGTACACTTTACGGCATAATGGCGCAGCCCTGCAGCATCCCAATAATAGGCCCAGACCTGCTCCGGCCGGTGAGGCAACCGGTAGGTAGTTATGTGCCAGGCCTGATCAATAATAAACAAGGCCTGCTGACCACGCGAATAAACCAGTAACAGGGAGTCTCCATGGTAGGCAAACGTTATGGGTAATTGGTAGATTAAACTTTTCTTCAGCTTTACCGGAGGGCTGGGAAGTTCTATAAAACTTTGGGGGGAGCGGGGGGAAAAAACCCCTGCGGCATCGGGTTCACGGGCTATAAGGCCGAATTTCCTCCCTTCCCTAAAGTAGGTAAGCAACTTGCCATTAAATAAAACCGTAAAATCGTCTGCCTCCAGCCCGGCCGATTTTTCTGTAGAAAGCACCGGAACAACTTTGTTTGCCTGAACGATGTAATGATAATACTGACCTTCGCCCTGCAAAGCCACCCTGGATTGCCCAAGATAATGGAAGGCGGCAGGACGCAGGGGCAGCGCCAAAGTATCCACTACCAGGTTTTCTGCCGACAACAGGAGGGTTTCCATTTCAAATGCTTTGTTGGGTACGGTAACAATTATTTTATAACCGTTTTCAAGCATATATATACTCCTGGCGGGTATTACCTCATTGCTATATAACAACTCCTCTATAGCTTGTGCCCATACAGGTGGGGTGCCGGCCAGGGGAAGCAGAAGGAAAATGATTTTCTTCACAGACCTAATTGTTTAAATGCTTCTTCGATGTTTCCGGTCGACAAACTTTTCATATAAACCAGGGTGCCTTTCTCATATTTCAAAACGGCCGGCACAAAAATACCCAGATCATACCCTTTATAGTTCCCTTTGGTATCTACTGAAACATGGCTTCTGCCCTTCGGCCTGAGGTTGTAGGGAAGCAAATCCTTTTTGGAGTCGGCCCATACGATGGCCCAAACATGGGGATTGTCCATGGTGGTAACCTTGTGCAAGACCTGTTCCACGCAAGGGGAGCAACTGTTTAGTGGAACGGCCAGGAGAATGGCGCTACAGCCAGTGAGGTTTAGTCCGTGGTATTTGGCCACATATTCAATCAGCGACTCCTGGTACGGATACCTCACCTTTTGTTTGCCGTGACAAGACAGTACCAGCAAGGCAATTACAATTGGCTTACTCCAACGCCAAGACGGCAAACTGCAGTATGTCTTCGTTATAGTGTTCATTTAAGGGGTTGTTGAGGCTTAGATAAAATTTATCGCCAAAGGCAAAAGTTTGATAAACATCGAACAGTCCTCCCACGAAAGCAACTTCATCAACCAATCTGAACTGACCATCCAGCACCATGATACTAAAGGGTATATCGTCATAATGTCTTTTTTTGCCCGAGGGGTACTTTAACGGGGCCTGATGAAAAACGACCCGGTAATGGCGGCTCCCCGACTGGTTGGCCTGCATCCTGAAATAATAGCCGGTACCGGCCTGGTAATCTACCTCCTCTTGTGGTGTCTTTCGTGGCTCACCCAGTTTCATTAGCGGAGGCACTTTATCAATGTAGCGACTTGGCAGGCGGTACCTGCGCCAAACGGCCAGGGTAGTGCGATCATATACCTGTACTTCACTCGACCCGTTATAGTGCAAAACCCAGTACCCGGGAGTGGCATAGCCATGTAGGTTATTGAATATCTCATACAGGTTATCTTCCATAAAGTATTGCCGGGGAAACCCACCGAACAGCCGATATTCTGCTGTGTTTAGGTTGTAGATACAAGCGCTGGCCCCCTTATAATAGTCATAACCATCATACGACATGGCGTCTTCCGGGTATAGCCAAAAGCTAACGGATTGCGACTCGGGAAGGTAACGAAACTGAAAAAAGAACTCGTTGGTGAGCCATTTTCCCCGGCTGGCGAAGGCCGGGATCAGGTCGTAAGTGCGGGCTACCACCCCGGCAGAGTCGGCCAGGAATATTTTCTGGGTATGCTCTCCGCTGATAAAGAAAATAGAGTCTGCATTGTGCACATAAAACCTTTCCGGAGAGCGGATGCCATTGGGCCCTTCTGCCGGCATACACCACTTGTAGTTTTTTGCCGGGTTGAAAAAGTGGTAGCCCTGAAGACAAAAGTTGTTGGGGTTAAACAGGAACAGATAGGGCTCTCCTTTTGTTTCGACCACCTGCAAGTAGGGGTCGCGGTTGCCTGTCATACTGTCAATATCAATTTTTAGCGTATCAACTACTTTCAGTTTCCCCGTCAAAGGAGATTCCCCCGCCTCGTGCAGGGTATAGCTCCCGTCTCCGTACTCTATCTTTTCCGAACAGGCATAGTTGCAAAAAATTACCAATACCATATAAAGTAAGGGACGCATAGCAAAAGGGGGTGGTTTAATCGTTTGTATTGTCCATCATTTACGCGAAATCAAAGGGGGGAGCCCCCTCTGATCCGGTTTCCTGCGTTATTGAATTTTTCGCACTCTTTTGCAAGGATAGGATGTGGCGCAATCCCTTCCGGAACGCATGCATTTCCGCTCGCCAATTTTCAAGCAATTGGTTTGCTTATAGCCAAGTTTATCGCCCGCCCGGAGAGGGGCCTGAACCTGAAATAAAAGAACTGCCACTAGCACTACCCCGGCACCACTGATAACAAACCTTTTCATAATAATAAATTTTAAGTGAAACATAAATTTCCTGCCAACCTCGTTATAAAAAATGAAAGACGCAAATGGCATTCCCCAAAATTCCCCAAAATTCCCCAAAATTCCCCAAAATTCCCCAAAAAGTGGGTTAACGGACTGAAGGTGAAAGGGTTACGTTTTTATATAGTTATTTTTTGGCCTTTTTTGGGGCATTTTCCCGCAAAAGGGTTAGCCCGGAAAACTCACAAGAATTTTTCGCCCACAGGGCCGGTGATTCCACGCCCCCCGGGGCATCTTGGTTAACCTCCGCTGAACCGGAGCCTGAGGACCCGATGTAATTAACTGGCAAACAGTTGCTTGGCGGTTAATTTACATCATTATTCACGATTTTCGTGAATAATCCAGGTTAACACCCGTCTGCTTAAACGAACAACTTTATCGC
>JALSJF010000114.1 GCA_026989505.1 Cyclobacteriaceae bacterium
CCCGAAAAATTCATCAGAATTTTTCGGGGTAAGCGCTTTCTTTCCAATATTACCGTATTTCACGTTATTTTAGCCGAAAATTACAGACTATGTACCAACCAATATCACGGGTAGTTTTACTAATTTTAACATCAATAGCACTGGCCTGCCAGCCCGTAGCGGAAAATAAAAAAACCACCGATACCGAAATGAAATTTACCGACCACCATACCTTTGCCCGGCCCGAAGAGGCTGTCATCACCCACCTTGAATGGGATGCTGTAATCGATTTTGACCACCACCTTATCAAAGCCACTGCAGCCTACAACATCAGCCGGGCCACGGGGGCCGCAGCCATTGTCCTGGATGTAAACAACCTGGCGATAACCAGCGTTACCGATGGCAGGGACAACCCCCTTAGCTTTACCGTGGGCGAAGAGCAACCTTTTCTGGGCAGTCCGCTGACCATTGCCCTGGAAGATACCACGAGCCAAATAAAAATCACCTATACTACCCACCCGGAAGCCGCAGCCCTGCAATGGCTTAGCCCCAAACAAACGGCAGCGGAAACCATGCCTTTTCTTTTTACCCAGTCGCAGGCTATTCTCTGCCGCAGTTGGCTTCCCGTGCAGGACTCTCCGGGCATCCGTTTCACTTACCGGGCCCGCGTACAGGTGCCGCCCGGCATGCTGGCGCTGATGAGTGCCGAAAACCCGCAGATAAAAAATGCTGACGGGGAATATCATTTTGCCATGGACCAACCCATTCCGGCCTATTTAATGGCCCTGGCAGCCGGGGATATTGGTTATAAACAGGTAGGCCCGCGTACCGGGGTGTATGCCGAGCCCACGGTGTTGAAGGCAGCCGCCTATGAGTTTGCCGAAATGGAAGAAATGGTTATCGCAGCCGAAAAGCTGTACGGCCCGTACCCGTGGGAGGTGTATGACCTGATCGTCCTGCCCCCGAGTTTCCCCTTTGGCGGCATGGAGAACCCCCGCCTTACCTTCGCCACCCCCACCATCCTGGCCGGTGACCGTTCGCTGACCTCGCTGGTAGCCCATGAGTTGGCCCATTCGTGGTCGGGCAACCTGGTAACCAATGCCAACTGGGATGATTTTTGGTTGAATGAAGGCTTTACGGTGTATTTTGAACAGCGGATTATGGAGGCTGTGTATGGCCGCGATTATGCCGAGATGCTGGCCGTGCTCAGTATGCAGGACCTGCAAGCTACCATTGCCGACCTGACCGCCAAAGGCCAGGCAGCCGACACCCATTTAAAGCTCAACCTGCAAGGCCGTGACCCCGATGACGGCATGAACGACATTGCCTATAACAAAGGGTATTTCTTTTTGCGCCTCTTAGAAGAAAAAACCGGCCGTGAACTATTTGATGCTTTCCTGAAAAAATACTTCCGCGAAAATGCCTTTAAATCAATGACTACGGAACGGTTTATCGCCTACCTGAATGAACACCTTTTTGCTGCCCATAATTTACCGGTGCCGGAAGACCTTTATCAACAATGGATTTACGGCCCGGGCCTGCCGGATAGCCACCCCGTGCCGGTTTCCGACCGCTTTGACAAAGTAGATGCAGTGGTGAAAGCATGGGCGGGCGGCACCCCCATCGGCCAGTTAATTAGCCAGGAAGATTTGCTGACCAAAAAATGGAGCTCGCATGAATGGCTGCATTTTATCCGCCATCTGCCCCAAAATATGACGGCAGGACAAATGCAGGCACTGGATGATTACCTGCGGTTTACCTATAGCGGTAACTCCGAAATCCTGGCTGCCTGGATGGTGCATGTCATCAGGCATGAATATAAGCCGGGATATGCCAACCTCGAGAATTTCTTAGTTAGTGCCGGCCGCAGGAAATTCCTGGTGCCGCTTTACGGGGAGATGGTCAAGACCGAAGCAGGTAAGCAAATGGCCCGCAGGATCTACGCCAAAGCCCGGCCTAATTATCATTTTGTGGCCACCAATACCCTGGATGAAATGCTGGGGTGGCAGGAAAACGAAACCAGTTGATTTTATTGCTGATAAATTACAGTGCATTATGAAAGCGGTACAACTTCACCGGTTTGGCGGGCCGGAAGAACTTTTTATTGGTGAGGTGCCCATGCCGGAGAGGAAAGCAGGCGAGGTGTTGGTAAAAGTCCATGCTGCCGCCCTCAACCGGGCCGATTTATTACAACGACAGGGCAAGTACCCGCCCCCTCCAGGCGCCAGCGACATCCTGGGGCTGGAAATGGCCGGAGAGGTAGCCGAAAGCGATGCCGGCAGCACCTGGCAACCCGGAGACAGGGTAATGGCCCTGCTGCCCGGGGGTGGCCAGGCAGCCTATGTGTCGGTAGCCGGGGCGTTGCTGATGCCCATACCGGACAACCTGGGGTTTATCGAAGCCGCGGCTATTCCGGAGGTGTTTTTAACCGCCTACCAAACCCTTTTTTTTGAGGGCAAAGCCAAAAGCGGACAAAAAGCGCTTATCCATGCCGGGGGCAGCGGGGTAGGCACCGCAGCCATTCAACTGGCCCGGCAGGAAGGCCTGGAAGTTTATGTTACCTGCTCAGCCGGCAAACACCCCGCCTGCCTCGCGCTGGGGGCTTCCCTTGCTATTGACTACCGCCAGCAGGATTTTGCCGAAGTAGTGCTGCAACATACCAACGAAACAGGGGTTGACATCATCCTTGATTTTATCGGTGCCCCTAACTTCAACCCCAACATCCGCGCCCTGGCGGTAGGCGGCAAGCTTATGCTCATCGCCATGATGGGAGGCTTTAAGGCTCCCGAAGTAAACCTGTACCCGCTTTTGCGTAAACACCTGACGATCATCGGCACCACCTTACGCTCCCGGCCATTAGCCTATAAGGCCGCACTCATCCAGGCGTTTAGCCAACGGTTTCTGCCGGAGCTGGCACAGGGTACGGTAAAGCCGGTTATCGATAGCGTATTTAAGCTGCCGGAGATTGCCGCAGCCCACCGCTATATGGCGGCCAATAAAAATACCGGGAAGATTGTGCTTGCGATAGCCTGACAGTAAGACATCTGCAACATTTCGGCTTAACCCGGGCCCTGGGTAGTAATAACCTGCCTGAATTTTAACCCGGATTATTCGAAGGTTGTGAATAATGAGGTAAAATAACCGCCAAACGATTGTTTGTCAGTTAATTACATCAGGCCTCTATATTCCGGTTCCGTGGAGGTTAACCTGTTTACGTAGTCTAATGATCACTTAAATAAGATCATTTTTGCCTCCTGATGTAAGCGGTTGCCAAACAAAACAGACAAATTCCTATCTTTGCCAGCTAATTTCTTCGTTATGGAATTAAAAAACAACAAATACAGCATTCAGGGGCTGGCGTTAACCAAAATCGCCAGGGAGTTTGGCACCCCGGTGTACGTGTATGATGCCGCCAGGATTAAAAGCCAGT
>JALSJF010000115.1 GCA_026989505.1 Cyclobacteriaceae bacterium
CAACAAAAACCAACGAGAGAAATAATCTTTTTCATTTTTAGCAAATTTAGTTAGACATAATACATAACAATAATTTCTATGCGCATAAAAATCACCCCCAATCTTATCCGGTTTGCCTATAAAAAACAAATTGGTGAAACATTTTGAAACATTTCATTTTAGCGGCAACGGCTGGCCGGTTGGGCTAAATTGGTTATTGGGATAGTCAAGGGCTGGTAAATGCCATCCCTCTTTTACGGAATAGTGCGTTCTGGCGAGCGCAAGAGGTGGGTGAATACCGAGTCTTCGTTGGCAGATTGGATATACACGAACTCGGTGAGTACGCCATCGTTAAATTTTAAATACACAGGGTTTTGAAGGCCAAAATTGTATCGTACGCCACTTTTGGAATAGTCGGTCAGTAGTACAGGGTAAAAAGCCGAAAGTCTATTGATGTCGATATGCCAATTTCGGCTACTATTCAATCCGGTAAAAATAACGGTGATTCCGGGTTTGAGAATCCCATTTTTCAGGAACTCCAGGTGTTTGTTAACGCAACTGCTACATGCCTCCAGGTTTATCACATAATAGGCCCGGTTGCTTTCTGGGGTTTGTTTGTGTATTTCCCACAAGTATTTCCTGAAGTTGTTTTCGATATAGTCAAGGCTGCTGTGACGGGTCCTGTCGGTACAGTTTGCCAGCAGCCAAATACTGGCAAGAATACCCAGGAAACGATGTGCCTGACGGCTGCCATTAAAGGTGTTAATATTCTTCATTGAGCATTATTATCTCTTCGTTTTGTCCGCTAACCGGAATCAGGTAATGCCCGTAAACACCATCAAATGTGCCGGAAACATACATTTGGCCATTAAAAACACCGCGAACGATATAGGTTGTTTCCTTGACAAGGGTATAACTTGCCTTATCCGGATCAATCAGGTATAGTTTATACGGGGAGCCTTCGGTTAGCTGAAACATGTATATTTTTTCTTGTATCGGGTCAAGGTAAATTTCATGCAGTTGGTTTTTCTTTTCCAGGGGTGGCAGGTTATACGAAACCACCTTGTTGCGGGCAGGGGAGTAGCATATTAGCAAATTCTCTTTGCGTAGGTAGATATAAATATGGCCGTTCAGGTATTGTATCCGACTAAAACCGAAAACCTCACTGCCCTTGTATGAGGTTTTTTCTTCACTTGGGGGGATAAGGTTGCCTGAATAGGTAAAGTCGTAATGCTTATCTGAATGTGGGGCAAAATAATACTGCCATTTTTTGTCTTTGCTTTTTTTCGGACGGACCAGCAACCCTTCCGGAAACAAGATATACATTAAGTAGTTGCCGTTGGCTTTCTTGAATTGGCGATCCAGTATGATTTCTTTTTGTATATGAAACTGGTTGTTTCTTACTTGAACAATCATGGTTTTGGCCAGCGAAGCAAATGTAAAAGTATTGTGGTCAATAGCCGTGAAAGTCATGGGGTGTTCTTCAAAGGACGTTTTTTCGGCAAAGTGCAGGGTATCAACGAACAGTTTTTCATGATTCAGCAGGTACATTTCTTCCGTACCACACAGTACGGTGGCCGAATCGTTTAAATAAAGCAAGCCCAGGTACAGCCCCGCCCCTTCCGGTGGTGCATAATATAGGTCTTTGATGTCTTGTGCCCGGCCAGCGGTAACAGCTAGTAGCCAGCAGATGAGAAACAGGTTAATTTTCATGTTGGCTAATATGGAATTTGACGATATCGAACGAGTACATGTCTTCTGTGTTTTTCTGGTTAAAGCTGTTTTCTTTGCTTATCAAAACACCTTCTGGCAATATGTTGATGTTGAGAAAGTCGTATTTTTCTTTTTCGAACAACGTTTCACCCAATATCTTTCCATCGGGTGTAAAAACAATAACCGACCAGGTGGCTTGTATCCGCTGCAAAAGCTTATTGTCCTTGTCCAATTGTGGTTGAGCCAACTGGAAGACCCGGTAAAGGAGGTTGCGGTAAGGGTCATAATATATGCCGTGGTAAGCTTCGTTGGCGTTCACTATGCGCATTTCGGTGTGGTCGTCAAGCTCAACGCCTTCGCTAAACCTTTCTACTTTACCGTGAGCATACTTGCTGGCAATGCAAAAATAGCTGTTACGGTTGCGGGAGAAAACCAATGGTGAATACATGACCCCCACCAGTATGTCGTTGCCGGTCGAAGTAAAGCTGTAGAGCATATCCAGGGCCACTTTATTGCCAGTGAGGGGTGGGTATCGGCCAATGAAGGCAACAAATTTATTGTCCGGCAAGCTTAATTCCGTAATCAGAGGAAACTTCTGGTGCTCGAAATAAGCCCGGGTATTGCGATAAGATGGCAACCACAGGCAAGCAGCCAGGATTGTTTTTTCTCGGGGCAGATAGACAAACGGCATCCTTACAAGCTCGTAGCTGTTAACGGCCAAAATAGTGTAAGTGTCCAGGCCGGAAAGACTTGAGCCGGTTAGGCCTGGCGGGAGTTTGCCGGTAAATCGCCATTGGTTTATTTTCCGGCCTTCTCCGTTGATGAGGTAAAAGCTGTTATAATCGTTCATCAAAAAGAGGGAGTCGGTATTTTGCACAAACATGGCCATTGGATAGACTACTTCGTCCGGGCCGCTTTGGTTTAATTGAAGGGTGCGGGCATATCTTGCAGAAGTCAGGTTAATAATATCAATTGAACTATTTGGTATATCTAGCCCGTAATAGTAAGCCGTGTCGTTTTCGAGGATGACGGAGGTAGATACATTGATGTATTGCCGACCTGTTACCGGCACATCAATTGACCTGACAACTTCGTAATCAAGGTCAGGATGTGGTACGGCACATTCCCTGGCCTGCCGGCACCCTGCAGCTACTATCAAAAGCAATAAGGAAAACCAGGCTGCCGGCCTGATTTTCCCGGGCGGTTTGCAGCCGTTCAACAATTTTACCGGGGGTTAACACATCTGCGACAATCATTACCATTTCTGCCCCAGCAGATGCCCAGGAACTTGGTTCCTTCAGCATAAATTTTGCCCGGTTTGCAGGCGTTGGCTTCCTTGGAACCTCCGACTGTGAAAGTGGTCAAAAACACTAAAACAATAAATACCTTCAGTATCTTTTTCATGGCACATATTTTTAAATGAAACATAAGTTTATCACCCCAATCTTATCCGGTTTGCTTATAAAAAACAAATGCGTGAAACATTTTGAAACATTTTGAAACATTTCATTTTAGTCGAAAAACCCTGCAAAGGCCGGCCGCACCCGCCAGCAGGTAGCGGCCGCATGGGGCATTTCGCCTGTCGCGTTGTGGCGCAGGGTAAAGCAAGCCGGCCTGGTGTTGCAGG
>JALSJF010000116.1 GCA_026989505.1 Cyclobacteriaceae bacterium
TCCGAGGCTCTTTTTTGAGTCGGAAAATGCCCCAAAAAGGCCAAAAAATAACTATATAAAAACGTAACCCTTTCACCTTCAGTCCGTTAACCCACTTTTTGGGGAATTTTGGGGAATTTTGGGGAATGCCGTTTGCGTCTTTCATTTTTTATAACGAGGTTGGCAGGAAATTTATGTTTAACTAAAAGGTTTAAAAAGATGAAAAAATTAGTATCACTTATGAGTGTGGTAGCCTTTGTTGCCATGGTGGGGGTAGTTGGTTTTAGCCCAGGGATTTCGGTAAAGGGTCAGGGCGCAATCGTGTCGGCTGCCTATGCAGGTTATAATCATAAAAAACCATGCGCCTTTAAGGCTGGGTGCAAGTACAAAACCGATAAAAATTGTTTTGGGAGTATGGCTTGCGGGCCGAGGAATGAACTGTGAGAGGTTGACTGGCGCTTTGCAGAGAGGGAAAGCGCCAGTTAATAATCGTATGCATTTATTCAGCACAGCTAATTATATAAAACTGGTTTTGCTTACGAGTTCCTTGTTTTATAGTTGTAAACAAAAACCCAGGGAAACGCCAGCACATTTGCCTTTAGATGTGTCAATTACCTATCTGGAGTCTGTAAAGCTTTCGCAGCTTATTGAAAAGGACTTTGTTTACCTCCCGCTGGCATCCGATACCAATGCGCTCATTGGTTCTGTAAGTAGGTTAATCCTGAAAGATAGTGCCATTTTTATATTCGATGCTTCCCTGGCGAAAAGGGGCTACTCATTTGATATGTCGGGCAAGGAAAATTTTTGCTTTGGCAAAACCGGCAGCGGCCCGGGTGAATACACCTTGCCCACTGATATGGCTGTATCCGACAATAATATAATCATTTTTGATCAGGACAATTTTTCCGTTTTGTATTACAACAAGACGGGAGAATTTCTTTACGAAACACACGTAGGGTACTGGCTTCGGGAGTTTATTCCTTTTTCGGGCGACCGGTTCCTGGGTTACACCCCTACGGACTACTCACCCGATGGCCTCGAGGAGGCTTTTGTGTTGCGCCTATTGTCGGCCGATCTGCAACAGACCGAAAAGGGGTTTTTCCCGTACGAAGAGTTGCTGGACGATGCCGACTTCGGAGGCAACATTGCCTACTACAAGGGTATATATTCCTATGCCAAACCACTGTTGGGCGAAATATACGCGCTCGACCAGCAGGGAAAAATTAGACTGCGGTATAAAATTGACTTCGCCCCGCACAATTGGCCTGTAGATATCAGAACCCTGAAGGATGACCAGGAGAGGGCCGAAGCCCTTTTGTTTGGTGGCGGTATTATGTCCATAATCCATGCTATGTTGGAGAATGACCAGTATTTTGTTTTTCAGACCGTGATGGTAGCACCTGAGGCGGCAAGCGGCAAGATTTCAGGAGATGATTACTGGTGGTGCATTTACAACAAAACAACCAACAAATGTTATGCTGTGCATCGGGTAGTCAACGATATTGATGGCGGTGCCTTTACTTTTCCTGATGCTACTTATCTAGGTCGGTTTGTAAGCATCTTAAGAGCGGAGGCCTTACTGGAAAGCAGGCCCGAAAAAAAAATTATGGCTGACGATGATACCAGCCTCCATGTATCGTTACAACAACTAGCCGATACCCTCAAACCTTACAGCAACCCTGTACTTATGTTTTTTACGCTAAAGGACAATTTGACACTTTGAGCAACATGGTTTCAAATAATCTACTGACCCCAGGTTTGGCCATTTTGCTGGTTATGGGTAGTGCTTTGCTCTTCACATATAAGAAAGAATTGTTTGGCATACAGGCGGACTTGCGTGAATGTACCAGACGCATAATAAGTTGCCAAAAAGGGAATGATGAAACCTACCGTGCACTTAACAATCTTATGACTATGCAATGGCAGTTAGAAAAAGATAGTCTGAAAAATGGCCTTATGTTATATAGCATTAATCAAAAAAAAGTATCTTTCGACAGCTTATTAAAGCGTGCCAACAGCCAATCTATATTATATTTTTCCTGGCAAACTTGTGAAGATTGCCAAATACAGGAAATACGCTATTTTGACAAATATGCAATTCCCGGGCGGTCATTTATAATTGCCGCGTTTAAAGACTTTCGGTCGTTCAAGTTGTACATGGAAGCAAACAATGTGCATACTCCGGTTTATTATCTTCACGATACGGTGAGCCTGTTTAGCAATTTTAAGGAGCGAAAAGTAATAACTTTTCAGGCAGATTCAACACATAGCATATCGCTCGTACATCTGGGTAGCTCCAGTTTTCCCGAATTGTCTGCTTCGTACTTTAAAAGCCTATAAGTGTATCATCGGATAAGTATGCAAATAGACCACAACGCAATAACTTCCCTTGCCATAGCAACATTTTTTTATCTTTTGTCTTGCCAGGCCGTCCTGGCCCAGGCAGGCGTTTCTATTAAGGGCAAGATTACCGACAGCCAAACCGGCCAGCCTTTACCTTACGCCAATATACGCTTGCAAGACAGGCCCATAGGTACTATTTCCGGCCCTAACGGGCAGTTTAGCCTGGTCTTGCCGGACAATACAGCCGCTGCACTATTGGTATGCTCGGCCATCGGCTACGCCACCTATCTGGCCAAAACAGATACTTTGCCGCCCGGGCCTTTGACCATCGGCCTGGTACCGGTCAACTATATGCTCGATACAGTGGTAATCTATGCCCGGCAGGGCAAGCTGCCACCACCGGAAAAAATGGTAAACAAAGCTATTGGTAAGCTCGCCAAAACCTGCCCGCCATTCCGGGGCCGGGGGGCACTTCGTCATTATATTATAGAAAACGGTCGCTATGTCAAATATAGCGAAGCGGACATAACGGTAACCGACACCAAAGGCTATGGCCGTAAGCTGAACCCCCTGAAGTTGAACGAGCAGATTCGCTGGTCGCAAAAAAGGGAAAGCCTGACCATGCAGCAGGATTTGACGGCCGACTACGGTTATTTTATCCTTGAGACCAATCCGTTCAGGTTTTTGTTGCACAATGCACTGAAATACAAATTCAACCTGAAAGACCACCTGTTTGACCTGAAAGACACGGTATGGGAAAACAACCGGAAAGTGTACCTGATCTATGCCAAAGGCCACGAAGACAAAAAAAAATTTGCCGACTGGTACGATATGAAGTTTTATTTACTGCAAAACCCGGCCGATGCGCGCGATCTCAACCTTATCCGGTTTGAAATCAGTTACCAGGAAGATACCACTATCAGCACGCTCACACACGTCATTACCAGCACTTTTGCGGTAGATCTAAGCCAGCAGGGCCGTTACTACCGGCCGGAGAAGTTCAGCTACCTGATGATGCAGCGCAAACGCTGGCAGGGCCGGCCCGAAATATCGGTTGACCATACGATAAGTTATGAAATGGTGTTGGATGAGGTTGACTTCAGGCTCCCGGGCCTTAACCGGATAGCGGCTGTTAACAATGTTTACGATGGTGCCCATTGGCGCCATAAGCCGCTGGGCAAAAAACTGGTGGCCGACCTGTCTTGCTACATGCCGCTGGAAAAACAGTTTGCCCTGCAGGCCGATAAAAAGCACCGGGCCCGGGTACAGGATTCGCTTGATTTGCTGAAGCTGCAAAAATTGATAACACAGGTTAAAGGCAAAAAACATGTTTACCTGCTGGTCTGGCAGGCCTGGGAACCGCTGCTGGCCTATCAGGACCCGAAGAACTGGCCGGCCGGTAAGGACCTGTACCCCGTTCTCGTATCGGGCAGAAAGGACAGGGCCGACTGGGCCTTTATAGTAACCGGTATGAACGCTATCTATTTCAGAAACATTCACCTGCCCTATAGCTGGCAAAGCATTTTGCCACCCGGGGCCGGTAAAACCTTGCCGGCCTATGTACTCATACATAAGGACGGGAGGGTTGAATACAGCGCAACACCTTTTTCGCAGGACTACTTGGAGAAGTTGGAATAGTAAGCCCACCGCCCATTTAGTCCGAGGCTCTTTTTTGAGTCGGAAAATGCCCCAAAAAGGCCAAAAAATAACTATATAAAAACGTAACCCTTTCACCTTCAGTCCGTTAACCCACTTTTTGGGGAATTTTGGGGAATTTTGGGGAATTTTGGGGAATTTTGGGGAATGCCGTTTGCGTCTTTCATTTTTTATAACGAGGTTGGCAGGAAACTATGTTTCACTTAAAATTTATTATTATGAAAAAGATGGGAAAATTTCTGACATTATCTTTAATCATTTTTCTTGGGGGTATGTCTTTTGTTTCAAACACTGCCAATGCAGGAGGTATCTGCTATGAACCGGCATTCGGTGATTTTGTTTACCTTGGCGGCAAGCAGGTTTTTGTGTGTCCCTATGCCGGCTCAACGCCATGTTTGTATGGGGTTCCCTGTGATGATGAATAGGAATGACTAAAAAATTAAGAGGTCGCCTTAATGGGTGAAGTATGTCATCTATAATTAACCATGGGAATATGTTAGTGCCTGCCAACCAATTGATGGTGAAAACCTGTTTGGCCAGGCACCGACAGCTTACTTACTATTAAGGCATCTCTTATTTAACTTGTCCATATGTTGATTGCATTTAATCGAATCGACTTGTAAGTTACTAACCCGTAATGAAAATTAAATTTATATTCCTTATCACCATTGGATTATCGGTTTTAGCTTGCTCACGAGATGAAACCGTTTCCATAGATGGTGGCAAGAATGAAGAGTTGCAAGAATTTATTTTTCAGCCATATGATTCACTGACCGTAGATTATCTGGCAGGTCTTTTTGTTATGGCCGATAAGACCAATAATGGCCTGTTCCTTGGGTTGGATTTTATGGATAAGACAGTAATTCTGTTTGACAGTGCAGGAGAGATTGTAAATACCTTTAACCGGGCAGGGGCTGACCCCTGGTCATTTGGCAATTATTTATATGCCATAGGCTTTAACAACGACTCGACTATTAATGTGTTGACGGAAAAAGGGGTGTATTTCTATTCCCTTCAAGGAAAGCTCCTGAAAAAACTTAGTTATAAGGGAAACTTTAGCGGGTTTCAGCTAAACAGTCAATTGCAAATTCTCCCGATAGAGCTTAGCGATTCTACGTATCTGTTAACATTAACGGATTTTGCTACTGATTTGCGTTTATCGCAACCTGAATTTTATCAGGAGGCCAGATACTTCACCTTAATAAATACAACAAACAATAAGAGGCAACACTTCGTTTCTATGGAAGAATCAACCCTCTATAAGCAAGACAAGTACTATTATCCGGCCAGGGTGTGCCCGGCCTTCGATGTTGACCGGAGCAAAGGCGAACTTAGGGTGAAATACCCGCTGGGGAATAAAATGTTTACTTATTCTTTACTGGATAACTTTAAACTTATCAAGATAACAGACGTAACCCCTGAGCATATGGACACCCCGGTTGGGGTGCCATTTGATAAGCCGAATAGCTATACGGGGTTTTCTACAAATGGTTTCTACAGTCATATATTTGCTAGGGGGGACACAACTTTTCTCTTTTATACCACTGAATTTGATGTCAACAAGTTTGAATTGACAACCCAAACCAAATTTTTTGCCGACCCGGCCGGGAATTATAACCAGTACCGACACTTATACACAGCTAATTATTGCCAAATATTTGTTGGGGAAAGAAAGCTCTGCAAAGATATCAAACTGCCGGAAGATGGGGCATTTGTTGCCTGGGTGGACAACTTACATTCAATCATAATTGGTAAAGAAACCAATACTCTTGACAGGGAAGAAGATAGTAAGAAGTACTATCTTTACAAACTTAACCCAGCTACGGAGGAATAACCGGTTTAAAAAATTGTTATCCGCTGGGTGTTATTTGCCGAGCAATTATTTTGTCGGGCGTGAAGGGCTATATATCTCTGAGGCCAACGAGCTCAATAATAATTTTGATGAGGACTATTTGAGGTTCACCCTTTTTAAGCTGTTCCTTGATGAATGAAGGTTGATGGCTTGCTTCCGCATCAGCCATAGCGGCAATACCAAGAACACGGCCGGCAATGAGAGTGCCAGCCCACCAATGGTACCGGCCGCCAGCGAAAACCAGAATACCTCATGCTGGCCTTCCAGCAAAAAGGGCGTTAAGCCAAAACAGGTAGAGGCCACCGTGAGCAGAATGGGTTTGGCCTTGCCTGAAACGGCCTTCATAACGTTCCGGTTATGGTTGCGCCCCGGTAAATTAGTTAAGTCGTAAACAATAAAAATAGCGGCATTTACCGTAAGCCCGCCTAATAAAATAAAAGCGGCATAACCGCCCTGGTCAAAATAAAAGTCAAACACGGCAAAAGTTAAAAACAGGCCGATAAACGACAGCGGCACCATGCCTATGATATACAAGGGCTGGCGCAGGTTTTCAAACAACACACTGCAAATAAAATAGATGCCAACGGCCAGGATCAACAACAGGCCGTAGTTACGTTTGGTTTTCTCCCAGTTCCATTGCCAGCCACTTTTTTTGGCTTCGTAGCCTACTGGCAGTTCCTTGGCCATTTCCTTCAGCACCGTGTCTAAATATTTATTGCCAAATTTATTGCTGCCGTAATAGTCAAAGCCCACTACCCGGATATATTGCCGGTTTTCTTTGTGAATGGCGTTCATGGTCTGTTCTTTGTGCAGGTTAACAAAGCTGGCATAGGCCAGTTGAGTGGTATCGTTAAGCCAAAGGGTACCGCTGCTTAGGTTGTGGGTAGAAAAACGGTCGGCATCTTGGTTTTTAATCAGCACCGGCACCAGCCGGTTGTTTAAGGTTACGGCCGTGGCCGGGGTAGTTTGCCAGGTGTTCTGCCGCAGGGCTGTGGCCACCGTATTAATATCGGCCACCCGGCTTATGTTGTCAAGGTCAAAAGCCAGCACTACCTGTGTAGAAGACTGCTCGCCCCAGGTGAGGCGTTCGTTGGTATTTACTTTCTGAATACGCTTGTGTTTTAATAGCTTGCCGGCCAGTATTTCTGCCTGGCGGGCCAGTTCGTCATAATTATAACCTTTCATCACCACCCGGTAGCTGGGCAGGCTGCTGCCGCTGCTGTTGGAAAACCCCCGGCCAACCCCGTAAACGCTCCACTCTACCCCGCCCCAGTCTAACGAACGGGCAATCAGCCGGGCCTTGAGTTGGTAGGGCAGGGCCCCGTTTTCGTAGGCCTCTTTAAAGGTGATGGTAACCGAGGCATCCTGCCCCGAATACACCGAGGTTACAAACTTCTCCAGGCCGGCAATGCCGCTAAGGTATTGTTCTACTTTACGAATTGCCGTGTTCATTTGTTCCAACGTGTGGCCAAACGGCAGGTGGGCATGTACATAAAGCCGGGTTTGCTCATTGGTACGGTACCCCGATTTCTCAAATACATTTCTGACAAACAACCGCAGTGTGCCCCCCAGCCATTTATCGGTAACCGGCCGGATGTCTTCCTGGTAAAGGTCTGAGCCGATGGTAGCATTGTACCATGCCTGCCCTTCCCACCGGGCCGGCAATAAAAATATGGGCGTGCCAAAGGCCAGCACCAGGGCCAGGGCCACCCCTCTGCGGTATTTTTGCAAGTAGTTGATCAGCCTGCAATACCGGGTGAACAACCGCACTTTATACCGGCCGGGCAGCCGGGGTTTTGCCGGGCGGGCTTTGGTTTGTAAAAGCAGGGCATACAGGGCAGGGGTAAACCACAAGGCTACCAGCAACGACATCACCAGGGCGATAATAATGATGGCGGAAAACTCGCTGAGGTTTTGGCGCTCTTCGGCCGGCAGAAAATAAATTACGCTGAGGGCCGCCATGGTAGTACCGGTGGCGGCCAGCAGGGCCAGGAATATCTTCCGGTTTTTGTGCAGGCTGAGGTGGTCGAGCATAACAATGGCGTTATCTACCACAAGGCCAAAGGCAATGGTAATACCGGCAATGGTATATAAATGGATATTTACCTGCCACAGCCAGGCGGTAAGCAAAGTAAGGCACAGGGTAACTACAATGCCCAGCAAGAGAACGGCCAGGTGCTGCAAGTGGCGGTACATAAAGAAAATAAACAACGTTAAAATCAGGACGGAAAGGCCTGCCCGGTAGTAAATCTTTTTAAGTTCTTTGGCCAGAAAAGTGGTGTCGTCATAATCCTTGATAACCTCAAAACTAGCCGGCAATTGCCGGCTGGCGGTGGCTATGGCGGCCTTAACTTGTGCGGCCAGTTGCAGGCGGTTTTGCTGCTTGCGGGCAAAAATGCGCAGCGACACCGAGTTCAGGCCGTTTACCCTGAAATACCGGTAACGGCTTTGTTCATCCAGATATACCCGGGCTACATCCTGCAACCGTACCGGGGCCTGGCCGGCATAGTTGATAACCAGCGCCCTGAGGGCAGCCAGCGTAGGGTGTTGGTTACCGGCTTTTACCAGCACCCGGTAGCCCCGGGAGGTAGTGGTATAGCCCAGGCTTTGCGCGGTAAACTCCTGCTTTAGTTTAGTGATGATATGGGTATGGTTGATGTTGTAAGCTTGCGCTTTTTGCGGGTCCAGGTCAATGACGACCTGCAAGGGTACCGCCCCGGTAACATCGGCCCGGTCAACCCCGCTAACGGTGGTTACCGCCCTGAGCAGGTGCCGGTCGAGTTGGCTTTTAATATAGGTAGTGGCAAACGGGGCGTTTATCCGGTACACCAGCAACGGGGCTTCCTGCTCATCCTGCAGGTTTTGGCTTATGGTGGGGTAGGTCATCCTGGCCGGCAGTTGCTGGCGGATATTCCGCAGGATGGAGATTACCTCGAAGCGCTTAAAGTCCATAGCAATTCCCCGGTCGAACAATAGGGTAACGCTGCCTTTATTATAGGAAGACACCGATTTGATCTCGTTGAGGTTGGCCAGCCCTGAGAAGGCATTTTCCAATACCGAGGTGGCCTCCTGCTCCACGATTTCGGGGGATGACCCCGGCAAGGCAAACGACAGGGTAAGGGCTGGCAAGGCGTAATCGGGGTTGAGGTTTACACTTAACTGCGGCACTATGGCCAGCCCCAGCAACGATACGGCCAGAAATCCGACTACAACTCTGAACGGGTGGCGCATAGCAGGTAAAATTAGTTTCCGGTCTCTCTTTCCAAACAGGAAAAATAGTTTATTTAGGCATGAAATATAAGCATATAAGCTAACTTTTCCGGTAACACCCCCAACAATTTTTCCGCTTCCGGGCAAGAGTCCTCGTCCGCCTGTATTTTTCCCTGGGTTTAAACGGCACGGTTTGGTTAGCAAAGTGTTTTCTTCTCGGGCAAAACTTTGATAGATTTTTCAAGGTAATAATTATTTCTTATATTCGGACGTTAAAACTAATAGGTTGGTTTGGCCGATAAAAGTTTAAGCAAAGTAAGCAACAGAGGAAAACTATGCAACACCATAAGAAACCCTGCCGGTGGGCAGTTTGGCTGGCCCTGGTTTTGGCGGCAGGCTGCCGGACAGGCGCCAACGAAGTAAAAGAAGCCGACCCCGAAGAGTTGCGCCAGGAACTGGCCCCGACCCGGGTGGCCGTGGCCATGGCCGTAAGAAAACCGTTTAACTACCAGGTGCATGCCAACGGGGTGGTGGCGGCCACTACCGGGGCCGAAGTGGTGGTGGGCGCCAGCGGTATCATTACCAACCTCGGCATCACCCCGGGGCAGGAGGTAGCCAGGGGGCAGGTGCTGGCCACTATAGACGATACCCGCCAGGCGCTGGCCCTGGAAAAAGCCCGGATAAGCCTGCGGGAACGCCAGCTTGAGTACGAAAGCCAGTTGCTGGCCATGGGCAGCCGGGGCGGGGCCGCCCAACAGGAAGAATTACGCGACAACCTGGCGTATGTAAGTGGCCTGCGGGCAGCCGAACTGGCCTATAAACAGGCCCTGGCCGATTATGGCGCCACCCGCATCAAAGCCCCCATTAGCGGGGTGGTAACCGATATTGCCGTTACCCGCGGGGTAACCGTAAACAGTGGCGACAAACTATGCGCCATTTACCACCCCGGCAAGATGGTGGTGCATACCGAAGTGCTGGAGTCGGTAATTGGCAAAATTAAGCCTGGCCAGCAGGCGGTGGTGCAGCCCCTGGCCCTGGACAAAGAATACCGGGCGGTAGTGCATACCATAAACCCGCGCGTAAACGAGCACGGCACCGTAGCGCTAACCCTGCAGGTACCCGGGGCTGCGGGGCTGCTGCCGGGCATGCACGTGGCCGTGGCCATCAGCGCCCCGTACAATAAAAACATCATTGTGCCCGAAACCGCTTTGGTCATCCGCTCGGGCAAAGAAGTGGTATTTGTGGCCACGGACGGCCTGGCCAAATGGCATTATGTAACCACCGGCCTGAAAAGCAATAATGAAGTGGAAATACTCACCGGCCTTGAAGAAGGCGATAAGGCAATTATTACCAATAATATTTACCTGGCACACGACTCCCCGGTGGAAATAACCAAAGTAATAAGGCAATAAAAGTAATGGGATACGCTTATTTACCAAAAACCAGAAAGGAGTTGGCCGAAGCTTATGGGATAAGCAGGAAAACCCTCTTACGGTGGCTTCGGGCCCTGGGGGTGCCGGCCGATCGCAAGCTGCTTACTGAGTCCTGCTTGCGCAAGCTATATGCCGCCCATGGTAACCCTTACGAGCGGCAGCCCTGAGCCCCGAACTGGCTGCGGCCTGCCCGCCCCCCCCGCAGGTGTATAAAACCCAAAAAACACCCCCAATCCCGCAACCCCATACCCCTCCAGGCGTTTCGTTTTATGGGACTTTATGGGACATGCTGTTTGGAAGTTTGATTTTTTATAACGAGGTTAGGGGAGAAAACGATGTTCAACTAAAAAATTGTAGCTATGAGAAAATCTATTATTGGAATTGCCGCAGTTGCAATCATGCTAACCTTAATATTGGGAACTCCACAACAATCGACTTATGCGGGCGGCTATTATAAGCAACATAATTGTTGGTTCAGCCCATATATTTGGTGTTCGGGTAACGGCAATGAATGTGGTTTGGCATACGTCTGCAAACAAAAAAAACCAAAACCAAAAAACTAAAGGCTTAAATGGTTTATATGGCCGGTAAATGGTTAACATACCCGGGAGGCCCGAACCATCAGGCCCCCCTGGTTGTTATTTTATTCGTTCTTATCTTGATTCTTAGTAGCTGCAACCCACGGACTGAACAAATACCCTATTCAGACAGTGCGGTTGACTCTGCTATTAAGAAGAAGTTGATATTGGTGGATACTTTACGGATTGAAGTTGACAGTGTTACCCAGGTGAATCATTATTTTACTCAGGTAAAATATCTTTCTTCAGACACATTATATCTCATTTTCAATACCAATATTATGGCATTACAGGCTTACTCGCTTACCACGCAGCAACTTGTCTGGCAACAGCAATACCCTACAAGTGGCCCCGGGGAAGTTGATATTAACAGCCGCTTTTTCTACCATAACAAAGACTCTGTTTTCTTTTTTACCGAATACCCCTACAATAGCCTGAAATTATTTAATAACAAAGGCGAGCTCCGCCATTCATGGGTTATACGCTTGCCCGAACCTTATAGTGATTTCTGGGTTTCACTAACAATGTTCGGAGAATTTTCTTACCAGGCAAATTCAGTTGTATTTGCTGTTTACCCCGAAATTTCTCCCAGTGCAACTACCCGTTTTTACCAGCAAGGCAGACTTTGTTCATATAACCTTCGTACCAACGAGTATCGTTTTTTTGCCCGGTTCCCGGAACTGTTTTATGCAACGGATGCCCTGTATTACGTTTTCGAATACATAGAGTTTTATGTCCGTTCGGGCCATCTGGTGACACATTTTCACCCGACAGGTGAATTAAGTACATATTCTTTGCCTGATCTCAAACTTAAACGCAAGGTTTATGCACCCAGTTGGTTTATTAAGAAAAACACCAAGCCTTTTATGTACAGGGGGGAAGATGAGCCTGATGCACAGCAGGAGAACAACTACCTGATGACAGAACCTTACTATGCCATGATGACGGCAAACCCCGAAGGCACGCTACATTATAGAATTGTGAAGTTACGCACCCTGCTGCGATATGAGGATGGGACACTACGGAACTTTTACGACAAGCCGTTTAGTATTATGGTGCTTGATTCGGTATTTAATATTGTTGATGAAGTTAAGTTTTCCGGGGGCCTATATGACTATTATCAGGTATTTGCTGTTGCCGACAGGTTGTACATAAGTTATAATAACCCTATGAATGAGGCCAACAGCGAATCGTTTATGCAATTTGCAGTTTTCAAACTAACAGACATAAAGCCATGAAATGGCCTTATGCAGTAATAATAGCCGGGGTAATCCTCTGGTCTTGCAAGCACACCGGTAACTATAGTGGTTATAAATATGAAGCAAACTTTTTTTCCTTTTTAAATAAAGCATTCGACCTGTCGCCCGAATCAGTAAATGATAAATTTATATTCGTGATACCGGTAAACAGTTGCAGCCCATGTGTAGAAAAAACGTTAGGGTTCCTGGCACTTCCGGCCCACCATCACGTGGTTGGCCTCATACTTGCCAACAGTAAAAAGGATCTGATAAGGTATAAGGAAATTATTGAAGGTAATAACAATGGAAATCTGTATTACGATCTGGCGGCTATTCATGCAAATTATGAATTAGGCATATTTGGGCCTGTTTTAATTTATGTACAAAACAACCAGGTAAAAACCTTTGCCGAGCTTAGCCTGGCAAACTTCGACAGCAAAATTGAGCAACTGTATAAAAATGATAGTCCGGAAAAATGAAACAGCTTAAGTACTTGATACTGATTTTTGGTCTCGCTGGTAGTTCCTCGCTGAAAGCGCAACCCGATGAAGGAGATTTGCTGTATGAGGCAGTAAACACGCCTTTACGTGACATATACCTTATTCAAAACAGCAGTAAGATTGTTACACTAAAACAAGAAAGGGGCATGGCCCCAGAGGTTTATTTGTTAAACAAAGAAAATTTATTTACAGACACTTTAGGGCAAATGTTTCTCCATGCGGTTTATCCATTGCCCAATGGCAGGGTATTGCTCCAGGCTTTGGATTCCATAACCGTATTCGAGCTCCGGGGCAACCGGATCAGGCAGGTAAGAACATTGCCCTTTTGCAGGTCAGTGGTAGGTTTAAGGGCACTCTTCTTTCATGACATGTTAGTAACGGCAAAAACAGTTGGAATGGGGAAAAAGAGACGTCCTCTGGTGGAAATAACAATTCTGGACACAGCCGGTATCAGATGTATTCCTGGCTCAGGAAATGCTATTTCTTTGGCCGCAAGAAGTGTTTTTCCTCTCAAAGACAAGTTAGTGCATGATTTACCGTTTATCATGGGCTTGGGAGGGCAAGAAATGGGGGTTTTTATCCGCGATACCCAGGAACTCTATCTTCTCTCCAAGGATAGCAGCTACGCCTTGTATCAACTTCCGTTTACGAAAGAACAAGTGTGGAGCTATCGCTTTGATTGGCAGTCTGGTAAACATTATTTGATCAGAACATCAAACAACCAGTTTGCCCTTTACCAGCTTCGGAACAATTATCTTTCTTTTGTGCAAACGATACACTACCACCCCACCCAGATAGTCGGTGACAAAATAATTTATTGTGATGGCAGTATTAAATCAAATTGTGATTTTTATGCGGAAACTATTTTACCGGCAGGGAATAAAGAGCAAATTTTTATAAAGGTTATTATAGGACGTATAAAAAATGATTAAATGTTAAATTATGCTCTCCATCATCAACTACACCGGCAATACCCAAAACACGGCTGGAAATGAGAGCACCAGCCCACCAATAGTGCCGGCCGCCAGCGAAAACCAGAACACCTCATCCTGACCTTCCGGCAAAAAGGCGTTAAGCCAAAACAAGTAGCGGCTACCGTTAGCATAATACCTTATAAAAAAGAACTAACAAACGCAACCCCCACATCTCCAGAGCGTTGCACTTTATGGCACTTTATGGGGAATGCCGTTTGTGTCTTTCATTTTTTATAACGAGGTTGGCAGGAAATTATGTTTAACCAAAAACCAAAATGTGATGAAAAAATCAATTTTATTAACTTTAGTGGCTATTGTGCTATCTGTTTCCATTCCTTTAAGTGCAGAAGCCATTTGTTCCTGTGATGCTTCAACAAAATATAAGTGCAAATCGGAAGATTCGGCAGGGAACAAGTGCAGTGGTACCGGAGTGGCCAAGGCCGAAGTACAGTTTCGCTGATTCCAGGCGTGGTACCAGCCACCTGCATCAGGCAGGTGGCCGGGTACCTGTTGACCGGGATTAGCTACTGTGTTGACCAACGAGATAAAACCAAAATTTTCTGGCACCCGATTCGTCTTTCCGCAAAAAACGTTAAAAAATACTATCAGGCATGCTTACACAACCAACTGCCCTGCTATTGGCTATTGCCCTGTCTATGGCCTGTACCCCCCGGCAAGAGAGCGCTTACCCCACCCAAACTTTCAAAAAAACCCTTAAAGGCACCCCCCCGCTGACTTACGATTTTACCCGCACCCTGACCCACCGGATCACCCCCGTCAAACAAGCGCAAACCGAGCTGCGCAGCACCTATTTTTACTGCCTCAACGATTCGGCCCTGGTTGGTTATAACCTGCGGTTGCAAAATATCCTATGCTACGGCCAGCAGTTCAACCTGGTTACCTTTGGCCAGCGCGGCCCGGGCCCCAACGAAATCGAAAGCGGCTATTACTTCCGCCTCCAGTCCGACTCGGTTTACTGGATTTTTGACCTTGCCAAACAACGGTTGGGCAAGTTTACTTACACCAACCAATTGCTAGACTACCAGAAGTTTAATACTGCCCACATACCGCTTGTCGATTATATGGGGATGAGCCCCCGGGAAAACAGTTTTTTAATCTTTCATACTACCGATACGGGGTCTTATGCCCTGTCCATCTTTGATTTTTCAGGGAAACGTATCGTTAAAACCTGGGACATTAATGCCATAATCCCACAAATTGGTGAAAAGTATGATTATGAAATGGTGATCGAAGGTGAGTTTCATAAAAGTGATAGTTTTGCCGTTTATCATTTCTATAAAGCAGGCTATTTTTTGGTGATAGACAGCAAGCATGAAAAGCCTGAAATATATCCTACCATAGATAAAACAAAGTTTCCGGTAAGCATCAAAACACCACAGGGGGATGGGTCTTACAGCATATCCACCAATCCCCCCTATATCCTGTTCGAAAGCGCCACCGTTTCCAATAAATATTTGTATATACTGTCATCGCTGCAATCGCACAACAAAAAAGCAATTGATATTTATGATTTACCAACGGGCACCTATGTGGGCTCGGTTAATGTGCCAAACCTCGCTGACGGGCAACGACCGGAAATTATAGCCGTTTCGCCTGGTGACGACTACCTGTTTATCCAGTTTGAAGATTTGGTTTTGGGCAAATTCAGGTTAAGGAAGATCAATACTGCTCCGTCTCCGCCCATGTAACCCCGTTGGTGCCGGTTAACCCTTTTGCGGGAAAATGCCCCAAAAAAGGCCAAAAAATAACTATATAAAAACGTAACCCTTTCACCTTCAGTCCGTTAACCCACTTTATGGGACTTTATGGGACTTTATGGGACTTTATGGGACTTTATGGGACTTTATGGGACATGCTGTTTGGAAGTTTGATTTTTTATAACGAGGTTGGCAGGAAATTATGTTTAACTAAAAAATTATTATTATGAAAACCTTTAAGCGACTTTCTGTTGGAGGCGGCTTTTTGCTGGCTCTCCTGCTTGGGGCCGGTACGGCTAACTATTCGGTAGCCGGCAAATGCATCATTTGCCGGGGTGGTTCTAACGAAGAATGTTACCGGGTAAAAAGATCCAATGGCGAAGTGCATATTTACCACGGTGTAAAAGAAGATTGTTCAACCCCAAGTTTGCCAGACCAATGAAAGCCGTAAAAACCTCCCCGATAAAGGCTGTTTTGCTGATAGTAGTATCCCTGTCGATACCTGGCAAGCTGGTAGCCAATAACGAGAACTGCACTTACTGTGATAGCTCACTAAGCAAGGAAGAGTGTATCCGTATTTTGGTCGGAAACAGCGTGGATATATACTACGGCAAGGCAAAGCCCTGCCTTGAAGAGCAATAAATAATAGTGTGGAATCCGCAGCGTTGGTCTGTGGATTTCCCTTTCTCCGAAACTCAGCGGTATGAAAACTAACCCTATCTTTGTTTTTTCGGCAGCTTTTATCTTGCTGTTTGCCTGTAAAGCCGACACCAACAATCCTGCCGAAGCCTGGTATGACTCTCCCGAGCAACTGTTCGGGGCCGTTATTGAACTGACAGGCGAAGCAACCCGTATTCCCAGCGATCAGCTTCGCCATGTATATGAACTTGTCATGCCAACGGACAGCCTGTTGATCCTGAGCGATCCTGACCCGCAGTACCATTTCAGCCTGGTTAATCTTAACCAACCCCAGAGGCTGTTGCGTTTTGGGAAAATAGGCGATGGCCCCTATGAGGTTTCTTTCCCTACCAGCATTCAATATATAAGTAAAGATACGGCTTTGGGGCTGTTTGTCAGAAAAAGGTGGCTGTATTATGAATACCGGCTGGCTGATATATGGGATAAAGCCATCCAGCCGCGTATCAAACACGGGCCCTTTCACACCAACTACCAGTTGCTGGTAAAACGGGCTGACTCCACCTTTTGGGGAGTGGGCTATTTCGGGCACCGGTTTGCTGTCTCCGAACCCGGAGGAAAAGTCGTCAGCCAGTGGCTCGACTATCCGTTCAGGCGCCAGTTGTCACACGGCATCAATGGTTTGGCCATGGCCTATCAGGGTCATTTTAGCCTTAGTCCTAGCCACAACCACATGGGGTTTGCCACTATTTACGCCCCCAATTTGATTCTGATGCATTTCGGGTCTGACTCCATTCCTGCAGTGGATTCGGTTTATTCCCGGCCGCCACTGTTTGTTGGCGGAGATAACCCCCAGCGTATATCCATCGATCTAGCCAAAGAAAACAAAATGGGGTACCTGGACCTGGCCACTACCAATGACCAGGTATTCGTCTTGTATTCGGGCAAAAGACTAGCCGACCAGAATGCCTACGAAAGCACCATGCTGCTGGTATTTGACTGGCGGGGCCGCCCACTTACCCGATATAAACTGGATACGCCTGTTAAGAAATTTACGGTTAGCGCAAATGGGCAAACACTCTATGCCTTTGTTGACACCCCCAATCCCTATATTATAAAATATCAGCTACCCGGCACTCCTCTTCTGTAACCACAAATTAAAAACATGAAAAGATGACCCCAATTTTTGTGGGAAAATGCCCCAAAAAAGGCCAAAAAACAACTATATAAAAACGTAACCCTTTTACCCTCAGTCCGTTAACCCACTTTTTGGGGAATTTTGGGAAATTTTGGGGAATTTTGGGGAATTCTGGGGAATGCCGTTTGCATCTTTCATTTTTTATAACGAGGTTGGCAGGAAAATTTATGTTTAACTCAAAACCAAAATGTGATGAAAAAGATTAAATTCCCCACCTTGAGTGTATTTGTTGTAGCTGCAATACTGATGGTTACCGGGCCGACATTTACCGTACAAAATGTTGAGGCATGTACGACTAAGGAAACCTGGCAACGTGGCACTAAGATTTTGTGGGATTGTGTTGGCACATCAGGCACTAGCTGTGGCCGGTGTAAAAAATACTAACAATTGTAGTGTTGGAATTGTGCCGGTTTAATACGTTGACAGCTGGAATGGTGATACTGTTCTGGCTGTTGATTTTTATAGTCTCCTGCAAAGAAATATCCTCAGTAAGTAATAAAAAATTGACCTATACGGTCGTAAGGGAGATAAATATTTCAGTTGGCCAGGGTAACTATAATTACAGTTCAATGGACATAGTTGAGGAAAGGGGCGAGTGGTTTATCTATGGGTTTGACCAGGAGAACTATGATTTGACTATTCTGAACTTGAACCAGGAGAAGGTTCAGCAACATATTAAATATACTGATGAAGGCCCCAATGCCTTAATTGCGCCCCGGTCAATGCATGTGCATAACACGGATTCTATCTTTTTTTTGAATGATTTAAATGAAGTTTATTTATTCAATAAGTCGGAGAGGGTGGATTATTGGAAACTGGATGCTTCAATTCCACGAAATTACTTTAAGGTTGGGGAGCCTGGCTACACGGAATATACCTTATTTGCCATAAATAAACCGGAATTACTTTCTATGGATTTCAATTATATTCGAGTCAACAGGTCGATTGTAGTAAACTTAATAATTTTGCCCTCTTATAATTTTGCTTCCGATTATCAAAAACAAAGTAAACTGCCAGTACTGTTTGAAATACGACTTGATGAAAATAAATTCATTGATTATGTCCCTAATTTTAATTCTGGAGATAAAGGTATTAAGTTGAATGTGGTTTACCCCTTTGTTACTTCGGCAGAAGGTATAGAATTGGTGGGAATGAACTATACCGATAAAGTTTATAATAAAAAACTTGATTCGGTTATTATAATAAGCAGCAATAATGCCAAAGGTAAAGTTACCTTGTTTGAACCAACACAAGAGTTTGACTTGGGGCAAGATGTTAAGGCTTTTAACCAGGATGAAGCTTACTTGGGAATTTATTACGACAAATACCGCCAAGTGTACTATAGGATATTTCAGTGGGCCAACTATAATTTATCCAATAGTGGAACGGTAAAACAGAAAATTCAGGCAGGTTGGTCCTTAATAGTATTTAGGCCTGAAGGGGAAATCTTGGGAGAAGTAGCCTTCCCAAAGGAGACATATAATTTTCTTGAATTGTTTGTATTGCCTGAAGGGGTACTACTATACAAAGAAAACCCGTTTGCTGAAAATAACAATGAAGATGTATTATCATTTGACCTTATAACCATTAATTATGAATAGTTTATTCAAGACAGCCGTTGCCCTTTTAATTTTTATTTTACATTCTTTTCCCTCTAAACCCCAAAACATTAAAGATTTGGTATTTGCCCATCCGGACAATACAGGCCTGTTAAATATGGGACTATTCCCTATTAACGATGATATGAAGTTTTTGGTGGGAATGACCAGCTTGTATTTGTTGGATCGGGAAAACTTGTTTATAGACACAATTGAATTTGCCAAATCAAACCATTGGAAACACTACCCTATTAATATAACTGTGCAAAAGGATTGGCAAATAGCTATTACTAGCCCCAGCGCATTTTGGGTAATCGGGGCACAGGCGGGCAAGCTAATACTACAAGAAAATATAACGGTAGATAAAGAACTCAAAAAAAATACTACAAGTGGTATTCAGTATATTCCGGTAGCAAAGGACTATTTGGTTGTCCTTGAGCAAAAAACAAAGGACTATAAACTGTACAAAAGGACACCTGGCGGTGGGTATAGGTTTGTACACCTAATTGCAAAACACAGGCCCCCCGTAACTAAATATAGGCAAGGGGAAGTAATTAGTTTAAGCCAACTGCATATAAAGCAAAATAAATTGTATATATATAAAAGAAATACCAATGTTATTGATGTCTATGAAATAGGCAGGCAGGATAACTCATCCACAATTATAGAACTGCCAGCACTATTGTCAAATGAGGAGTGCAACTTGTTTTACTTAGATTATTTTACGGGTAAACTCTATGTCCAAAACTACAATGGGTCTGAAAAAAACATCCTCTATGAGTTGGATGAAGGGAACGGTAGCTTAACAAAGCTGCTTGAGACCCCTTATTTAATTCGTGGTGTATTCAACAACAAGTATTACGTAAGCGGAATTTTTGATGGTACATACGGCCACTATTTACTTCCCTTACAAGGGGCTAACGAGGGTATTATTTTGCTTGATGATGGTAATTAAAGCCTATCTAAATAGCTTGATTATAGCATTGGCCATTTTTGCTTGCAGCAAGGCTGCCAAAGATGACCTTACTACAATTGATGAAAACTTCAGGCAATATCTTTTCAAAGCGTTTAATAAAAAACCCGAAAATGGTGTAAACTACTATGTTGTAAATATGGGGGGGGGTGCTGATTGCGTGGAAGAGCATTTAGCATACTTAAATACCAGAAAGGTAAGAAACGAAGTGGTTTTTATTTTGGCAGGTAGAGTAAAAAAAATGCAGTGGTTAGAAATCTTTGAAAAAATACAGTTACGGAATAAAGTTTTGATAGACAATTCAAACTTATCCGGAAAGTATTACTTTGGGTTGAACAAGCCCTTGTTATTTCGTTACCAGGATGACAAATTGATATCGTTGGTTTCCATTAATAGCCCGGTTGATAGTATTATTCTTAACGAGGTATTTATTGTAGAGGACTAGACTTGTGTGATAAGGTATGCCGCCATACTATACAACAAAAAGCCCTTTT
>JALSJF010000117.1 GCA_026989505.1 Cyclobacteriaceae bacterium
CGGGCTGGCGGCAAAGCGCCAAATGATTTTTTCCCTGGCTTGTCCATTTCAAGTCGGCAAAATACGTTTTTTGCCGTTGCAACTAACCCGAAAAATTCACATGAATTTTTCGCCCGCAGGGCTGATGAATTTTCCGGGTTACTCTGCCGGTACATACACCTTATCCCCCCCGCCAGGCATTTCGCTAAAAACGTAATTACAACGAAATCCCCCTCTTCCAGGGAATAAAATCATCCTGCCCAAGTATTTCGGCCTTCGCCTGCAATTCGCCACTGGCTACCCGGATAACATAGTCCAGAATTTCTTCGCCCGTTTCGGCAATGGTTTTGGTACCTGTAATGATCCCACCGGCATTCAGGTCAATAATATCGGTCATTTTTTCAGCCAGCCGGTTATTGGAAGACACTTTTAATACCGGGGCAATGGGGTTTCCGGTAGGCGTACCCAGACCGGTGGTAAACAGCACCACATTGGCCCCTGAGCCCACCAACCCTGTGGTTGACTCCACATCATTGCCGGGGGTACACAACAGGCTAAGACCGGCACGGCTTACATATTCCGTATAGTCAAGCACATCGGTAACAGGTGAACTCCCCCCTTTTCTGGCCGCCCCGGCCGATTTCATGGCATCGGTAATCAGACCGTCTTTGATATTGCCCGGTGAGGGGTTCATGTCAAACCCCGACCCCGCTTCCCGGGCCCTTTCGGCATAAGCCCGCATAAGCCCGATGAATTTATCCGCATGGGCCGTACAGGCAATCCGGTCAAGCAGTTCCTGCTCAACCCCACACAGTTCGGGAAACTCAGCCAGGATCACCTTGCCGCCCAGGGCCGTAACCAGATCGGAAACGTAGCCGAGGGCAGGGTTGGCCGAAATCCCCGAAAAGCCATCAGAGGCGCCACACTCCAGGCCGATGGTTAGTTTCGACAGCGGGGCCGGCTGCCGCCTGAGCTTATCGGCCTCCACCATTCCTTTGAAGGTGGCCTTTATAGCCTGCTCCAGCAGGGCACTGCGGGCACCTGTCTCCTGCTGATCGAAAATCAAAAGCGGCTTGTCAAACTGCCCGTCTATCGATTGTATGGCTTTCTGCAATATTTCTACCTCCGCATTCTGGCACCCCAGACTAAAGACCGTAGCCCCGGCAACGTTCGGGTTTTTCAGATAGCCGGCCAGCAAGCGGCATAAGGTATCGCTATCCTGGCGGGTGCCCCCGCAGCCAGCCTCGTGGGTAATAAATTTGATCTTTACATTGGTAAAAACAGGGCTCCCGGCAGCCCTGGCACCCTGTTGCACGCCAGCCCCATCCGGCCCGGTTTTATATTGGGCCACCAGGGTTTCGGCCAGCGTTTCATAAGGGCTGGCTTTCTCATAGCCCAGGGCTTTTTCAAAAGCCTTTTTCATCGTTAGCACATTATGGTTCTGACAAAACACCAGGGGCATCACCAGCCAGTAGTTGGCGGTGCCCACCTGGCCATCTTTACGGTGGTAACCGTTAAAGGTACGGGGCCCGAACCGGCCCACATCGGGGGGTGCCCAGCTAATTTTTCCGGTGTTCCTGGCAGTAAACATACTGGCCTTATGGGCCGTGTTATGTACCGTAATAGCCGTACCTTTTTGGATGACCCTTCTGGCCGTGCCCACTACCAACCCGTACATATACATCTCATCTCCGGGGGCAAGGTCTCGCAGGGCAAATTTATGCTTGGCCCGAATGTCTTCCCGCAGGGTTATGCCTGCCCGGCCAACAGACACCTGCTCACCGGCCGTCAGGTCGGTCAAGGCCACCGCCAGGTTATCGGCCGGGTCTATGGTAATTGCTTTGTTCATGCTTTATCGGTCATAAAACCGGTAATTTTGTGATTATAGTTTAAGCGCCCCATTTGAGCGGTAATCAGTTCGGCAAGGCCGGGCACCGAATTTAAATCGGTACCCCAGAAGCTGTGCCTGGCCAGCACTTCCCGCACGGTTTCATTTGTGCCCTTACGGGCGGCACGCAAATTCCTGAAAAACACTTCCACCTCCTCGCTGTCCTGAATGGTAAAAGTACTTGTCAGGTACAGCTTGATAAGGCAGGTAAAAGCCAGCACCAACCCTTTGGGTAGTTTTTGCCGGGCGTAGTAGTAGTCCAGCAAAGAAGGGAGTACCCGTACCTTGAACTTTGCTACGGAATTGAGGGCGATGGAGGTCAATTGATGGTGTATAAAAGGGTTTTTAAAGCGCTCCAGTACTTCCTCGGCATAGGCTTCCCGATCGGCTTTGGGCAAGTCTATCGTTGGTAAAATTTCGTCAAAAATTACTTTGCGGACAAAGCCGCCCAGGTATTCGTCTTCCACACATTGCCGCACGGTTTCCACCCCATTAAGCAAGCCGATGGGCACCATACAAGTGTGCGCCCCGTTGAGTATCCGCACCTTGCGCGTACGGTACGGGGCCAGGTCATCGGTATAAATTACATTCAGGCCGCACTTATGTGCCGGAAAAGCCTCTTTGATTTCTTGCCCCCCTTCAATCACCCACAAATGAAAGGTTTCGGAAGCCACCAGGAGTCCATCGTGGTAGCCCAGGTCCCGGCAGATTTCGTCCGCCTCCTGTCCGGGGTAGCCGGGCACAATCCGGTCAACCAGCGTATTGGCAAAAAAATTGGCCTTCCGTACCCAATTAACAAACCCCTGCCCTAATTGCCATAGTCCGGCATAGGCCAAAATTGTTTCTCTGAGCTTATCTCCGTTCTTCTCAATCAATTCCACGGGCAGAAAGCACAGTCCCTTGTCTTCGGCACCGTTAAAATGCTTAAACCTGCGCCATAGCAGTTGGGCTACCTTGCCCGGGAAGGTGCCGGCCAACGAGCCCCGGGCAGGCTTGTCGTCTTCGGCAAAAGCAATACCGGCTTCGGTAGTATTGGAAATCACTATTTTCAATTCGGGCAAAAGGGCCAGCGCCTCGTAGGCCGCTTTATCGGTAAACGGGTTAAGTGATTGTTGAACACAGCTAATCAGGCGGATATGGCTTACCGGCTTACCCCTTACCAGACCACGGGCAATATGGTGATATAAACTGTCTTGCTTTTGCAACAACCCAACCGTTCCCCGTTCTATGGGTTGTACCACTGCCACACCACTACAGTAATGGCAGTCGGCATTCATCCGGTCAATCATATAATCGGCAAAAGCCCGGAGAAAATTACCCTCCCCGAATTGCAATATCCTAACCGGCAGGCTGTCGGTGGTTATGGTTTTTCTGTTTAATTCCCGCATGCTTCATTCAAATCAAAGGCAAAATAATTTTTGGCGTTATAGTAGCAGATATTTTCCACCAGGGTGCCCAGCAGTTTCATATCGTAAGGCAGCTCTCCGTTTACTACGTCTGTGCCCAATAAGTTACACAATATGCGCCTGAAATACTCGTGCCTTGGGAAAGACAAAAAGCTGCGCGAATCGGTAAGCATACCGATAAACAGGCTAAGTAAGCCCATGTTGGAGAGGGAGTTCATTTGATTTTCCATGCCGGTTTTCTGATCCAGGAACCACCAGCCGGTGCCGAATTGTATTTTTCCGATGGTGCTACCATCGTTGAAGTTGCCGGCCATTGTGGCAAACAAGTCGTTATCGCGTGGGTTGAGGTTGTACAAAATGGTTTTAGCCAATTGGTTGGTACTATCCAGGGTATCCAAAAGCTTAGCCAAAGGAATGGCATGGCTAAAATCACCGATAGAATCATAGCCGGCATCGGGCCCAAGCCGCTTATAGCCGCGTGTATTGTTGTTGCGCAGCGCCCCCAAATGAAATTGTTGGACCCATCCTTTGGCATGGTACATTTTACCCAGTTCCAGCAAAATATAGCCTTGCAGTTGTTCCGCCTCGGAGGCCGCCAACTTCTTGCCTGCCCTTACCTTTTTAAAGCTGGCCCCGATACCGGTGACAGCAGGCTGCGGGAGCGTAGTAAACCCCAGGTCTGCTATACGGCAACCGTGGTTGGCAAAAAAGTTTACCCGCTGCTGTAGTGCCTCCAGCAGGTTATCCAGGGTATTAATAGACAAGCCGGCACTTTCTTCAAGGGTATTCAGGTAGGCCTGGTATGCCGTAGGGTTATCTACCCCCAGCGCCTTATCGGGCCGGAAAGTAGGCAATACCTTTACCGTAAAGTCTGACCCGGCTATTTGCCGGTGATAAAGCAGGTCATCCACAGGGTCATCGGTGGTGCACAGCAACTTTACCTGCATCTTGCTTAGCAGCCCCCGGCAACTGAATTCCGGGGTTTGCAGTGCTTCCGTAGTGAAATGATAAATGTCGCTGGCGGTATCCGGGCCTAACAACTTAGTAATGCCGAAATAACGTTGAAGTTCCAGGTGGCTCCAATGATACAACGGGTTGCGCAGGGTTTTGGGTACTGTTTCACCCCATTTCAAAAACTTGTCTTTGGCTGCCGCCCGGCCGGTAATATACCTTTCATCAATACCGTTGGCCCGCATGGCCCGCCACTTATAATGGTCGCCTTCCAACCAGGCTTCGGTCATGTTGGCAAATTGCGTATCCCCGGCTATTTGCCGGGGCGACAGATGGTTGTGGTAGTCGATAACCGGCATCTTTTGAGCGTGGTTAAAGTAGAGCTCTTGGGCTACCTTATTGGTTAACAGAAAATCGGCCCCTAAAAATGTTTTCATCTGTTTATAATTTATTTTATTCAGGTTGTCTGATTTTATAAGGTGTTCATGAACTACTCTGTTAGGCTTCACCCGTCAGGTGCCTGCGCACCGTAGTGCTTCTGCACACGGGAGTGTGTTTAATGATTACATTGACCCTGATGTAATTAACCGGAAAACAGTTGTTTGACAGTTAATTTACATCATTATTGACGATTTCCGTGAATAGTCCGGGTTAATCGTGTTGGTTTCATAATGGTTGTTTTGGCCGATATCCACTACTTGGCAACCAGGTACGTACCGGTAAGAAGCGCCCCGCTGTTCCTTAAGATCAGCAAATAGCCAAAACTTCAACCAAACCGCCATAAATGGCCAAAACTATTTGCGTGTACGTTAACATTAGTGTCAAAACTACAATATTACCCGAATAATAAAAACCCGCGGGCAAATTTTTTCAGGCCACCCCCAGGCCAGGGCACTTGCCGGTCATGCGGGTTGACAGCACCCACGGCCAGTAGAGGAAAGAAAGCTCTTCCATAAAAAATTACTTTTCACCTGCCGGCATACCCGTTCCTTATGGCAGGGTAACTTCATTTTTCGGCAATAATATCACAAGAGGCTTTTGTCTTTTCATGTTATTCCTTACCTTTACAAAATAGCGTTAACGTACACGCAAGTTAAAAAGACAATTTTCAGACGTATCAGTAAGTAATCGGTTCATGAAAAAAGTAGTTACATTCGGGGAAATAATGCTAAGGTTGGCCCCTCCCGGGCATCTCAGGTTTTCGCAAGCCACTTCGTTTGAGGTGGTTTATGGCGGGGGCGAGTCCAATGTTGCGGTATCGCTGGCCAACTACGGAGTGCCGGTAGATTTTGTTACCCGGCTGCCCCGCAACGATATCGGTGAATGCGCATTACTGGAGTTACGCAAAAGAGGGGTTAATACCACCCATATTATCTATGGCGGCCAGCGACTGGGAATTTATTTCCTGGAAACCGGAGCGGTAAGCAGGGGCAGCAAGGTAACCTATGACCGGGCACATTCGGCTATGGCCGAAATCGAACCGGGAATGATTGACTGGCCCAGGGTGTTTGAGGGGGCCGGCTGGTTTCACTGGACGGGCATTACCCCGGCCATATCACAGGGGGCAGCCGATGCGTGCTTAGAGGCCGTACAGGTAGCTTCAAAGCTGGGGCTCACCGTTTCAACCGATTTGAACTACCGGGCCAAGCTGTGGCAATACGGTGTCAGTTCCGAAAGCATAATGACGCAGCTTACCTCTTATTGCGATATTATCCTGGGCAATGAAGAGGATGCCGAAAAGCATTTCGGCATTAAGCCGGCAGGGCTGGATGTGACCACCCAGGGCCATCAGGTAGAAGCGGCAGCTTTTTTGTCGGTTTGCCGGCAAATGATGAAAAAATTTCCGCGGGCCAAAAAGGTAATCACCACCTTAAGGGGTTCCCTATCGGCCTCGCATAATACCTGGGCCGGGGTTCTGTACGATGGCAAAAAGCTTTACGAGTCTGCCCAATATCAAATTACCCACATTGTTGACCGGGTTGGCGGAGGAGATGCCTTTATGGGCGGATTGATTTACGGCCTGCTGAAATACCCCAACAACGACCAACAGGCTCTGGATTTTGCCGTGGCGGCCTCATGTCTCAAGCATACCATCAAAGGCGATGCCAACCTGGTGACTGTAGATGAAGTGGAAAAACTTATGGGCGGGGATGCCTCAGGCAGGGTAGTCAGATAAACACTAACAAACCAAATATACATATGGCAAGGTTCACACGCATAGAAGTCGTCCTCAAAATGAAAGAAACCGGGCTGGTTCCCGTTTTCTATCACCGGGATGCAGAGGTCTGCCAAAAAATACTACAAGCCTGCTACGATGGCGGGGCCCGGGTTTTTGAGTTTACCAACCGGGGCGATTTTGCCCACGAGGTTTTTCGCCAGCTCAATAAATATGCCCTTGAGCACACCCCCGAAATGATCCTGGGCGTGGGCTCGGTAACAGATGCCGGCACCACTTCCCTGTACATCCAGGAGGGGGCCAATTTTATTGTCTCGCCCATCCTCAACCCGGACATGGCCCGGGTATGCAACCGCAGGAAAATTGCCTGGTCGCCAGGCTGCGGCTCACTTACCGAAATATCCTATGCGGAAGAATTAGGCGCTGAAGTAGTTAAAATTTTTCCCGGTTTGCAAGTAGGCGGGCCGTCTTTTGTAGCCGCCATAAAAGGCCCTTCCCCATGGACAAGCATTATGCCTACCGGAGGCGTTGAACCTACCGAAGAAAACCTGCAAGGTTGGTTCAGGGCCGGGGTGCATTGTGTGGGTATGGGTTCCAGGCTATTTGTAAAAGATGCTGACGGCCATTACAACTATCGGGAGATAGCACAAAAAGTTAACAGCACACTTGCCCTCATCCACAAGCTTAGCGGGCCGTTATCCCCCTAGGTGCCGCCCCTGGGCCAGCACCCGGCAAGGATTCTCCGCACCACAGTGCCAGGCCATGTTTAGCAATAGAAAGAGCCCCGGTGATCAGGCCGGGAAGTAATCGGTAACCAGAAAAATGATGACAAGAAAATCATTATACACCCCACAACTGGAACGCGATGCCTGCGGAATAGGGTTTGTAGCGCATATTAAAGGAAAAAAAAGCCATCAAATTGTCGAAGACGGCCTGGTGATGCTGGCCAACATGGAGCACCGTGGGGGCGAAGGCTACGACACCCTGTCGGGTGACGGGGCGGGTATCCTGGTGCAAACACCCCACGCGTTTTTACAGGGCGAATGTGCCCGCCTGGGTTTTGAGCTGCCGGCATACGGCCAATACGGGGTTGGGGCCATGTTTTTCAATACCGACCCGGAAGTAGTACAGGCGACCAAGGCACGCATCAGGCTTCATTTGGAGCAACTGGGGTTTGAGCTTCTTGGGTACCGTAAGGTGCCGGTGGATAACAGGGGGATTGGCCGGCAGGCCCGGGAATCCGAGTTGCCCCTGGAGCAAATTTTTGTCTGCCTGAAAGATCGTAACGCCACCCCCGAACAACTGGAACGCAAACTTTTTGTGCTGCGTAAACTAACCACCCACTCCGTAGGCCGGTCGGCCACCGGGGTGCCCGGCAATGACTATGAATTTTACTGGCTATCGTTGTCGTATAAAACCCTGGTTTATAAAGGCATGTTGCAAGCCGGCCAAATCAGGGATTATTTCCCCGACTTGCAACACCCCTCGTTCGCTTCGGCCCTGGCGCTGGTGCACTCGCGGTTTTCTACCAACACCGTACCCAAATGGAAACTGGCCCAGCCCTTTCGCTATATTGCCCACAATGGCGAGATCAACACCATCAGGGGCAATGTAAACCGGATGATAAGCAAACAACAGTTGTTCGAAAGTAAGCTTTTTAGCCCGGAAGAATTTAAGCTGCTGCTGCCCATTTGCGATAAAACACATTCTGATTCGGCTAACCTGGACAGTATTATAGAGATGCTGACACTGGCCGGGCGTTCGCTGCCGCATGCCATTATGATGGTAATACCGGAGGCCTGGGAAGGCAACAAGGAGATGCCCCCCGACAGCAAAGCCTTTTATGAATACCATGCCGCTTTGATGGAACCCTGGGATGGCCCTGCGTCCGTGTCTTTTACCGATGGCCAAATCGTTGGCGCTACCCTGGACAGGAACGGCCTGCGGCCATCGCGCTATCTGGTCACCAAAGACGACCGGGTAGTGATGGCCTCGGAAGCAGGCGTGCTACCCATAGAAGAGAAAATAATAATAAAAAAAGGCCGCCTGCAACCAGGAAAAATGTTTGTGGTAGATATGCAACGTGGGGAAATAGTTTCCGGTGACCAAATAAAAAAAGAACTGGCTGCCCAACATCCTTACCGCAAATGGCTGAAAAAAGAAAAAATCAGCCTGAATGCCCTGATCAGCAGCGGCAAAATCCCAGGCACACGACATAAAGAAAATATTGGCGGCCACGCGTTGGAGACCCGGCAATTGGCCTTTGGTTATACCCGCGAAGACCTGAAAACCATTATTGTTCCCATGGTCAATGAGGCCAAGGAGCCCATCGGTTCCATGGGGGCAGATATACCCCTGGCCCCTTTATCAAAACAATACCAACACCTGGCAAATTTTTTCAAACAACAATTTGCCCAGGTAAGCAATCCCCCCATCGACCCCATCCGCGAAAAAATGGTTATGTCGTTGAGTTCCGCCCTGGGCAAAAACCCAAACATCCTGGCGGCCACCCCGGAGCATTGCCGGCAGATTCATCTGGAGCAACCCGTGCTGACACCTGCCGGGCTCAATACCCTTAAACAAATTGACCGGCCCGGTTTAAAAGCCCGGGTAATTTATACCACCTATAGCAAAGGCCGGCCATTTGAGGAGGTGCTAACCGAAATAAGTATGCAGGCCGAAACAGCCGTACTCACCGGCCATACCCTTATTATTTTAAGCGATGAAAATATCTCGGAAAAGCTTATACCCCTGCCTTCGCTATTGGCCCTGGGCTTAGTACACCACCACCTTATCCGCCAATCGCTGCGCGCCTCTGCTTCGTTGGTGGTGGCCGCAGGCGATGTACGCGAAAGCCACCATTTTGCTACCTTAATCGGCTATGGCGCCAATGCCATTTGCCCGTATCTGGTTTTCGCCAGCATTGACCAACTGTATAAGCAAGGGATGTTCCTAAATGCGCTTACCCGCAAGCAAGCTTACCAAAATTACCTACAGGCTATCGGCCAAGGGTTGCTTAAGGTTTTTTCAAAAATGGGCATCTCTACCCTGCAATCTTATCATGGGGCACAAATATTCGAAATCATCGGCTTAAACCGCCAGGTGGTTGACAAATGCTTTGCCAAATCCGTATCGCGTATTGAAGGATGGGGCTTTAAGGAGATATTTGCCCAACAGGAGGCCCAACACCAAAAGGCGTTCGCACCGGCAACCTCCCGGTTCCGGGTGCTTGCCGAAGGGGGCCTTTATCAATGGAAGCAACAGGGCGAAGCCCACTTGTTTACGCCCGAAACCATCCGCTTGTTACAACAGGCCACCCGCAACAACAACTACGCCCTTTACCAGGAGTTTGCCCGCAAAGTAAACAGGCAAGCGCCCAACCCCATTACCCTTAGGAGCCTGCTGCACTTCCGGCAGCAGCAGCCCATACCCCTGGAAGAGGTTGAACCGGCAGAGAACATTTTATCAAGGTTCTCTACCGGTGCCATGTCGTTCGGTTCACTGTCGTACGAGGCCCACAGCGCCATTGCTGTTGCCATGAACCGTCTGGGGGCCAAATCGAACAGTGGTGAAGGCGGAGAGGATGAAGCGCGGTACACACCCAAACCCAATGGCGACAGCGAGCGTTCGGCTATCAAACAAATCGCTTCGGGCCGGTTTGGCGTTACCAGCTATTACCTGGCCCAGGCCGATGAAATACAAATAAAAATGGCCCAGGGGGCCAAGCCCGGGGAAGGCGGGCAGTTGCCCGGACACAAAGTAGATGAATGGATTGCCCGGGTACGGCACTCCACCCCGGGGGTAGGGCTCATTTCACCCCCTCCTCATCACGATATTTACAGCATTGAAGACCTGGCCCAACTGATATACGACCTGAAACTGGCCAACCGGCAAGCCCGGATTAATGTAAAACTGGTCTCTGAGGCGGGCGTAGGCACCATTGCCTCGGGCGTGGCCAAGGCCAAAGCCGATGCCGTGCTTATTTCCGGCCATGACGGGGGCACCGGGGCCTCGCCACTGGGCTCTGTGCGGCATGCCGGATTGCCCTGGGAACTCGGAGTGGCCGAAGTACACCAAACCCTGCTCAGGAACAAACTGCGCAACCGCATCACGGTACAGGCAGACGGGCAGATGCGCACCGGTAAAGATTTGGCCGTGGCCACCCTGCTGGGGGCCGAAGAATGGAGCATAGCCACCGCAGTGCTGGTAACACTGGGGTGTGTGATGATGCGCAAATGCCACCTGAATACCTGCCCGGTAGGCATTGCCACCCAAAACAAAGGTTTGCGCCAGAGATTTTCCGGAAACCCCGACTACCTGGTTAACTATTTCATGTTCCTGGCCCGTGACTTGCGCGAAATTATGGCCGAATTGGGGTTTAAAACGGTAAACGAAATGGTAGGCCGGGTGGACAAGCTGGTTTTGTCTGAAAGAACCAGCCAACCTGAATTTGCCTGTCTCGACTTTTCGGCCATTTTGTATAAGCCCGAGGTAAGTGCCGAAGACGGCCCCTATAAACAACGCGAACAGCAAACCAAATTGGCGCAAGCCCTTGACTGGCAGTTGCTCAAGCAGGCATCCCCCGCCCTGAAAAGTGGCAAAAAGGTGAGCGCCACTTTCAAAATAAACAATACCAACCGCTCGGTAGGCACTCTGCTCGCCAATGAAATTTCAAAAAAGTACCGCAGCAACGGCCTGCCGGAAGATACCATCCGGTTTTCTTTTACCGGGCCGGCCGGGCAAAGTTTTGCCGCCTTCGCCACTAAGGGGCTAACACTAACCATAGAAGGAGAGGCCAACGATTACGTAGGCAAAGGCCTTTCCGGGGCCAAAGTGGCCGTTTACCCCCCGTCAGAAGCCCCCTTTGTAGCGGCCGAAAACCAGATTATCGGTAACGTGGCTTTGTATGGCGCCACTGCGGGCAAGCTGTTTGTATGCGGCCTGGCCGGAGAACGCTTTGCCGTGCGCAATTCAGGTGCCCGGGCGGTGGTGGAGGGCGTGGGCGACCATGGCTGCGAATATATGACCGGGGGCGAGGTGGTTATTTTGGGCAAAATCGGCCGCAATTTCGCAGCCGGCATGAGTGGCGGAGAAGCTTTTATCTATGGCAACACCCCGCAGCAACTGGCCAGGGTAAACACCGAAACAGCAGACATAGAACCCTTAAGCCAGGACAGTTGTAGCAGGGTTAAAGCCCTGATAGAAGAACATGTGGCCGCTACCCGGTCGGCAAAGGGGAAGCAATTGCTGGCCAACTGGCCCCGGGAAGCACAGCGGTTTTTTAAAATAATGCCGCGCGACTATAAAGCAGCCCTGAAAGCCGCGGGCAACCCGCTGAAAAAACAACCCTTATCACAAACCTAACAAGTATCGGCCATGGGAAAACCAACAGGATTTCTGGAAATAAAGCGGCAAGAGGCCAAAAACGAAGCCCCTGCAAAACGCCTCGGCCACTGGCATGAATTTGCCGGAAAAATGCCGGCCCCGGCTATCCGCAACCAGGCAGCACGGTGCATGGACTGCGGGGTACCTTTTTGCCAGGGCGGGAATGTTCTGCCAGCCGGCACTTCAGGCTGCCCGGTATATAATTTGATTCCCGAATGGAACGACATGTTATACAAAGGGCACTGGCAGCAAGCCTTTAAACTACTGTTAAAAACCAATAATTTTCCGGAGTTTACCGGCCGGGTATGCCCCGCCCCTTGTGAAGGGGCCTGCGTGCTGGGCATAAATGAGCCGCCCGTTACCATTAAACACCACGAATATGCCATTATCGAGCAGGCCTTTGCGCAAGGTTGGGTAAAGCCGCGAATCCCCGGCCAGCGTACCGGCAGGAAAATAGCGATAGTCGGCTCAGGGCCAGCCGGCCTGGCGGCTGCCGATGAATTGAACCAGTACGGGCACTCGGTAACGGTGTTCGAGCGGGACGACCGCCCGGGAGGGCTGCTCATGTACGGCATACCCAATATGAAATTAGATAAACGCCAGGTAGTGGATCGCAGGCTGAAGTTGATGGAGACCGAAGGTGTAACCTTTAAAACCAATACGGAAGTTGGCCGGCACATCTCCTTGCAAGAGTTGCAGCAGCAATACGATGCCCTGATTCTGGCCACTGGCGCCACCGTGCCCCGGGATTTAGCTGTGCCCGGCCGGGAACTAAAAGGTATTCACTTTGCTATGGAACTGCTCACCCGCAGCACCAAAGACTTGCTAACCCCACAGGCAACAGCCGGCAGTTGCCTTAACGCCAAAGGCAAAAAGGTCGTGGTAATCGGGGGGGGTGATACCGGCACCGACTGCGTGGCCACCGTGTTGCGCCAACAGTGCGCTGCCGTGTTGCAATTGGAAATCATGCCCAAACCACCGGTAACGCGGGCAGCCGATAACCCCTGGCCGGAATACCCGCGCCTCTACAAGGCCGATTATGGCCAGCAGGAGGCCGCGGCCCGGTTTGGCCGCGACCCGCGCCTGTACGAGGTAATGACCAGGAAGTTTCTGGGTAACAATGGCCGGCTTACCGGCCTGGTAACCACAAAGGTAAAATGGCTAAAGAAAAACGGACACCCCGTGCCTGCAGCCCTACCGGATACCGGGGCTACCCTGGAGGCTGATATGGTGTTGCTGGCCATGGGCTTTACCGGCCCCGAACCGCAAATGCTGCAACTAGCCGGCATTGCGCTATCCCGGCAAGGCCACATCAAAGCCACGTATGGCAATTATGCCACCAACCAGCCAGGTGTATTTGCTGCTGGCGACTGCCGCAGGGGCCAAAGCCTGGTGGTATGGGCAATTAACGAAGGGCGCGGTGCCGCCCGGGCCTGCCATCAATATTTGCAGGCCCCGAACCGTAAAAATAGCACAGATAAAGTTGACTGAAAGCCAAACGGCCCCAGGCCAGCATACACCCTCGTTACCTACCGGAAAGAAAAAGCAATAATATGAGAAGCAACATTGAAGCACAAGGGTTCGACAAAATCGTAAACGACAAAAACTTTATCTTGTCTTGCTACGCGGAAATGCTGTCGCAGATCAACGAAAGCAGTGTTATCAATATCATAGGGGCAGAAAAAGTGCCGGCAGAAACAAGTAAAGCAACACTGCCGGACAATACACTTGTGCAATCGATCGGGATTTATTTTCAATTGATAAACTTAATTGAAGAAAATGCCGCCAACCAGTTTCGCAGAAAACTGGAAGACCGCCAGGGGATGCAGGCCGTTCGGGGATCATGGGGCGAAACCTTTAAAAAACAGGCAAAGAATAAGATCGCCCAGGAAAAAATGGCCGAGGTGATCGCCTCCATGGAAATTGTGCCGGTGTTGACGGCCCACCCTACCGAAACCAAGAGAGTGACCGTTATAGAGCTGCACCGGGAGCTATACCTGTTGCTGGTAAAAAACGAAAACTCTTCTTACTCCGACCTGGAAAAAAAGATTATCCGAAAAAAAATTATCCATATCCTGGAGCGGTGGTGGCGCACCGGTGAGGTACAATTTGAAAAGCCCGGCCTGGCCCTGGAGCGCGACAATGTGCTGTACTACCTGAGGAAAGTTTTTCCCGTAATGGTGGAAACTGCCGACCTGAAACTTCGTTCTGCCTGGCTGGCCGCAGGCTTTAACCCCGAATATCTCAGGCAGGCCGAAGAGTACCCGCAATACGGTTTCGGCAGTTGGGTAGGTGGCGACCGTGACGGCCACCCCTTGGTAACGGCAGAGTTTACCCGTGAGACCCTGATGGCCCACCGCCAGGAGGCCCTGACCCTTGTCCGGGACAAGCTGGCACAACTGGGCGCCAAAGCCTCCTTGTCGGCCAGGCTAAACACCTGCCCCCGTAAACTCCTGCGCAAAATTGACGAACTGGCCGGGCCCCTGGGCGAAATAGGCCTGAAAGCTATAAAACGCAACCCCTGCGAACCCTGGCGCCAATTGGTTAACTTAATGGTAGTAAAGACCGATCAAACTATTGTCCGGAAGGGGCCGAACCTGAACAATGGTTACCGCTCGGCTAAAGAGTTGCAGGCCGATTTAAAGCTCATGCGGGAAAGTCTGATCAGCATTGGCGCTTACAATATAGCCGAGGAATTGGTTTTTCCATTGGAGCGACATCTGCAATGTTTCGGCTTTCACCTGGCCAAATTAGATATCCGCCAGAACAGCGCCTATTTTGAAAAAGCCCTTGACCAACTACTGAAGAAATCGGGCTATCCCGAAACCGGCTTCCTGAATTGGAACGAGGAAGAGCGGGTCAGGTTTTTTCGCGAAGAGCTGAGAAACCCGTCTCCGTTCACCGACATTAGTATATCATATGGGGTAGAAGCGGATAATGTACTGGCGTGTTTCCGGGTGATAAGAGACCACATCAGCCTGTACGGTGAGGCAGGTATTGGCTCGATAATTGTCAGCATGACCCGCAGCCTGAGCGATTTGCTGGCCGTTTATCTGCTGATGCGCGAAACCCAGCTTTTACGTACCGGCATAAGGGTGGTACCCCTTTTGGAAACCATCGAAGACCTGGCGAAAGGCCGGGAAACCTTAGACCGGTTTTTGCATTTCCCGCTCACCAAAAAACGCTTGCCTCATGTAGCCTATACGCAGGAGGTGATGGTGGGTTATAGCGATAGCAACAAAGATGGAGGGGTATTGGCCAGTAAATGGAACCTGTATAAAGTGGAAAACGCTTTGGTTGAGGTTGGCCGGAAACACCATGTTGATATCTTGTTTTTTCATGGCCGGGGTGGCACTATTAGCCGCGGGGGGGGTAAATACCACCGTTTTATTGAAAGCATGCCTGCGGGCACCATTGGCAGTAAAATAAAACTAACCGTTCAGGGAGAGTCTATTGCCCAGCAATTTGGCAATTTGCTTACAGGCACCTATAATATGGAAATGCTGGCATCCGGTGTAGCCCGGCACATCATGCAGAGCAGGCGCCAGCCCGTTACCGGCTTGCCTTACAGTACGATGGAATGGCTGGCCAACCGCTCCATGTATTATTACAAAGAATTAACAGGACACCCTGATTTCCCCGGATTTTACAGCCAGGCTACTCCTATTGATATTTTGGAAGAGAGCAAAATCGGTTCGCGCCCGGCCCGCAGGACCGGCAAGCGAACACTACAGGACTTAAGGGCCATCCCCTGGGTGTTTAGCTGGAGCTTATCCCGTTTTGCCCTCACCGGTTGGTATGGTGTGGGAAGTGCCCTTGCAGAGCTTAAGAAGCACCATGGCACGCAATTCCACCAGCTACGGCACAATGCCGAAAAGTGGGCTTTCCTCAAATACTTTTTAATACAGACCGAAACAAATTTAATTATTGCCAACCCCGAAATCATGAAAATGTATGCCGGGCTGGTAACCGACAAGCGAATAAGGGCCCACTTCCTCAAAGAAATTCTGCGTGACTACAAACATGGCATAACCCTTATTGACGAATTGCTGGGCGGGTGCATCAGTGTAAGGAGGGCCGGACAATACAATAATCTGAAAATCCGGGAAAGCAAATTGAAAACCCTGCATAAACTGCATGTAAAATACATCGGGCAATGGCGGGCGGCCAAGCTTGAAAATCCGGCCAAAGCCGACAAGATTTTGACCAAACTTATGCTACTCAACAATGCGCTATCGGGCGGTTTAAAAACAACGGGATAGGTTGGTTGGCAGCAACCCACCGGGATGGGAGATCAGGGTATTAGATTTTCTTTGGTATAAATGGTAAGCTGGATTTGCTGCTGCGGTTCTATTTTATCCCGTGTGATAAAATGATGATAAAATGCCTGAACACTCAGCTCGCCTTGCAGGGCCGGGTTCTGATCGATAATAAAATCGAGCAGCCCCTGGTGCAAGCAGGCCTTGTTGGGAGTAATCAAATCAAAGCCCACCACTCTGTAACGGTAACGCTCTATAGCCGGGGCCAGGCGGTCAATCACTTGATGTGCCCTTGAGTTGGGCAGAAAAAAATGCACGGGGCCCTGGCGTTTGAAAAGACCTGTCAACTCACGCACATCCGGGCTGGCGCTTATTTCGGTAACAAGGCTTTCGGGGAAATCATGGTCCCGGTAAAAGGCCCGGAAGCCCTCTATTCTTTCGTTAATCGTTTTGTTAAAGCTGTCAAACTCCTTAAATGTGACAATAAAAGAGTCATGCCCGTGGGGAAAGCCAAAGTTCAGCAACTTAGCGGCCAGGTACCCCCCCTTAAACGTATCCTGCCCGATAAAGGCAAGCGGCCCGGCCTCCGGCAGGTTTGAATCTACAAAAACAAACGGGATACCATGCTCACGAAGTTGCCGGCATATCTGCCATGACGCCTCGCGTAACAATGGCGCCAATATCAGGCCACTGGGTTTAGCCGCAATAGCCTTGGTGGCACTGGCAAGAAAGGAGCCTTTATCCTGTCTGTTAAACGTAAAATAATCTAACCGAAGCCCTAACTGCTCATATTCTGCTTCCTTGCGGCCTATACCACCGGCCAGGCTACGCCAGTATTCGTTGTCGTTGGGCAACAGTACGGCCAGGTTATAGGTCTTGTTTAATTTCAGGCTACGGGCGAAAATATTGGTAGAGTAGTTGTTTTTTCTGGCTATACTTAGAATTAACTCCTTTGTTTGCGGAGCCACACTGCCGCGGTTATGCAGTACCCGGTCAACCGTGCCCACCGACACCCCGGCCAGCCTGGCAATTTCTTTTATGGTTATTTTACTCATTCCCCGTAAAATTGACAAAGTGCACCCTTAATTCAAAGCAGTTAACCCGGATTATTCCTACCGCAGCAAAGCTGCAAACAAATAAGCGGGCCAAGTACTTTTGCTGAAAAAACAAAGTTATTGGGAGAGATATCATGAAAATCATGAATAATGATATAAATCAACCGTCAATCGGTTGTTTATCAGCTAATTACATCAGGTCATTAGCCCTGCGGGCGAAAAATTCATATGAATTTTTCGGGTTAGAGTGAAGACAGGTAACCGATAAGCCTGCTGTACATAATATAAAGGAGTGCACATATTAATGCCAGCCCTATAAAAGCCAGAATATTCTGCCTTATGGTATTGATTTCCCCGGCCATGATCTTTTTGTTGTTTACTACAAGCAACAGGCCTATAGCAATAAGCGGTACGGCCAGCATTGACGAAGCCTGCGCCATAATCAAAGCATATACGGGGTTCCCATTACCACTTACATACAAGGCCACCAGCATACCGGCCAGCAAAATAGCGGTAGTAAAAAGCTTGGGTGTTTTCTCTTCCATAGACCTACCCATGCCCAGAGCATCGGCCAGCAATCCTCCCCCGATAACCGAGTTTACCAGTAAGGATGAAAAGGCCGCTGCGATAAAACCCAGGGCAAACACATATTTAGCGTAACTACCCAGAAGGATTTCCAACTGAATGGCCATATCTGCCGCTGAATTAATGGTTATCCCCAACGGCTTTAAGGTGGCGGCTGCTGTTATAATAACCAACAAAGAAATAAATGCCAACATAAACACCCCCAGGTTGGAGTCGTTGATACTTCTTTCCTTATCAATTATTGTGCAACCCTTGTTTTGCACCAGATAAGCCTGATACAGGGCACAATGGAGCACGAAAGTGGTCCCTACCAGGGCCGTAACTTCATCAAAGCTCGCCATAAAACCGCTGCCGGGCACAAACCCGGCCATAGCAGCCGTTATATCCGGCTTAATAAAAAGCAAGTTTACCATAAACGCCATAATCATCAGCATGACCATAACCATCATGAGTTTTTCCAATGTTTTATAAAGGTTTTTGGCAAAGAAAATCAATACGATTGCCCCGGGCGTAAATACCAGCGGCCAAACCTTTGCGTCTATTCCCGTAAGGGTTTCCATGCCCATACCTACGCCCAGGTTATTGCCGAACTGAAAACTAAGGGCAGCCAGAAAAGAAGCTATGCCAATAACAGCAGAGAAACCTTTCCCATATTCTTCTGCTATTACCCGAAGTATTGACCGGGTATGCGACAGGCCGAAACGGGTGCTCATATTGGCATAAACAGCCATAGAGATAGCGCCAATTACTATTACCCATAAAAAAGCATAGCCACTGGTAGCCCCTATCTTGGATGAGGTGGTAATGCTGCCCGGCCCCAATACAACAGCAGCCATGATAAACCCCGGCCCTACCGATTTGAAAATATTTCTTAGCTTTAACATAGATATCCGGCACTAAATTTGGTTGAATTAATGTACAATCCGGGTGGTTGACTTTTTCCCCGACAACTAAACAATCTTTCTGCTGCGGGCATCCCAGGTTACCTTGCGCTTTTCCCGGTATGAGACTGTACTCATAATAACTGTAATGGCTTCCTGAAAACTAACTTCTATACCACAACTTACCGGGGTTCCATGGCGAATGGCATTAAGCCATTCTTTTATGTGTAAATGGGTAACATCTACCTTCTTCCCATTGATGACAATATCGGTAAGCCCCCTGCCTGCGTAGTATTTTGCCGTAGCCGAAGTGGTTCCGTCAATACCCGAATCGGAAGTTAATGCCAACATCGGTTGCCCGGCACTAATGATGCCCGACTGAAGCTCCTTTTTATACCTCGCAGACCTGGCATCAGCCGTAATTTTAAGTTCCCCGCCTATTTCCATAGAGGCGTCACTACCCATAAAAACCCGGCCACGCGAGCGGCTGTTCATTAAGGTGGCACTATAAAGCAACGACATGCCCCGGCCGGGATACTCATAGACGGCATGGAAAACATCCGGTATTTCCCGCCCGTCTTTATAATGGTAAATACCCCCTGTAGCCATACAGGTTTGAGGAATACCGTATTGCAAAATGCCGTTAACCGCATCGAACTCGTGTGAAAACAACTGACCGGCAAGGCCATTGCCATAGTCCCAGTATTTGGTCCAGTTATAATAGCGCTCCAGGCTAAACGGTACCCGTGGACTCGTACCCAGCCATTGTTCCCAATCGATGGTTTGCGGGCTTCCGGGCCTGGGCTTACCGTTTTTCATGTGCCGCACCCATGCCCCGTGCGGGCTGTTTCGGTTCGAGGTGCATTCTACCAGGCTGATCTGCCCGAGAGCACCTTGGTTTACCAAATGACGGGCTTGCGTATAAATAGGGTTCTGCCGCACCTGATGGCCCAACTGAAATACCTGATTGCTGTTTTTTACCACATCATAAACTTGGCAAGCCTCCTTTTCTGTACGGGTAAGGCTTTTTTCGCAATATACATGCTTACCGGCTTGTATGGCCTCAATGGTCATTCGGGCGTGGTGATGGTCGGGCGTGGCAATAATAACCGCATCGATATCCGGGCTTGCCAGCAATTCGTGGTAATGCTTGTAACGTTTTGCCCCGCGGGCGGGTTTGCCGTCTCTTACCGCCTGCAAACTGTTTCGGGATTGGGCCACTGCCGCTTCGGCCCGTTCCTCAAAAACATCGCATACCCCGGTGATGGATATATTAAAGTCTTCCTGGTCAAGCCAATGTTGCAAGGCTGCCGTATTATTTTCCTTTAGCCAATTTGTAAGCTTGTCTTCCCAAATAAAACCTGCGGCCCTCAACACCCGCAGTGCCCTTTCCCCGCAACCAATTACCCCGATACGAATGTGATCTTGCAAACTACTAGAAACCGGTGTGTTTATCGCCTGGGTTGCTTCAACCTTATCTAACCCAAGTCCTTCGAATAAGTTGTTGCAGGCAAGTTTTTCACGGGTTTTCAATCCGGACATTTTATGCCACTGGTAGCCGAAAGCTGTAATAAAGGGCACAGAAGCCAGGGCCTTGACCAGGGTTCGCCTATTGGTAGTAAAAGTTTTGTTGGCCTTACCTTTTGCTGACAGCTTTTTTTTGTCTTCCATAGTATTTTATACGGTTATTAAGATGCGTAAATAAAGTA
>JALSJF010000118.1 GCA_026989505.1 Cyclobacteriaceae bacterium
CCTGTTTGCTGGAGAATAGTAAGCATGACATCAATACCACGTTGCTGGCTATTCGCAGAATGGGCAAGACCGGCCTCATCCACCATGTTTTTCATGCGTTGAACAGGGAAGGTAAAACCGCCTGTATTTATATTGATATTTATGCCAGCCAGTCATTACCGGAATTTACTAACCAGTTGGCTTCGGCTATCCTCACTACCTTTCCGCAAAATATTTCCCCCGGCAAAAAATTTATTAACCTGATAAGGGGCCTCAATCCGGTGATTTCTTATGATTCGCTTACCGGGGCCCCGGAAGTTAGCTTCGGTTTCAACCGCCCGCTGCAGAATGAGGATTCCCTGAAAGAAATTTTCACTTTTCTGGAGCAACAAAAACAACGGGTAGTGGTGGCGATAGATGAATTCCAGCAGATAGCCAATTATCCGGAGAAGAACACAGAAGCCCTGCTGCAGACCATCATTCAGCAACGTAGTAACGTTAATTTTATTTTCAGCGGTAGTCCGCATAGGATGCTGGAAATATTTAACAGCGCGAAACGGCCTTTTTTCGCCAGCGCCCACCCGTTGCATTTGGGCCCGGTACCCCGCCAGGCCTATGCCAGTTTTATTGCCCGTGTTTTTGCCCGCGGCAAAAGAAGCATTACCGATGAGGCTGTTGATTTTATTCTTGACTGGACGTGTGGCCATACATATTATACCCAGGCGGTGTGCAACAAGGTGTATGGCCTATATACGGGTAAGATAACCCTGATGAAAGTGCTGGCAGCCTGTGATGCTATCCTGCAGGAGCAGGAGGGAGCCTTCTTTCAGTACCGGAACCTGCTTACCCCGGCCCAGTGGCGGTTGCTAACGGCTATTGCCATTGAAGGTAAGGTAACCCAGCCCACCGGCAGCCAGTTTATCAGTACCCACGGCCTCGGTAACCCGGCCTCGGTAAAACGGGCGCTGGAGGCGCTGGTAAGTAAAGAAATGGTGTTCAGGGAGGCAGATGCCACCACCCGCTATTACCGGGTGTACGATTGCTTTTTGTTGCGCTGGTTAGAACGGTAACGCTAATCAAACGGTTTTGGCCAGCGACAGGTGGTGCATTAGCCCGGTGGTATTGGCCAGGTATTTAAAATTGCTCTTGAAAATCTCAAAATCGGTTATAGAATCCCTGATAGGCGGCTCAAATAAGTCTTTGGCCGAGGAAATAGCGATAAAAACCTGGTTACCGATAAAGGAAAAGTCCATGTACACCTCATCGTCAATGGCTTCATCTTTGATGATCATGATTTTGTTCAGGTCGTTTTCCTGCAGCATGCGGGTGGCGGCTTCCACATCGCGCGAATAAACCTTAAAGTTTTTGGTGAAGTCTTTATGGCCGTTAACCGGTACCTCATGAAGGTTGCTGGTTATCTCCTTTAGCTCGTTGCCCAGTGGCCGGTCTTTGGCCAGGATCCACAAGTCGGCCGGGAATGTTTCTTTGGTTTGGCCGGCAAAGAACAAGCCCCTGAAGAGCCAACGGTAGGCGCCACCGCTCTCGGGGCGCTTATCGGGCTTATCGTAGTACAAACTGATCTCGGCCTGGGTGAAAGAATACTGGTCGAGATCGCCCTTAATCACATCTTCCGATTTTACGGTGTCAAATTCGGGAAATAAGCCACTTTTACGGATCAGGGCTTCGTCAATCTTGCCGTATTGGTCGTAGCTCAGGCCGGTTCCCAGGGTAGCCACCATAACCGTAAAGATTTTGGTTTTATACTCATCACGGTAGGGTTTTATCAGCCGCCTGTAGCTAAAGGCATACGTAATAATGCCGGCCACTACAATAACGGCTATCAACCAATAGATTTTCCCGTAGGCGGCCCCAGCCGATAAAATAAGGGCTGTGGTAATCAAGCCAAGTTTCAGTTTATTGATTTTCTTTAATAAATTGAGCCGCTCTTCTTCCAGCTTTTGCAGCTCCGGGCTCAGCTCGCGGTATAATTTCTCAATGGTAAAGTCAGCCATGGTTTTGGTTAAGGTTACTGCGGATAGTTTTGGTTAGGGTTTGCCACCATTTTTTGTGTAGCCATAGTCAGGGTATGAAGATAACCAAAAAATAGCAACCGATAAAATTCTCAGGCAATTTTATCTGCTTACCCTCTTCGGGTGGTGGCACGTCAGCAGGGTGCAGTTGTCAAAGCCCGGCTGCACAAAGGCCCGGGACCGGGGGAATTCTTTTGCTATATTCATGCCAATATGACTTAAAACCACCCATTGCGGTATAAAAATATGCCAAATATTCCGAAAAGAGGAATGGGTAACATTTTTGATAGTCAATAGTAAACATTAAAATAGTACAAAAAATGAATTTTGATAAATACACCATAAAATCACAGGAGGTAATCCAAAAGGCTATTGATTTTGCGGCCGGTAATGGCCAGCAGGCAATAGAGCCGGGGCATATACTGCATGCCCTGCTGGAAGCTGATGAGAACGTGGTTTCTTTTATTTTTAAGAAGCTCAACATCAATGTCAACCAGCTAAAGCTAAAGTTAGCGGAAATAACCAGTGGCTACCCGAAGGTTTCGGGGCAATCGCCCTATTTGTCGAACGATGCCAACAAGGTGTTGCAGCAGGCCGACAAGTCACTGAAGGAATTTGGCGATGAATATATTGCCATTGAGCACTTGCTGATTGGTTTGCTGAGTGGTTCCGACAAGGTGGCTTCGTTACTGAAGGACCTGGGCTTTGAAAAGAAGGCCTTACAGGCAGCCATCGGGGAATTGCGAGGCGGGAATAAGGTAACCGACCCGAATGCCGAAGGCAAGTACCGGTCGCTGGAGCGCTACTCAAAAAACCTGAACCAGTTGGCCAAAGAGGGTAAGATCGACCCGGTTATTGGCCGGGATGAGGAGATCCGCAGGGTGTTGCAAATCCTGTCGCGCAGGACTAAGAACAATCCTATTTTGATAGGCGAGCCGGGTACCGGTAAAACGGCTATTGTGGAAGGTATGGCCCAACGCATTGTAGATGGTGATGTGCCGGAAAACATTAAATCGAAAACCCTGATATCGCTGGATATGGGTTTGCTGGTGGCCGGGGCCAAATATAAAGGCGAATTTGAAGAACGCCTGAAGGCCGTAATTAAAGAGGTGACCGATTCGGATGGCGAGATCATTCTGTTTATCGATGAAATCCATACCCTGATCGGGGCCGGGGGTGGAGAAGGGGCCATGGATGCCGCCAACCTGCTGAAACCCGCCCTG
>JALSJF010000119.1 GCA_026989505.1 Cyclobacteriaceae bacterium
TGGCAAGGTGAAGTCCGGCTGGATAGCCCAGGCAGCCTTAGCCCAGATTATTCACGATTTTCGTGGATTAATTCGATAAACCACAATTATTTATCAAATTAATTACATCAGGTACTTAGACTCCGGTTCACTGGAGGTTAACCCTGGTGCGTGCAAAATATTTTACCCTTAAATTTGGGTCATGCTTAATCTTTGAGTTATCCTGTATTTTGTGCATAACATGTTGTTTTACACTATTTTGCAGTTCATCAGCCCTGGGGGCGAAAAATTCATATGAATTTTTCGGGTTAAGCTTTGGGTCATGCTGTTTTTTGTGTATAACATATTGTATTACAGCATTTTGTAGTTTCGGCTTAGCTTGGGCTATTTTCCCCGTAATTACGGTTCCAGCCCCCAAAACCCCTGTGAATTACCCAAACGGTTAAAAAAATACCGGATTGCTTGCAGTGGAACAAATTATTTGCCATTTTTGACCAAATGGGTAAAAAATCGCTGATAACACAGGCCAGGATTATAGACACGGCCATGGACTTATTCCTGGAGAAAGGCTATGATGGCGTAAAGATGCAGGAACTGGCCGACAGGGCAGGGGTTAACAAGGGGCTTTTGCATCATTATTTCAACAACAAGCAAACCCTTTTCAATACTATTTTCAGTGAGGCATTCAATCAGCTTTTTGGCAAAATAGGGTCTATCCTGGCGGCTGCAAGTACACTGGAAGAAAAAATAAATGCCATTATCGACAGCTATTTTGACCTGTTACTGGCCAACCCCCGGTTGCCGGTATTTGTTTTGTTTGAGTTGAACCGTGATCCTGCTTACCTGGAAAAAATGTTTACCAACGAACGGTTACCCTTGTTTATCCGGGGCCTGCAACACGGGAATAGTCATATTACCAGGCAAAAGGCTATGCATATCATTCTCACCATTGTTTCCTTAAGTGTGTTTCCGTTTATGGCCCGGCCTATTGTCATGAAAATTACCCGGGGGGAGGCTGGTTTTGTCCGGTTGATAAATGAGCGCAGGCCGTTGGTTAAAACGGTAGTAAAAAACCTGATTAAAGCATTATGAAGAGAGAACTGAACACCACATTAACTATGCAGGTTATACAAAATACCTTATTTGCCGGGCTGATGTTGGGCTATGGGGCTGTGGTTGCCCAAACCGTAACCCTCGATTCCTGTATTGCCTGGGCGTACCAGGTGCAGAAGTTTGCCGCTAACCGGCAACTTATCCGCCAGGGGCAGGTGCTGGCCATGGATAACAGCGGTAAGATGAACCTGCCCTCGCTGGTATTGGATGGTACCGCTACCTACCAGAACGAGAATATTACCATTAGTGTACCTCCGGCTACCGGTTTTGAAATCCCTGAAGTACCGCTCAACTTTAACCGTTTGCTGGTTAATTTTAACCAAACCATTTATAACGGCCGGCTGGCTACGCATAAAAAATTAATCGACTCGCTGGCCTATGACAGCAAGGCCTATCAGTTGGAGGTGGATAAGATCAAGCTGAAAGCAAAAATTACCAGCCTCTATAGTTCGGTGATCCTGCTGCGCGAACAACAGCAGATTATCAGCAAGCAAATGGCCACCCTGGAGGCTAAAGCCAGGCAGTTGCAAGGCGCCATTGATGCCGGGGTAGCCTATAAATCGGATATGCTGAATCTGCGGGCCGAGGCCCTTAACCTGCAGCAAAACCGTACCGATCTGGAATACCTTGAGCGCTCCTTGCGCCAGCAGTTGGCAGCCCTTACCGCCCACGAACTATCCCCGGCAACTACTTTTGTGCTGCCCGAGGTAGCGGTTACCTATACCGGTGTAGCCGCCCGCCCGGAACTGAAGCTGATCAACAGTCAGCAGCGTTTGCTTATGGCCCGGGTTAGTTTGTCGGCCGCCAGCCGCCAGCCCTATGTTGGGGTATTTGGCAGTGTGGGGGTGGGTTATCCCGGTTATGATATCTTTACCCCCTCGGTCAGGCCGATGGCCCTGGTTGGCCTGAAGGTAAAATGGCAACTTATCGATTGGCAGAAGTCCAGAAACGAGCGGCAGTTATTGCAGTGGGACCGTGACATCCTGACCTACCAGTACGACCGGACCAAACTGCAATTAGAGGCCGAGTTGATTAAACAGCAACAGGAAATTGCCAAATTTGAAGAGCTGATTACCCGCGACAAGGAGATACTGCAACTACGGCAGGAGGTGACCCGGGAGGTGAGCGCCCGCCTGAGTGGGGGCACGGCCACCGCTACCGATTTTATAATTCAGGTAAATAATGAGGCCGTGGCCGAGATCAACCGGTCGATTCACCTGATTAAATTAACCCTGGCAAAAATAAATTATACTATCCTGCAGGGGGATTGAGCCTAGAAGATAAGGATGAAGCCAAAGACAAACAATATGCTGAATTTTAAGAATACCACGGGATTACTCTTGCTGCTGGCGGCTGCCTGCAACACCCACAACGACCGGGCCGATGCCTACGGTAATTTTGAAGTGGAAGAGACTACCATCTCTGCCCAGGCCGGTGGGGAGTTGCTGGTTTTTACCATTGAAGAAGGCGCCATGCCCGGGGCAGGCGAGGTTGTGGGCATTATCGACTCCACCACCCTGGTCATCCAAAAAAAGGAGGTGCTGGCCAATATTGCTGCGGTAAACGTGAAGAGCACCAATATTGCGGCCGAACAGCGGGTACTGGAAGCCGAGATGAGCAACCTCAAGCGCGAGCACAACCGGGTGCAGCGCCTCCTGGAGTCGGGGGCGGCTACACAAAAACAACAGGATGACCTTGAAGGCAATATGCGGGTGTTGCGCAGTAAGATGAAAGCCCTGAAAAGCCAATATGCGGTAATCAATGCCCAGGTGCAGGCCATGCGGGCCAGGGTTAGCTTGCTGGAAGAACAAATTTCCCGCTGCCGGGTGGTTAACCCTGTCCGGGGTCTGGTGCTCACTAAGCTGGCCCGTACCCATGAGTTGGTGGCCCCCGGACGGCCGTTATACAAGCTGGCCGACATGTCGAAGCTCTACCTGCGGGCCTATATCAGCGAGCCGCAACTGGCCACCGTAAAAGAAGGCCAACAAGTAACCGTGACCATTGATTACCGGGACGGCCTGAAAGAACTGCCCGGCACTATTACCTGGGTATCGGCCGAAGCAGAGTTTACGCCCAAGGTAATCCAGACCAAAGAGGAGCGGGTCAACCTGGTGTATGCCATTAAAATAGCC
>JALSJF010000120.1 GCA_026989505.1 Cyclobacteriaceae bacterium
AAACTATCGGCCGTACTTTTGAGGATGACCCCAAGGCTATCCACGTACATGCCAACATCGACAGCAAAGTGACCACTAACCTGTTGCCCGGCCTGTATGTTGAAGGCCGGATTATTGAAAATGAAAGGGTAACCGATGTGCTGCCGGAAGAAGCTATCGTTAAAGAAGGCAACCGCTCTTTTGTGTTTATCAAAGACCCTGAAGAAAGCCACGATAACCGGCTCACATTTATGGTGCGCGATGTAACCACCGGTATTCATGATGCCGGGTATGTGGAGGTAACCTTTGCCGAACCGGTACCGGCCAATGCCGAGGTAGTATTTAAGGGTGCCTACATGCTTTCTTCGGAATTAGTAAAAGGCGAACTTGAACACGATCATTAACCTGGAATATTAAACAAATGAAAGAGTTAAAAGCATTTATAAAGCCCAGCAGGGCCAAACAAGTAGTTGACGCCTTGCGCGAACAGGGCTTCGATTGTATTACCCTATCGAAAGCAGAAGGTACCGGGTCGTTTAAGCGGCCTGACGCCTTCCCTTCGCTGGAGTTTAAAATAACGGACAGCCCGGTAGTGAAACTGGAGATTGTTTGCGATGACCACAAGGTTGACCCGATCGTGCAGATTATCAGTAAAATGGGGCACTCTGATGAACCCGGTGACGGGCTGATCTATGTCTCCCCGGTAGAAAAAGCCTACCGGGTAAAAACAGGGGAATTGCTGACCCGTCTATAAGCGGCCCTACCCCTGCAGGTAATACGCTATTTATTAGGGAAACCCCTGGTGGCTAAGTTCAGCGGGTTATACCACCAGAATGGTTGCCCTATTCCAAAGAAAATGAGTATCTTTAAAAATTAACCCAATAATGCCATGCCATGACCTCTATAGCCGAACACTGCTGCGGGGCCGATAGGTTTTTTGACGAAAAAACTGCCGCAAAAGAATACCGCAACTACCTGAAGAAAGGGCCTCGTAAAGCTACCGCCAAAATTATCCGGCAACTGTCGGCACAAGACATTACCGGCAAAAACATGGTTGATGTGGGCGGAGGTATCGGTGCCCTGCAGTGGTGGTTTCTGGCACAGGGAGGCAGGCAAACTACCGATATTGATGCCTCTTCAGGCTATCTGGCCAAAGCCCGGGACCATGCCGTAAAAAACGGCTGGCAAGACAAGGCCCGTTTTGTTATGGGCGACTGTACCGATAAGTATAAAGAGGTGGATGAGGCGCATGTAATTACCCTTGATAAAGTGGTGTGCTGTTACCCTGACTTTAAAGAGATATTAACCGCCACCTGCAACAAAGCCAAAGAATATGTGGCCTTAAGTTACCCGATGGACGGGTTCATCGCCCAGGCCATCCGTAACCTGGGCGCCCTGTTCTTTATGCTCAAGGGCAACCCCTTCCGGCCTTATGTTCACCCGGTAAAAGAAATACGCAGTGTATTTGCGGCCAAAGGGTTTACCCGCATAGCCCATGACACCTCCTTTCCCTGGCATATCGAAACCTACGTAAGGGCCAGCGCTTAAAATTCCCTACCCTGCCCGGGCAGACAACGCCTGCCTTTCGCCCGGCTGACATAGATCATTTTAATTAGGGGAATATTTTACCAATTTCGGGCAATTTTAACTTTTTGTGGACAAAATAATTTCCGGATATGCAACCTGAAAAGAGAGATTTATATCGGCTGCCGTGGTCGATGAATGACAATGCTATTGGCTGGCTTGAGGTAACTGACATCTGCAATATCCATTGCCAGGGTTGTTACCGGCAGATTTTGGGCGAAGGGCATAAACCCCTCGAGCAACTGAAAGAAGAGGTTCGCCTGTTAAAGGAATGGCGTAATTGTGACGGCATCTCCCTGGCCGGAGGGGAACCCATACTACACCCCAATATCGTAGAACTGATCAGGTATATCAGCAGCCTGGGCATGAAAAGCATGATTCTTTCCAACGGTTATGCCCTCACAGAAGACTTATTATGGAAACTGAAAAAAGCCGGTCTTACGGGGGTAAGTTTTCATATCGACTCTACCCAGATCAGGCCTGAATTTAAAAAACGGGAGCTGACCAGTGAACTGGAGGTAAACGAGTTACGGGTTAAGCTGGGTGAACGGATGCGGAAAGTAGGGCTTTACGCCCACTTTGGTATTACCGTAACCAAAGATAATTTTAAGGAAATACCGGATTTTCTCAAATGGTCTATTGAGAACATGCACCTTATCAACGGTATTACCCTGATTATTTTTCGTGGAATGCCGGTTACCGAGGGTATAGAATATTACGCCAAAGGCAAGAAAGTAGAAGTGAACATGGATAGCCTCGGATATACCATCAGCGATGAAGAACTGGCCAGCGACAAAATAATTGCCCAGGATGTTTATGCCATGATTAAGGAACATTTCCCCGATTATGAGGCTACCACCTATTTGGGTGGCACCATTAACCAGGATACGTATAAGTGGCTGATTGGCAATATTATTGTTAACAGTAAAGGCAAATCGTTTGGCGCCTATGGCAGCCGTACGGTAGAATGGATCCAGACCTTCTATCATCTGGTAAAAGGACGTTATATGGTGTATGCCAGGAAAAGGATTGGCAAGAAAATATTCCTGATGGCCTTACTCGATAAAGCGGTACGCAAGGCCTTCTTTAAATTCCTGCGCTATGGCCTGGCCAACCCGGCCCGGTTCTTCTACCCTATCAACGCTTTTGGCATTGGTATTGTACAGGCCCCGGATATGTTGCCCGATGGCCGGGTAGAGATGTGCGATGATTGCCCGGACATGTGCGTATTCGAAGGCAAACTGGTTAACTCCTGCAGGCTGGATGAACATCGTAAATTCGGTGAGTTGCTGACGGCCAAAATAGACAAAAAAGCAAGCCAAAAACTGGCGGATAAAAAGCGTATCCCCATAGTTATGCACGATAACTGATTAATCTGTTTTTCTTTCCGCTGATTTCTGCCGTTATTGCAAGGCCATAACCGAATTAATTAACTATGCTGGTACAAGGCAGGCATTACCGTACAATCTGGCTGGCGGAAGAAAACGACCGCGTAATCAGGATTATTGATCAACGGTACCTGCCGCACAGGTTCGTTATTGAGGAGATTACCTCGGTTGCGGGCATTATACGGGCCATAAAAGAAATGCATGTACGCGGAGCGGGGCTGATTGGGGCCACGGCCGGCTACGGCATG
>JALSJF010000121.1 GCA_026989505.1 Cyclobacteriaceae bacterium
TGCCGGATGGTCATTATAAGAAGTTCAGGATAGATTTGTCAACCAAAGCTAATCAGGAAATTGACATAGCGTACCTTCTAATCAATGTAAACGGCCATACCATAAAATTAAACGGCCAGGAAATACTACGTTACTTCAAGCCCAATATCTACCTAAAACTAGTATCATGCAGCCAGGAATCCATCAAGTTTCGCAGCATAGGAATAAATGGCTTTACCGACCCCTGGTTATTTCCTCTTTATGATAACATTGCCAACCATTACGGTTCCACCAATACAAGCTTTACTTTAACACTTAAAAGTGACATTAGCAATACCTTGGCCATTAAGCTAGTGGACCAGCAAAACGTTTACTATGGTGCTGCAACCTGCTACGATTCGGGGTATAACAAAATTGAGCTATTCCTTAGCTTAGCCAGTCCGCCAAAAGATTTGTATATTCAACCGGCTATCTCACCCTTTGGTAATGTAGAGCTCGAAGAAGTAACCCTGGCTCACGGTAATGATACGCTTCGTTGGACAGGATCGGAACTGGGGCAAGAATTTACTGTAAATGGCAATTATAAAAGTATAGCAAGGTATCAACAAAATTTTTCGGTTAGCCCGGAGCCAAAATCAAAGTATAGTACTTTTGAACTATGGTTAAATGATTTTGAGTTCCCATCAGCATATTTTAAAAGATTAACAATAGGGCTATCTGTTTTACTGTTACTGTCGTTAACCTTTATAGTTTTAAACAAACGTATTCTAACCTAACCCATGCACCTCCTCCTTATCGTAGGCACCCGCCCCAATTTTATCAAGATCACCCAGTTCCCGCGGGTGGTGGCCGCCTACCCCGGTTTTAAGCTGTCTATCCTGCACACCGGCCAGCACCACGATGAAAATATGTCCAGGGTGTTCTTCCGCCAGTTTGGTTTTGAGCCCCACCACTACCTGCAACTTACCACCTCTACCCCCAACGCCAACATGGGCGAAATCATGATTGGCATAGAGCAATATGTCCGGCAAATCAACCCCACTATGATGATGGTGGTGGGCGATGTCAACTCCACCCTGGCGGCCGCCCTTACCGCCAACAAAACGGGCCTGCCCCTGGCCCACTTAGAGAGCGGCCTGCGCTCGGGCGACCGCTCCATGCCCGAAGAGATCAACCGCCTGCTCACCGACCAACTCACCGACCACTTCTTTGTTACCGAGCAAAGTGGCTTGGACCATCTGGCGGCCGAAAAGCTGCCCGGCACCCCGCACCTCGTAGGCAACACCATGATTGACACCCTGGTGGCCTTCGATACCGAAATACAGCAGCATACTATTTTGCAACAACTTAACCTGGCGGCCAAAGGCTATGCCCTGATGACCATGCACCGCCCGGCCACCGTAGATAACAAAGCCGGGCTGGCCAGCCTGCTGCGCATCATCCGCGGCATTACCGCCTCCCGGCCACTGGTCTTTCCCATCCACCCGCGCACCACCAAAAACCTGCAACGTTTCGGCCTGTGGCAGGCGTTCAAGGCCATCCCCCGGCTCACCCTCACCGGGCCGCTCGATTATTTTGCCTTTCAAAAACTCATTGCCGCAGCCGCCTTTTTAATCACCGACAGCGGGGGCATCCAGGAGGAGACCACCTACCGGGGAGTACCCTGCCTCACCCTGCGGCCCAACACCGAGCGCCCCAGCACCGTAGATTTGGGCACCAACACCCTGGTGCCGTTTGACGAAACCGAGGTGCTGCGCTATGTTGAGCAAATAGAAACCGGCACCTACAAGCAAGGCCGGGTGCCGCCCCTGTGGGACGGCCATGCCACCGAACGCATCGTGGAGGTCCTCAGCAAACTGTAATACCCCCTTCCCTCAGCGTCTCGGCCACAAGCCGGACACTGCGGGATAACGGCACGCTGAGGTAGCGCGGCCACAGGGCAGGTGCAGCGTGCCGCCATCCGGGCCCATTGGGGTGCTTTTCCGGCATTAGCCGCCTGTTACTTTTCCATGAGCCTGCCCAACCGGAATTTCTATGGCATACTTTTTAATTTCTTCGAGAAAGCCCAGGGGGTCATGATCTTTTTCTATAACGATTGGCTCTATCCTGTCATCTATCTGCCTCCTTAGTTTCCACAATAACGGATTAACCGTAAAAAAGTCTTCTACTACCCCTTGCAACACAATGGCCACGTCTATGTCGCTATCTTCCTTATAGTCTTCCCGGGCATAAGAGCCATAGAGATACACGCCCGCCAAATCAAAATGCCCCCCCAATAATGCGGCATAGGCTTTCACTTTCTTTATAGCCTCCTTTTTATCCATTGCTGCAACTCTTCCGTTTTGTTTAAAATAGCAACACACCTGTCATAAGAAAGGCTCTTTAACAGCCGCTCTTTATGAACAGGGTACCTGGCCTCAATATTTAACGGCTCCAAAACATCAATAAACGATTTTTGTGCCTCGTCAAATTCATGGTCAAGTCCTGCCTTCCGCGTTAAATGACTTAAACTATGCGTAAAAGGCGGTGCCTGTGTCTTGTGTCCGGCAATATAGGCCTTAAGTATTTTTTCAATGGTTTGGTGGCACATAAACCCAACATACAAATAACGTTTGCTATGCAGCATCGCGCTGGCTGTTTCAAGGTCATAGTCAGATAATTCTCGCCAATATTGGGTTTTCGCATCCACTAAACCAAATATAGCGATAATTGAGCATAATCAGCAGGTCACCGCCAAACACCCCCTCCCTCAGCGTTTTGGCCACAAGCCGCACGCTGAGGTAGCGCGGCCACAGGGCGCACGTTGAAGTAAAAAGCTTCGTTTCCCTTTCCCTTGGTTTACCAAATAATGTATTTTCTTTGTGCCTGAAGCAAGCAAACAACCAGCATGATTAAACGGGTTTTTTGGGTAGCGCTGTTTACCGGCCTGTCACACCTGATCTCCATCATTACCATCAGCTATGTGCTGAACAACCTGGGCAAAGAGGTGGCCGGCTACCTCGGGGTAATCGATTCTACCATCATGCTGGTCGCCTCCATTATTTCCTTCGGCATTCAACTGGCGGTTAACCGCAATGTAGCCACCCAAAGCAATTGGCATTCCAACTACCGGCTGGGGCAATCATCAAGGCTCACCCTGAGTTTTTTCGTTATGTTGTTCGGCATCGTGGCCTATCTGGTGGAAGGCAACATTACCCTGCTTATTTACTGCTACGCCCCGCTGGTGGCCCTTAATGGCGATTACGCCCTGTATGGCAATGGCAAACCCATTATTGCCGCCAGCCTGAGTTTCTTAAGGGTAGCCCTGCCCAATATCGGCATCTTGGTTACCGGCTATTTTTTTGGCCCGGATGTAGTGCCGGTGTATATCCTCCTGCTGGCTTCGGGCATCTTGCTGGCCGGCATAATCTCCGCCTATTTCAACGGGGTAAATTATTTTTTCACCCCCCGGAAAAAATTTGCCAAGTTCTATTTTAAATACCTGAAAGTAGGGCTCTACCAGGTGGCCGGAGTGCTGCTGGTACCGGGCGTGCTGGTGATTGCCAACTGGTTTTATGAAATTGCCATCATCGGCCTGGTCAACGGCCTGCTTAAACTGCTCATCGTTTATAAAGGTGGCCTGCGCATCATCGTGCAAACCTTTTTCAAGGAGATCAAACTAAGTGACACAGCCAACAAAATAGACAAAGCCTCGCTGCTGGCCTGGGGGCTGGTCAGCATACCGGTAATCCTGTTTTACGATACCACTCTGCAACTGGTTTACCAGGATACCTATGCCGGGTATCCCTTGCTGCTACCCTTGTTCGGGGTGATTATGCTGCTGAGTTCTTTTCGTAACGCTGCCGAGGCCAAAGCCCTGCTCAACCGGCAGGATAACCTGAATTTATATGTATTCACCGGGGCCCTGGCCGCAGAAGTGATTACGATTGCCCTCTTTTCCTTTACCCCCCAGGCTATTTGGGGCATTCCCATAGGTTTTTTGGTTGGCGAGGTTATTTTAGTCCTCGGCCTTGGTTTCGGCCTGCACATCCCTGGTTTTTTTACAACACGGTTAGGTTTTTTACTTAAGCTAAGCCCCGTGCTTATCCTGGCGGCTGCTATACGTTATTTCCTCGGCCCGGGCATGTATGTGTTGGCCGGCACCCTCGTGTTTTACCTGCTCTGGGTGCTGGTTTTCTACCGCAAGCTGGTGTTCAACTCCCTGACAGAAGATTTTGGCTAGTACGCCCCAAACCACAACTTCCCCTGCCTGTTTGGCTGGCAGGGGAAGTCTGCCCTGGTAAAATTTCTACGGGCAGTGGGTTATCGTGAGCCGGAAATATAGCTACTTGCTTTCCAGGTTCCGGTAGGCCAGGTCAAAGCGGTCTAGGTTCATTACCTTGGTCCAGGCAGCAATAAAATCTTTAACAAACTTTTCTTTATTGTCGTCCTGGGCATAAAACTCCGCCAGGGCCCTGAGTTCCGAATTGGAACCAAAAACCAGGTCGGCCCGGGTGGCTGTCCATTTTTTCTCCCCGGTTTTAATATCCTTGCCCACAAACAATTCCTGGTCCTCCGACACAGGTTCCCAGGCTACGCGCATGCTTAGCAAATTGACAAAAAAGTCATTGGTCAGCTTGTCTTTACCGGTAGAAAAAATACCGTGGTCACTACCGTCATAATTGGCCCTCAGCGCCCGCATGCCGCCCACCAGTACGGTCATTTCGGGAGCGGTAAGGGTAAGCAGTTGCGCTTTGTCAACCAGCAGCTCTTCGGTAGAGAGGGTATATTTGGTTTTCAGGTAGTTGCGGAAACCATCGGCCATGGGTTCCAGCACCGCAAAGGATTCAACATCCGTTTGTTCCTCGGTGGCATCCGTACGGCCAGGGGTAAAGGGCACGGCAAAATTATAACCGGCATGGCGAACAGCCTGCTCTACGCCCACAGTGCCTGCCAGCACAATCAAATCGGCCATAGATACCTTTCGGGGCCCCGGGCCGGCATTAAAATCCTGTTGTATTTGTTCTAAAACGGCCAATACCCGTTTTAATTGCCTGGGGTTGTTCACTTCCCAGTTGATTTGCGGCTGCAAACGTATTCTGGCACCATTGGCCCCTCCCCTGCGGTCGGAGTGCCGGTAAGTAGAAGCTGAGGCCCAGGCGGTCACCACCATCTCGCTGATGGTCAGTCCCGAGTTAAGGATTTCCTTCTTCAGGACGGCTATATCCCGGTCATTGATGAGCGCATAATCAGCCTGGGGTATGGGATCCTGCCAGATAAAATCTTCCTGAGGTGCCTCCGGCCCCAGATAGGTAGATTTTGGCCCCATATCGCGGTGGATAAGTTTGAACCAGGCACGGGCAAAGGCATCATCAAACAAATCGGGGTTCTCATAGAATTTACGGGCTATTTTTTCATAGGCTGGGTCGAAGCGTAACGCCAGGTCGGTGGTAAACATCGTGGGCTTGTGCATCTTGCCTTTATCATAGGCATCGGGCACCATCATTTTGGCCTCTTTGGCTACCCACTGGTGTGCCCCGGCCGGACTTTTGGTCAGTTCCCATTCATGTTCAAACAAACTGAAAAAAAACAGGTGACTCCATTTGGCGGGAGTGGACGTCCAGACAACCTCTAACCCCGAGGTAATGGCATCCGGCCCTTTACCCGATTTATAGGCGTTTTTCCACCCGAAACCTTGCTCTTCAATGGGCGCGGCTTCAGGCTCGGGCCCAAGGTTCGAGGCACTGGCGGCCCCGTGCGCCTTGCCCAGGGTATGCCCCCCGGCTATCAGGGCCACGGTTTCTTCATCATTCATGCCCATTCGGCCAAAGGTTTCACGAATATCCTTAGCGGCCAAAAGGGGGTCAGGGTTGCCGTTGGGCCCTTCCGGGTTCACATAAATCAAACCCATTTGCACGGCTGCGAGGGGCTTCTCCAGTTGCCGCTTCCCGGCATAACGTTTGCTGTCATCTAACCATTTGGTTTCCGCACCCCAGTAAACATCATCGTTGGGCTCCCAGACATCTGTGCGGCCGGCCGCAATGCCTATGGTTTTAAAACCGGTAGATTCCAGGGCTACGTTACCGGCCAGCATAATCAGATCGGCCCAGGAGATTTGATTACCGTATTTTTTCTTGATCGGCCATAATAGCCTGCGGGCCTTGTCCAGGTTGGCGTTGTCGGGCCAACTGTTTTGGGGGGCAAAACGTTGCTGGGCCGAGCGTGAACCACCCCGGCCATCGCCTGTGCGATACGTACCTGCATTATGCCATGCCATGCGGATGAACAAGCCGGCATAACTGCCGTAATCAGCCGGCCACCAATCCTGTGAATCATTAATAAGTTGGCGTAGGTCCTCCTTTAACGCAAAGTAATCCAGCTTTTGAAATTCCCGGGCATAGTCAAACCCCTCGTCCAGCGGATTGGTCAGGGAAGAGTGCTTACGCAACAAATCCAGGTTTAACCGGTTGGGCCACCAATCGCTGTTGGTGGTCAGGCGTTTGTTCAGGTTGCTTTTTTTAACCGTAGCCCCTGAAGCGCCATCGGCTGTCGGACTGTCGGCCTGTTGATTGCAAGAAGCCAACAACAACAGTAAGATCAGATAAGTAAATACAATGTTTCTCATGGTTTTTTTGGTTTGTATGTTCTACAAAGCTAAATGTAGTTACAATATAAGTCAAATCGATTTTTTTTATCTTCTAATAGACAATATCGATACTATTAAATCACGCCTGTGCCGGTTTCCTGAATAACCGTGCAGTTGCCCGCGTACGCCTGACCCCGTCAGGCGGGCCGGTTGAAAAACCCGGGCTTGTATGAAGACACCCTTGTGCGGGAACCAACAAGTCCCTGCTTCTCCGGTGCAGAAAAAGGTCAGTATTTGTTTGGGAAAAGGCGTTCTGTCAATAACCCGGGGCAACGGACGTATTTTATTTGCAGGTTGGTTACGGGCGTCATAGAGGTTGTCCGGCTGGTTTTACGTACCTCTGCTTGCCCTTGCCGACCTGGCGGCCTGTCATTATATCCCTATTTCCCCCATTAGGTAAAGTACAGCCTGCCCGGATATTTTTACCCGCCTGCCCAGAAATTCTCCCCGGAGATAACCACCCCGTACCGATAGTTGCCTGGCGGTTAACCGGGTTTTTCCCAACCGGCCGGCCCAGTAAGGGATTAGGGTAGTGTGGGCAGAGCCGGTAACCGGGTCTTCATTCACCCCCACCCGCGGGCCAAAAAAGCGGGAAACAAAATCAACATCTTTCCCGGGGGCGCTGACAATCACCCCCCGCACGTCTGTCTTGACCAGCTTATTGAAATCGGGGGTTATCCGCACAACCTCCTCCTGCGTAGCATATAGGAGCAGGTAATCGGTTTTACCACGCAGCATGTTTAGCGGCCGTTGGCCGAGGGCTTCGGCCACCTGCTCATCCATTGGCGCTGCGGCCGGCATATCGGCCGGAAAATCCAGGGTTAGCCAGTCCCCGCCACGGGTTACGGTTAAATTGCCACTGTGTGGCGAATAAAATTCAATAGCAGTTGCTGCAGGTAAATATTGCGTAAAAAGCACATAAGCGGTGGCCAGGGTGGCATGGCCACATAAATCCACTTCCGCCACAGGAGTAAACCACCTGATGGTATATGTATCTCCTGACTTAACCGTAAAGGCTGTTTCCGAAAGGTTGTTTTCTGCCGCTATCTTTTGCATAAGCGCATCGGGCAGCCACTCGGCCAGCACACATACGGCAGCCGGATTACCGGTGAACACCTGACCGGTAAAGGCATCAACCTGATAGAGTTTTAGTTTCATCCAATATCCTTTTTCATAAAACAGGGCAACTACTAAGGTTTCATACCCCTGAACTTAGCCTCAGCATAACGAAGGGACGAACCCGGAAAATTCACAAGAATTTTTCGCCCACAGGGCTGATAACCCCGCCCCCGGGACACCACGGTTAAAATCATGGCCAGGCATTTACTCAGCAATGAATTTACATCATCTCCCCTACTTTCCATAAGCCCTCGCGGTTATAGCCATACCCTGGCCCCTTCGGTACAGTTTTTGCAAATATCTATCTGTTTACGGTGGCGGAGAATATTTTGCCGGAATTTCTGGTAATCGTTACTGTTCCAGATGTCTTTCAGGGCCGCTTTATTCGTGTTGCCTAACCTATGTTGGGCATCCTTATCAAAACAACAGGGCACCACCCGGCCATCCCAGGTTACCACCGTGCTGTGCCACATTTTCCAGCAATGGTTGGCCAGTTTATGTTTCAGGGTGTATTTGCCATTAGTCAGTTGCTTATAGCGCGCATAGCGGCTGTTGGCGGGCATTAGCGCATGACCGTTTTCGTAATCATATAGCTGGGCGGATTTAAGTTTTACCTCATCTACCCCGATAGCTTTGGCCAGGGCCTGCACCTCCTTTATTTGGTGTTCGTTTGGTTTTACCACTAAAAACTGAAAAACCAGAAACGGGGTGGCTGACTTCAACTTCTTCTTCCAGGCCACCAGCTTTTTGGTGCCGTCCACTACTTTCTCTAAAGAGCCGCCAATACGGTATTGCGCATAGGTTTCCTGGGTGGTGCCGTCAATAGAGATGATCAGCCTGTCAAGGCCGCTGAGGACGGTGGCTTTGGCCGTTTCTTCGGTAAAAAAATGGGCATTGGTAGAGGTGGCGGTGTAAATACCTTTGTCGGCAGCATATTTTACCAGGGCCAGAAACTCCCGGTGCAAATAGGGCTCGCCCTGAAAATAGAGGAGTAAATAGCTGAGGGTTTTGGCTTGTTCGTCAATCAGCCGTTGATACAGGCCTGTGTCCAGCATACCGGTTGGCCGGGTAAACGACCGCAGGCCGCTGGGGCATTCGGGGCAACGCAGGTTGCAGGACGTGGTAGGCTCAACCGACAGGCTTACCGGGGCGCCCCAGATGACGGGTTTTCCGAGCAGTCGCGAAAGGTAAAAACTCAGATTGATCAACAAGCTATTGATAACTTTGGCAAGGGTTAACTTGCTCAGAAAATTAGCGGCATCCTGATAGGCAAATTTCATTTTCGGGATAAAAAGATAAGCAAGCTAATAAAATTCGTTTTATCATTGAGGTAATGAGCACAAAATATATACGAAAAATAAGGAGGGTAATGATTGGCAGCCTGTTTTTATTAAATATGGCAGTTTTTGCCCAAACTTTGTCGCCTGCCGCAGAAATAAGCATCCTTACCTTCGGGCCGGGGGAAAATGAGCTGTATTCCGCCTTTGGCCACTCGGCCATCCGCGTGTATGATCCCGTCAACAATTTTGATGTGGCTTATAATTACGGTACTTTCGATTTTAACCAACCTAATTTCTACCTCAACTTTGCCAAAGGGTATTTGGTATATAAACTGTCGGTGCAGGACTACCGCAGGTTGAAGGCCTATTATATATACCATAATCGCTCAATTACCGAGCAGGTACTGAACCTATCCCCGGCACAAAAGCAGCAAGTAGTTGATTTCCTGCAATACAATGCCCGCCCTGAAAATGCCGATTATTATTACGATTATTTTTATGATAACTGTGCCACCAGAATAGGGGATGCTTTTGTTACTGCCCTGGGCGATGATTTTCGCTTTAATGAAGATTTTGTGGAAGAACCGGGGCTCACCATCCGCACCCTCACCGACCGGTATTCGGCTGTGTATTTTCCCTGGGGCAAGCTGGGCATAGACCTCTGCCTGGGGCTGCCGATGGATAAGCAACTCACCAATATGCAGTACACCTACCTGCCCGACTATGTTTTTAAAGCTTTTGCCAAAGCCGAGATCAACCAGGAGGGCCAGTGGCTACCGGTAGTCAGGTCAACCAGGGAAGTGTTCGTGGCCAGTGAGGCAGGTAAAAAACCGCCTTTATTTACCCCCAAGCTGGTTTTCTGGTCGTTTTGGCTAATTGTTTTTGTCGTCTCAATATGGGCCCACAACAAGGGGTATAGCCTGCGCGGGTTTGATTTCCTGCTCTTCCTGATTATAGGCTTTTTAGGGTTGTTTTTGTTGCTGTTGTGGCTCGCTACCGATCATGCGGCCGCTGCCCGTAACCTGAACCTGCTGTGGGCCTGGCCCACTCATTTGCTGGCCGCCTTCTTCCTGTTCAGGAAAACCAAGCCCAGGTGGGTGAACAGGTACCTGCTGATGACGGCCGTTACCGGTTTGTTGCTGGTAGTCTTCTGGCCCATGGTACCCCAGGCGCTTAACCACGGGCTTATTCCTGTGGTGTTGGTAATTATTACCCGCTCCCTGGGGATAATCCTGGAAAAGCCAGGGCACTAACCCGGATTATTCATGAAAATCATGAATAATGATGAGGGCAAAATATTTTACCCTCAAATTTGGGTCATGCTTACTCTTTAGCTCATGCTGTATTTTGTATATAACATGTTGTTTTACACTATTTTGCAGTTCATCAGCCCTGCGGGCAAAAAATTCATCCGAATTTTTCGGGCTAAACCCAAATTTGTTAAATAATCAATAATAATTAGTATCTTTTAAAGAGTTAGATTTAATTTAGTGCCACTTTTGCTTTCCGGGAAAGTAGAAGCGTTTAAAGAACTGTACGTTTTAATATCTGGTGAAATGGTTCATGTGTTATTTGTAATTGGTTTTGTGGCCTTAATCAAGGGGGCCGATATGTTGGTGGAGGGGGCCTCTTCGGTAGGCAAGAAGTTTAATCTATCTTCACTGATTATTGGCCTGACCATAGTTTCTTTTGGCACTTCTTTGCCGGAATTGCTGGTAAATATTATGGCCAGCTTTAGTGGCAGTGCCGAGCTGGCGATAGGCAATGTGTTTGGTTCCAATGTGGCCAACATTTTGCTAATCTTAGGCGTTTCGGCCATGATTTGCCCCCTGCCGATTACGCGTAACACCTATTTTAGCGAGATCCCCTTTTCGTTGATTGCCACCTTGCTGGTAGGCTTTCTGGCCAATGCCAGCATCGAAACCTTTGGCGTAAACCAGGATGGGGAATTGTTGCTGTCGAGTTTTGACGGCTATGTCTTGCTTTTTTTCTTCACCCTCTTCCTGGGCTATGTCTATATAGTTTCTAAGCAAAACCAGGGCATAGAGGGGGAGCCGGAAATTAAGGAAACCTCCTGGTCGAAATCAATTGCCTATATCCTGGTGGGTATGGTAGGCTTGTATTTTGGCGGCAAATGGGTGGTTGACGGGGCCATAGAACTGGCCGTTCATTTTGGCCTGAGTGAGACCTTCATTGGCCTTACGGTAGTGGCCATCGGCACCTCGTTGCCGGAGCTGGTCACTTCGGTAATAGCCGCTTTGAAAAAGCAAACCGATATTGCTGTGGGCAATGCCATAGGCTCCAATATTTTCAACCTGCTCTGGATTCTAGGCCTGAGTGCCGCTATTAAGCCCCTGCCGTTTGAGGTAATCAGCAATATGGATGTATTTATGATTATCCTGGCCAGCACCTTCTTAATTATGGCGGTAGTAATTGGCAAGCGCCCGGTAATCAGCCGCTGGGAGGGCTTGTGGTTTGTGCTGGCCTATGGTGTTTATATGGTATTCCTGGTTAACCGCGGATAGGCAACCTTATTCCCCTGCCACATATGGTTTCAGATAATGGAATTTGGGGGTCAGCTTACCCTGGTGGGCAATGGTAGCCCTTGCCAGCACTTCCTCCTCATCACCCGTAACAAATAAAGGCAGCACATTGTTGACCAACTCGCGGCCAAAATCCTGGGAGGCGTTGCGCGGCAGTTCATTGGGCAGGTTATCAATGGCCATGACGGTGATATTCTTTGGGTCCGAGAAGGGCGGCATTTCGGAAAACGTTTGCGGGCTGTAATCGTAAAAAGGGTCATCAAGGGTAGTAGGCCTGATGGTGGTAGGGATTGAACCTTCAATATCACAGGTAATATCGGCAATTACTTTTATGCGGAAGCCTTCCCGGGTTACGTCTTCTTTGGTAAAGAGTACCGGGGCTGCCGGGTCCCAATAAGCCCCGGCAATCAGCAGGTCGGTTTGCCGGGCAAATTTGAGGAAATCCGATTCAAACTCTTCCGGGTGACGGTGGAAATCATCATCGGAAAAAGCCGCCCCCAGCCGGTGCTTATTATAATGGTGCGAATGCAACTGGGTGTAAACGGCTTCGGCAAATTCTTGCTGCAGGTATTCTTTTGGCGGCACCTGCCTGATGCCGGCCCCATCCAGTACCTCCATTGCCCCATGCGCTACCCGCCCGCCACCGGTAATGGCAATTTTTATGGGCGGTAGTTTTATCTTATCGTACTCGGTGGTCAGGTCGGCCAGGTCGAAGCACGCGTGTGCCCGCCTGAGATTGAACAGGCCAAACTTTCTGCCGTAGGTGAGCAGGCCGTTATACGCACCCACAATGCCGGCATAGCGCCCAAAGGCTACTATTCTGCGCCCATGCTGATCCGTCAGGTTTTCGTAGTCGATCAGGGTGATGTTTTTCTTTAGTATTTCCCGGAGTAAATTGCGGTTATAAGGTTGTTCCTTGGTGGTATGGGAAAAAAACATATACGTCTTGCCCGCTACCAGTTCCGGTATAGGAACTTCCTTGACCCCCAAAAGGATATCACAACCGGCAACGGATTCTTCTACCGCAATGCCGGCCGTAAGGTAGTCTTTATCAGGATAGCACCTTACTTCACTTTTTTGTACGCAAACTTCCAGTTCAGGATACTTGCCGGTAAGTTGCAGGATATGCTCAGGAATAAGCGGCACCCGCTTGTCCACCGGTATTTTCCCTTCCCTGATGATCCCGATTTTTATCATGATGCAGCCTGTTTTGTGCCGGCAAAGATACGATGAAACAAGGTTACCGGGGGCTGCCAAACAACATTTTAACGATGCTTAAAACTAACTTGCAAACCCTTTTTCTTCAATGCGGTTGAGGTAGTTGTTTATCTCTATCAAAACGATCAGGCCATAGGCCAACAACAACCAGAGGCCCATGCTATACACTGCCGCTTTAACCAGGCTGGGGCTTTCCGGCTTACTGAAGGTGGTAAAGCCGTCAACTACTTCAAAATCAGAGCCTAAAGCCAAGGCCCGCTTTGTGCTTTGTAAAAGATTGAAAAGAGATACGCTTTGGTTATAAACACTTACAGGGTCAACCACTCCGCTTTCACCAAAAATTACACTGGTAGAGGCATCCCTGGGTTTGCTGGCCTGTAGTTTAAGGTTAAGGTTATAAGCATTCTTCAGGCTATCAAGCAAAGACAAATCTTGTGTAAGTTTGGCAATAAGTTGCTGTTGCCTTTCCTTATTGGTTCTAATCCGGTTGGCCACATAGGGGTTGTTTTTAAAGAACCCCACCAGCGCTTCCTGCAGGTTTTCAACAATACCGGTTTCAAAAACCCTGACCGAGATCTGGAAGGTGTTGCGGTTCTCAATCTCTATTTGTTTAACAATTTTTTGAATGTCCTTTTTATCTATTTTAAGTTCTTCCAGCCTTTGCTTTAGCAATTCTATCTCAACCACATCATTTTCATCCACAAAAGGCTCATAGTCAAAGCTTACAATGTTTTGGGCAACTTCGTTACTGATATTTAAAATCTTGGCCAATCCTTTGCGTTCTTTTTCTTCACACAGCAGGTTTAGTTTATCAATGCTGTTTTCAACCAGCCTGGCATTCAGGTACTGTGATTTCAACAACAGGGAGGTTTGGTAATAGGGCTTGGTCAGCTTATTGTAGGCCACGCCCGTAACCAGGCCAATACCGATGGCGCCCATCAGCAGGAATTTATAGCGGAAGGTAGCCCTGCGGAAGGCCAGCACCATGTTGATTATACCGTGCCCGATACCAACAAAAAAATTGCCGATGGCCTGAAAGAGTTTACGTAAATCTATCTCATCATCATGATAAGCTTGTGGAGTAGGTGTTTGTTCGCTCATAACCTTGTTAATGTTCAGCACAAATGTATTAAAATCAATGATTATAGCCTATTGGCTATGAACAATTACCAACCTACCTTTGTGCACACTGTTTACGATTAACCCTATTCCCGATGAAAGAAATTGCCGTTATTGGCTTAGGATATGTTGGCTTGCCACTTGCTGTGGAATTTGGCAAGCAAAGAAAAGTTATTGGTTATGATATTGATGAAAAGCGCATCCGGGAGTTGAGGCAGGGCCACGACCGCACCGATGAAGTTGCCGGTGAGGAGTTGCAGGAAGCCAGGCAGTTGCGTTTTACCAGTTCTTTGGCCGACTTGCAAGGATGCGGGTATTTTATCGTTACCGTGCCCACCCCTATTGATGAGCACAAAAACCCTGACCTGGCCCCATTAGAGAAAGCCAGTGCGGCTATTGGCGGCATCCTCAAAAAAGGTGACATCGTAATTTATGAATCTACGGTTTTCCCGGGATGTACCGAAGATGTATGCGTGCCTATCCTGGAAGAGAAATCAGGGCTGACCTTTAACCGTGATTTTTTCTGCGGTTATTCACCCGAACGGATTAACCCCGGGGACAAGGAACACCGGGTGTCCACCATAAAAAAGGTAACCAGCGGCAGCACCCCGGCCATAGCCGAAGAAGTGGACCAGTTATATCGGCAGATTATCAAGGCCGGCACCCATAAGGCCTCTTCAATTAAGGTGGCCGAGGCAGCGAAGGTGATTGAAAATGCCCAGCGCGACCTCAACATTGCTTTTGTAAATGAACTCTCTAAAATATTTCATAAAATAGGGATTGACACCCACGAGGTACTGGCCGCAGCCGGCACCAAATGGAATTTCCTGCCGTTTACCCCCGGCCTCGTGGGTGGCCACTGCATTGGTGTTGACCCTTATTATCTTACCTATAAGGCCGAAAGCCTGGGCTATAACCCCCAGGTAATCCTGGCCGGCCGCAGGATTAATGACGGCATGGGGGCCTACATTGCCAACCGGGTAATGAAACTGCTGACCAAGAAGGGCCTGGCACAAAATGCCCGGGTGCTGGTGCTGGGCATAACCTTTAAAGAAGACTGCCCCGACATCCGCAATTCCAGGGTAATTGATGTGATTAACGAACTAACCGATTACGGGGTAACGGTAGAGGTGTATGACCCGCACGCAGACAAAGAGGAAGTACGGCAGGAGTACGGGCTGGATTTACTGGCTGCCCCCGGCCGTGATTACAGTGCTGTGGTGCTGGCCGTGAAACACAAGGACTTTGAGCAACTTGACTGGGGCCGGTTGAAAAACGATACTACCGTAGTTTTTGATGTAAAGGCCGGCCTGGACCAGAAACTCGTTACCGAAAGGTTATAATTACCGGGCCTTGTAAATGGGCACGGTACTGCAAGGCTCCCCGTACATGATGGATTTGGCATAAGGGCGCAGCAGCCTTACCAGCTCAACATAAGCGTAAACGGGTACTTCCACCTTGCTACAACCCTTGATCACTACGCGCTGGTCTTTATATTGTTCCGGGTTGATGTTATTAAGCGCCTGTTGAAACAGGGCTTGTTCCAGGGCCGTCAGATCCCCGTAAACCACCAGATTGGCATAGGGCGCCAGTACCGAGGCCAGTAACATATAGGCCCAGGTGGGTACAATGGCTTCGGCCGAACAGGTAATGGCCACGTTTTTCCCGGCATACTTCTGCCAGTCCTGCTCTTTGATGAAATGGCGGAAATCTTTTTCTTTCAGGATTAACCCCTGGTGCAGGTTATGGCGGATATCATACAGTACCCGTTCACCGGCATGGTAGTGGTCCTCCAGGTTTAAGGTAATCAGGCGGCTGTTAGCCACGCGGTTAACAATGGTATCGCTCATGATAATGGGTTTTTAGCTTTTATGGCCACAAAAGGCTTTAAATATTCAGGTTCAAAATATACCAAATCGGCAAAATCACCACGTTGGTATTTTATTGCTGCCCGTTGGCCAATATGGATGGCTGAAGGCACAATACCCCCGATAAATTCGGCATGGGCATGGGTGATTGTATTCCGGCACTTCATGGCCCCGTTACCGAAAAAGGTGATCTTATGCCCGGGCAAATACTGGCTAAAGGCCGATTCATCCACCACCAGGGCATGGGTGGGGGCAATAACCTTGTCCCGGCTGGCCAGCAAGCAATACACTTCCATCCTGCGGGCATCAATCATCGGGCACAGCAAGTGGTTTTCATCCTCAAAGGCCACACTTTCCAGCATCGAGGCAAGGGTGTTGATGGCAATTAGGGGAATGTCCTGGGCATAGCACAAGCCCTTGGCGGTAGAAGTGCCAATGCGCAAGCCGGTATAGGAGCCCGGTCCGGCTGATACGGCTACGGCCGTTAAATCTTTGGTGGTAATGCCGGCCCCGGCCAGCAGATCAGCAATCATGGGGGCCAACTTCTCGGCATGGGAATACGCTTCCCGGGATTCAAGATGCCCCATAAGTTGCCCGTGGTGGTGCAGGGCCACACTACAAACATCGGTAGAGGTTTCAATGGCAAGAATCACCGGCTTACGGGTTTAAGGATAACAACTGCGTATAGCGAAGACTGTCATTGAGTATTTCAATGGCTTTGTCCACATCGGGGTCGTGGGTAATGGCATTGGCAATTTCACCTTTGCGCAGATAGTAGCGGGCAACAATCTGCTCAGCCAGCACATCTCTGATTTCCTGCTGATAGGTGATCAGGTCGTTAGCCTGGTTATGGGCAATTTCTTTGGCCAGGGTTTCTATTTCAGGTTTTACCACTGCGTAATGTGATGAGGATTTGGCTGCTGCAGAGAATTCTTTCAGGGCTACCTCAAGGTCGCTGTCGTAGGTCAGCGGAATGCTGTCAGCCCAGGCTAAAAAGTCATTATATATCGCATCCGTTACCACAAAGCTCTCTCTTTCAGGGGCCTGCGGATGCGCATAGTAATATTTATTGGCATAGTTGAAGATATGCCCTTCGGTAAGCAGGCTCACGGTAACGGCTGCATAATACGCTGCCGCAACCTCAACATCCGGGGTAATGCCACCCCCGTCATATACGGTGCGGCCATGGGATGTTTTAAACGCTACCTTTAACGAATCCGGTATCTTGCCCACACTGCCATCGGGGTTACGGTGAGAATAATCAATAGCCTGGATACAACGTCCGCTGGGGGTATAATATTTGGCCACCGTGAGTTTTACCTGGCTGTTATAACCCAGGGGGCGCGTGGTTTGTACCAGCCCCTTGCCGAAGGTCTTGCGCCCGATAAGCACCCCGCGGTCGTAGTCCTGAATAGTGCCGGAAACAATTTCGGCTGCTGAGGCGCTGCCGCTGCCGGTAAGCACCACCAGGGGGATGTTGGTGTCAACGGGCCTGCCGGTAGTACGGTATATTTTGTTCCAGGTGGGCGTTTTGCCCTTGGTTTCCACTACCGGCATATTCTTCGGTATAAAGATATTGCATATACCCACGGCTTCCTGCAGTATTCCACCCGGGTTGCCGCGAACATCGAGGATGACCTTCGTAGCCCCCCTTTTTTTCAGGCTTATCAGGGCATCGTTAACTTCTTTGGCGGCATGGGTGGTAAATTCAGCCAGCTTTATATACCCTACATCTTTACTTACCATCCCAAAATACGGCACATTATCAATAATGATCTTGGCCCGGGTGAGCTTAAACTCCAGGGTTTCCCCCTGCCGCTTTACCGTTACCGTAAGACCGGTGCCGGCAGCGCCCTTCAGCAGTTTACTCACTTCGTTGGTGTTTTTGCCAAGGGTACTTACCCCATTTACTTTAATTATTTCGTCACCAATCCTAAGCCCTGCCTTATGGGCCGGGAAACCTTCATTAGGCATGGTAATCACCACTTTGTTTTTAATCTGGCCGATCAGGGCACCAATACCCCCGTATTCACCGGTGGTCATGGTGCGGTAAGCGGCAATGTCTTCTTCGGGGATGAAATATGTGTAGGGGTCCAGCGATTTCAGCATGGCATCGATGCCGGTACGGATTGATTTCTCCGGGTCTATTTCATCTACATAAAATGCATTTACCTCTTTAAAAAGGCTGGCGAAGATGTCCAGGTTACGGGCAATCTCAAAATATTTGTCCGTAGGAGGGTAAAAGGCCGAGGCCGCCAGCAGGCTAATGGCCAGGAAGCCGATAGTATATACTTTTTTAAGACGCATTGTTTTTCTTCGCCAATTCATTCTTTAAACGATCAAGGCTGGCAATTAGTTTGTTTTCCAGTTCTTTATACGGCAATTTTTGCTTGAAACTATAAATATACGCAATCGCATATTTATCCGGCAGGCCGGCCAGCCGATGTTTGTGCAGGCGGTAGGCTTCCCGTATTTGCCTTTTCAGCCGGTTACGGTCAACTGCCAGCTTAAAATTTCGTTTGGGAACGGAGATCAACACCTGATGGGTAAGCACATCAGGGCCGGTTAAGGGCAGGTATTTAACGGTGAACGGGTGAAGGTGAAAAGACCTGCCGGCAGAAAACAGTTGTTGAATATCTTTTTTCCGGGTAAGCCGTTCGGGCTTACGAAAGCGGTTACGGGTATTTTTTTCAAATTTTGTCATTTGAAAAAATTAATCACCCAGAAAAACGGCCGCTACCCGGCTTATTGTTTGTGCCTTCTTTCGTCAGATACGGTGAGTTTCTTTCTGCCCTTGGCCCTTCTGTTGGCCAAAACCGACCTGCCACTGGCACTTGCCATACGCTCTCTGAAGCCGTGCTTATTTTTACGCTTCCTTTGTGAAGGTTGAAATGTTCTTTTCATGGGTATTTTCTTTCTTCAGTCTAATGGTGCATACTGCACCCGTTTCTGCCAAGCAGCTACGTTATCGTTTTCATTGTCCTACTTCGCTTATGCCAAACAGGGCTGCAAAGATAAGCACCTTTACTTATTTTACAAACCACTAACCGCTTGTTTGTGGTATTTTTCTGCCCCTTAAAGCATTTTTTTCAGGGCGTCAATTTCATCGCGGTATTTGGCCGCCTCGATAAAATCCAGGTCTTTGGCGGCTTTTTCCATTTTCTTTTGTGTAAGCTGTAGTTGTTTTTTTATTTCGTCTTTACTCATATAGGCCACCACGGGATCTGCGGCCAGGCGCTGGCCCTCCGGTTCTACATAGTATTGTCTTGTCGTTTGGGCCTGGGCCTCCCTGCCCTGTCCTGCTAGCAGGCGGGCATCGGCAACTTTGGTTTGGTCTAAAATAGCCTCGGTAGAGCGAAGGATAGTGGTAGGGGTAATGTTGTTTTCTGCATTATAAGCTGCCTGTATCTGCCTTCTGCGGTTGGTCTCATCAATGGCTGTTTGCATGGATTTGGTGATTTTATCAGCATACATCAATACGCGGCCCTGGGCATTGCGGGCGGCCCTTCCGATGGTCTGGATGAGGGAACGGACATTGCGCAGGAAGCCTTCCTTGTCGGCATCCAGAATGGCTACCAACGACACCTCTGGTAAGTCAAGGCCTTCGCGCAGCAGGTTTACCCCTACCAGCACATCAAACTCGCCCAGGCGCAACTGCCGCAGGATTTCCACCCTTTCCAGCGAATCAACTTCAGAATGGATGTAGCGCGTTTTTATCTCGGCTCGGGCCAGGAATTTGGTGAGTTCTTCGGCCATGCGCTTGGTCAGTGTGGTAACCAATACCCGTTCGTTCTTTTTTACCGTTTCGTCAATTTCTTCCAGCAGGTCATCAATCTGGTTTAAACTGGGGCGCACATCAATGGCCGGGTCAAGCAGACCGGTAGGCCTGATCAGTTGTTCAACCACTACCCCTTCCGAGGCTTCCAGTTCATAGTCAGCCGGGGTGGCGCTAACATAGATCACCTGGTTA
>JALSJF010000122.1 GCA_026989505.1 Cyclobacteriaceae bacterium
GACCGTCATCATCATTCGAGGGGATAACCACACCTATCACCGCATCACTGCAGACCGTGGTGTTCAGGTTACCCGTATATAAGGGCTCCGGATCTATCGTTACCACAATGTCAAAGCTCGCCCCCACGCAACTGCCGTTATAAGGCGTAACCGTATAGGTCACCGTGGACGAAGCATTGGTCACATTGTTGAAAACATCGCTGGCAATCAGGTTCACGTTCGTGGACCCTGTGCCCGTGGTGGGCGTGCCCGTCAGCCCGGAACCTACACTCGCAGCCACATCAAAACTGGTGATCGGAAGACCGTCATCGTCATTCGAGGGGATAACCACACCTATCACCGCATCACTGCAGACCGTGGTGTTCAGGTTACCCGTATATAAGGGCTCCGGATCTATCGTTACTGTGATGTTAAAGGGGTCACCAATACAATCGCCATCCGCCACGCTGCTATGAGGAGTAACCTGGTACACGATATTACCCGAGGTATTGCTGGTATTGGTAAATTGATCCGTAGCAATAGCCGTATTGGCCAATAACGAACCCGTAGTAGCCACACCCACTACATTGGATGCCTGGCTCACTACACTAACATCGTACCGGTCAGCAGCAATGGAAGTTCCATCGGTAGTAAATGTTATACCTAAGTTGGTATCACTACATACCGTAGCAGTAGCCAGGGCCGGATCCATTACCGGCTCCGGGTCGATCGTTACCACCACGTCAACTGTGGTTCCCGGACAATTGGTTGGCGCAGGCCCTGTGGGTGTAATGCTATAGGTAGCTGTAATGGCAGCATTCGAAGTATTGGTTATCACATCCGTAATGTGCAAGGTGCCTGCCGGGTCGGCCGCCACATTTACCCCGGCACTGCCCTGGGGCGGCCCGGCCGACATGGTAGGGGCAGGCCAGTTGAAGAGGGTGCCTGAAGGACTATTCCCCGGGGTGAGAAGGACCTCAAGATCAATGGCCTGGTCACTGCAAACTGTTTTGGTTTGTCCACCTACGATAACCGGTTCCGGGTCTACGGTAATGGTTACCAGTTGGGTTGGGCCCGTACAATTGGCCGGGGCGGCACTGGTAGGGGTAACTTCATAAACCACCGCACCCACAGCCCCGGAAGTATTGGTTAACGTTTGGTTAATGTTACCGGTTCCGGTATCTCCTACGAGGGCTCCCCCTACCGAACCGGCTTTGGAGTTTACCACCCAGTCGTAGGTGGTCCCCCCTCCAATATCATCGGTAAAGGTGAGTACTGAACTTACCAATGTACCGCTACAAATGGTTTCGGCATTAGAAGAAGTCATATTAGGGAGCGGGTTAACATTAACACTGTAAGGGGATGCCGGTGGGCTGGCACAGCCGGCCGCACTGGTTTCCACCACGGTAATAACATCACTGGTATTGCCAATATTAACCGTTATCTGATCCGTTCCCTGGCCCAATACTATGGCCCCCAAACCATTTATATCCCAGGTATAGGTATTGCCGGCAATGGGGGCAGCAATATTATACACCACCCCATTGTCCCCGTCACAAACTTCGCTGGGGCCAACAATTACCGGAGCAGAGGGAGCATCTTCAACAATAATATTAATACTATTGGTGTTGCCTGTACAACCATTGGGCAGGGTTTCTACTAAAGTCATGGTTACCCCCGGGGCAGGAATGGCATTAGGGGCCTGGATAACCACAAACTGCAGATTGGTGGGGCCTACGACCACTAATTCCCCCGGGGCGGTGGGCACGGTCCAGTTATAGGTAGAACCGGTATTGAGGGCGTCATCAACCTGGAAGAGTTGGTTGGCTGTTGACTTACATAACGTAATGGTAGCCGGGGTTGACAGGTCGGGTGCCTGAATAGGGTTGTCCAGTGGCCGGGGTAAAACGGTAATGGTTACCTGGGCAACATTCTGACAGTTGTTACCCCCTGTACCCGTATTGGTAATCAAGGCATAAAATACCGTGCCATCTACTACATTGTTCACATTTGTTGGAGTTGGAACAGTAGCTACCAAATCCCCCGGGCCGTTTACCGGCACGCCCGGGTCCAGGTACCAAACCACCGTACGGTCGGCCGGTGGCCCGCCCCCGATAACATTATCGTCCATTGTGGTTAAATCGATATTGTCTTTGTCTGCACTACCTACGGTTTGTTCACAAAACTGCGTTTCAGCGGCATTATTAACATTATCCTGATCAACGGCTTCGGGCAGGGTAACAATATTCATGGTAATTTCCGAGTCGTTCGTACAATTGGGGGTGACATCCAAACTGATAACCCGCACATAGAGTATATCGGCATTGCTTACAGAATAAGGCAAACTGCCACTTATCTCATTGGTGTCGTTTGTCCTGTCCAGCGCAGAGGGGTAATACCTTACATCCCGGTCTGCCGGGGCAGCCCCGCCTATAGTAAGTGTTTTAAAATTAGCCAAGTCCGTAGCGGTAAGGTCGTAATTATCACTCATATAGGCATCTTCACAAAAATCAGCGGTAAAGCTATTGGCTACAGGTAACGGATGGCGGGTAATATTAACGGTAGCTGAAGAAGATGAACATACATTATACTGGCTCCTGATCGTCCAGGTAAGGGTGGTTACACCCACCGCAAGGTTAGAAACCGTTGCCGTAGGGCTGCTGGCATCATCAAAAACAGGCAGGGAAGTGCCGGTGTTGGTTACCACAACATTATCCAACCAATGTTCATCGGCAGCCCCATTATTCCTTGCCCGCATAACAATCTGCAAAGTATTACCGGCAGCCCCCACAGCGGTGGCCGTTACTGTTTGAAATACCCCATCGGTACCATCATCTACAATAGAACCAAACTGTACTTCCGCCCCACCGTTTAATTTATAGTAAACCCGGATATAATCCCCTGAGGCCTGATTGCCAAATTCAGCTATATCGGCAGATATATCCACCGGGCCGGTTAAATTAACAATTTCCGATTCCCAGCGCACCTCCAGGTTATTTACATCGCGTGCCGATATGCGGCCATTATCAACTTTAATCCAATCGTTGGTAGAGTTAAAATGATTAACATTACCCGCATAGACAGACCAGTTATTATTCGGATGGGTAAAACTCAAGGCGTGGGGGGCCGGGTCTTCAATACCCAGGCCATTGTCCGTAGCAGGGAAAGACTCATAATAAAGGGGGCTGCCCACGGTCCATAAGCCGGTTTCGTTAGCCCCGCTATTTACCGCATTACCGGCCAGGGTGTAGGAGGTGGCACAGGTGGCATCATCAGGGCCGGCATTGGCCACGGTGGGTACCTGGTCTTGGGTATGCTGCACAGCAACAGCGTTGACACTCTGGCAATTTGTGGGCGCCAGGGTACTTTCGGTTACGGCATAGTAAGTAAAGGTTGCCGTACTGGCCGGGGTAAACTGTTCATCCCGGGTGCCTCCGGTTGTTCCCGTAGCCGGGGTAGTACGGGCAGCATCCTCATACCAGCGGATAACAAACCCAACACCCGGGTCATCAACACTCACGGTAGCGCCATTCGCATCCGTAGCACAAGCAATAGCCCCTGCCGGGTTGGCAGGATCGGCCGGGTCGGGGTTAATGATAATATCTACAGTGTTGCCAGGCAAGGTAGCCACACAACCGGTAGTGGTATTCACCACATTGGTCAGGGCAATGGTATAGGTACCCGGGGTGCTGCCCAGTTGGGCATAGGTTACCTGATGGCTCATAGTACCGCCACCAGCAACCCCGGTAAAGCTAACTTGTGGCTGGGCTACCCCGTCAATCGTATAGTCCACCGTATAGTCCCCGGCCACGTCCGTATCGACATGCCAAGACGGGATGGTGGGGCTGCCGTTATTTTCGCATACAGGCGGGTCAACCACAAAATTGGCTAAGGTAGGGGTGGTGCCGCCTATGGTAACAGTAGCCGTGCCGCCCAAAGCAGTAGCCGAACAGGAAGGGTTAGTGGCCAGCACATCATCATTAAGGGAGATGATATCATAGTCATAATTATCACCAATCACCGATGACTGTCCGTAATCGGCAGGTGGATTTGGACTACTAACAGTATAGGTGTACGGACCAGGAGGTGCCTCTGGAGGAGTATAGTTGGTTATTACTTCCGTTGCTATCAGCGTACCGTTTCTGCGTACCGTATAGGTAAGGTCAAACGGTGGCCGGCCGGTCAGGGGCCAGACGATATCCGGGGCCGGGTTGCCGCCACAAACCGAACCGCCCCCGGTAGGGTTGCCGGCCGTGGGCAGGGGTTCTATGCGCACCGTTTCGGCCGTTGAAAGAGGGCCAATACAATTCGTTGGCCCAACGCCCACCCCTTCTACGGTGTAATCACCATCATCGGCATCATTTGACAAGGTAATGGCATTCCCTGTATCACCCGTAAATACCCCATCTTTATACCACCGGTAGCTATTGGCATTGGTACTGCCGTTGGCCGTGAGGGTAACCGAGGCGTCTTCACATATTATCGAACCGGTTGAACTAATACTGGGCTGGGTGGGGATAGGGTTGACGGTAACGGTAGCAACAGCACTTACTTCCGTTGCACAAACCGTATTATTCTGCACAGTCGCCCGGTATTCGTAACTACCGGCAGCGGGGGGAGTGTCGGTAATTGAGGTTAACCCGGCAGTACCCGCCAGGCCACCAAAAGTACCCGAAGGTAATAGCCTTCGCTCCCAAATAACAACTCCGCCAATATTATTATTCAGTGTCAGGTTTACGGAGGACCCGTCACAAATAGACGCGGTAACAGGTGTTATGTCACCACCAACGGTTTCTTCATAAATAGTAACCACGAAAGTGGAATTGGCCGTTGGGCACTGCGGGGCGTTTTGGTACCTGCGCAAAACCTGTAAGGTTCGCGTAGCGGAGCCAAAGCCTGCAGGTAAGGCAAAAGCAACCGATACGGAACTAGTCGTAGTAACGGTGGGGGTAATGGTTACGCCCCCCCCTCCACTTACACTCCAAACATACTCCTCAGGACCACCGACAGGCTGTGTTCCCGCAGGCAAGGGCACAGTATAAGATGACGAAGAGTTATTACAAACATCACTGGCACCGGAAATAGTCCCGGGAGAAGAAAGAGGTTCTTTGATAGCTAAATCAACCCTAACAGGCGCACTAGTACAACTCAATGTGCCCGAAGGGCCTACATACTCTGCCCAAACATAATAATTTCCTGCTGGAGAAGTATTGTCCAGTCCCCCCCCCGGTTCATAGTCTGCAGCATTTAGTGACTGCGTAAGACCAGTACTCATAATAAAAGGCCCGGGAGCCGTTCCTGAGCCGTTATCCTCATACCAACGCACATCAGAGTAAGAGGCAGGAACATTGATATCGAACGTTGGCGGGTTATCACCTTGACAGATTATCTTGCTGCTGGCCGTGGGTGTTTGGGGCTGTAGCACGAGTACGATTGAATCCTCCAGTTCAATTGGGGGATTGTCACCATTTATTAAATCGCCCCCAGAAGGGTTAAGGGGGTCCAAGGCTCCCAAATTAGAATATGGGTTACATATATTCCAAGCCCGCAACGTAACCACAAACCTTTTGCCAGAAGGAGCATAAACATTTGTTGATAAAACATTTATAGGCAATGAAGCTGTTTGCGGATTTGGATTATCCGTACCTGGGGCAATCCAGGTAACCGGGCCAAAATATGGAAATGTGGTAACAATTCCACCACCGACCGAAGTAGCATCCACCTGTACATCTGCCATGAAGTCTGCCCCGGCTGCATTAGACCCATATTCCCACATCACCCACCTGCCAAGCTCATTCATGTTTACCGTTTCAATCGTAGGCTGACAATTGAACTGGCTGTTGTCGGTAAAGATAATGCCAAAATCCTGCTCGCCTTCACATACCTCATAGGCAGGGTTAGGGTCCTGGGGGTGGGTAGTAGATATCTGCCCCAAAGCCGTGTTGGCAATATCATCAAAAACTTCAAATATTTGCTCTTGAAATAAAGCTGTACAAGTTATATGAGGATCAATATAGCGAACATACACCCGAGCTGTATAACCGCAATCAATACCATCATCTGGGTAAGTGTTGTTTAAAGTTGCTTTCCATATTTGGTTGCTAGGGTTTAATTCACTGGGGTTATCAAGTGTATAGTTAACCAGAACTGGTGAAACAAGTCCACTAGCTTCATAATCGAAATAAAAGGCTGCTCTAACCTCGAAAGGGTCGCTATAGTCTAATCCAGTAACTTGAAAATTAAATGTAACATCTCTTGGCCCACATTTATTAGAATTACTACCTACTTGGTCACTACCAGGAGCTACCCACCCACAGTTTTGAGTACTGGTGGTTCCTGTTTTACTAATAATCCCTACCGTATTCCCTTCTGATGAGTTCACATTACCTACATCGTAGGCCACCATTCTTACCCAATATTGAGTATTAGGATTTAGTCCAGTAAAACGAACATAACCATAGGGGGTTCCCGGAAAGGGTGGGGCATCAGGGTTACTGGCCCCGGAAAACGTCATATTTCCCCCATCAATCCGTGAAGGTGTAGGGGTGCCTGTATTGTTGGCGTCATCCCTGATCTGGGCAGCAGACAACACTCCCGGATCAGCATTATAAAGGGCTACATAAACTGTTCCTGCCTCATTAATATCAGCTATTATATAAGCCGAGCTATAGGCAAATCTAGCCGCAGTAGCCAAAAGAAACACATCATTATTGAAATCAATTGCTGGCGATATCGCTAAAACATCCCCCTCCTCCGGCCCCAACGCACCCAACGCTTCATAAGCATATTCATACGGCTCGTTGTTGGGGTTATCTAAGTCAAGTACCGATGAGAGCGGTGAAAAAATCAAAAAACTCAGAAAGGCCAACGAGAATATCTTATCTCTAAGGAGCATAGGGTGCAGTTTTAGGTTAATTTATCTCAATGGGTTAATAGGATTAAACAAGCCAAAGTAACCGCCAGCAAGGCGATTTTTTTCAGGTCTGATTATTCATCGTGGTAAAATTTAACAATCCCCGGCAAAATTCCAAGTAAACCCATACCTTTGCACCCCATAGACACAGGTAAATATTTCAATTCCAACCCCATGGGCAACCCAATGCTTATGACATCCTAAACCACCTCTATGGGCTTCACACCTTCTGCAAAATATATCTTCGTTACCGGTGGCGTTACCTCTTCCCTCGGCAAGGGCATTATTTCGGCCTCACTTGGTAAACTCCTGCAAGCCAGAGGCTTGTCGGTAACCATCCAGAAATTCGACCCCTACATCAATATCGACCCCGGCACCCTCAACCCCTATGAACATGGCGAATGCTATGTAACCGATGACGGGGCCGAAACCGACCTCGACCTCGGCCACTATGAGCGCTTCCTCAACACCCCTACCTCCCAGGATAATAATGTTACCACCGGCCGCATCTACCACAATGTCATCACCAAAGAGCGCAGGGGCGACTACCTCGGCAAAACGGTGCAGGTAATCCCCCACATTACCGATGAGATCAAACGTAACTTTTTTAAACTGGGCGAAACCGGCCAATACGATGTGGTAATCACCGAAATCGGGGGTTGTGTGGGCGATATTGAGTCGTTGCCGTTTATCGAAGCCGTACGCCAGGCCAAGCTGGAACTCGGCCCGCATAATTTTGTCTCCATCCACCTGACACTCATCCCCTATCTGGAAGCAGCCGGGGAACTAAAAACCAAGCCTACCCAGCATTCGGTAAAACAGTTACAGGAAGAAGGTATCCAGACCGACATCCTGGTGTGCCGCTCCTCCTACCCCCTGCCCCTGGAACTGCGCAAAAAACTAGCCTTGTTCTGCAATGTGCAGCTAAACAGTGTTATTGAGGCCCGGGATGCCAAAACCATTTACGATGTACCCATCCTGATGGGCAAGGAAAAATTGGCGGAACGGGTGCTCACCCTGCTCAAACTGCCCAAATCGCAGCCGGATATGGAGGACTGGAAATCTTTCCTCGGCCGCCTTAAAAACCCTACCGAGGAGATAACCGTAGCGGTAGTGGGTAAATACGTTGAACTGCCCGATGCCTACAAGTCGATAGCCGAATCTTTTGTACATGCCGGGGCAGCGAACGAGTGTAAGGTGCAGGTTAAGTGGCTTTCTTCGGAAACCCTTACTGACGACAACGCCAGAAAACTGTTAAAGGGTTTTGACGGGCTGCTGGTAGCCCCGGGCTTCGGGGAACGGGGCATTGAAGGCAAAATATCGGCCATTCAATATGTGCGCGAACATAAGGTACCCTTCTTTGGTATCTGCCTCGGCATGCAATGTGCTGTAATCGAATTCAGCCGCCATGTGCTCAAACTTAAAGGCGCTGCCTCCACCGAAATAGATACCAAAGCCAACCACCCGGTCATCGATTTAATGGAAGACCAGAAAACCGTAACCACCAAGGGCGGCACCATGCGCCTGGGGGCCTACGCTTGCGACCTGAAAAAAGGCTCGAAAGTACACCAGGCCTATGGCAAGCTGCATATCTCCGAACGCCACCGCCACCGCTATGAGTTTAATAACGATTACAAAAAACAACTAGAAAAGGCCGGCATGATGGCCAGCGGCATCAACCCCAAGTCGGGATTGGTGGAAATTATTGAATTACAGGACCACCCCTGGTTTGTGGGCACGCAATTTCATCCCGAATTAAAGAGCACCGTACTCAATCCTCACCCACTTTTTGTTAACTTTGTAAAATCTGCGTTAGCATACAAGAAAACTAAACGACCATAACGTTCACTCCATGGATAAAAATCAAGCTACAGGGTTGATCCTTATCAGCATAATGCTGCTCTTATATTTTTCGTATTTTGGCAGTCAGCCAGAGGTGCCTCCTGCCGGGGCCACAACTACGGAGCAAACCGGTGGGGATACCCCGGCATCAACACCCGCCATCCCGCCAGCAACCCTTGCCGGCCAGGTTGCTGACAACCCCGGTATCAACCCCGTGGCCCCGGCTACCGATTCGCTGACCACTACGGCCTTAGAAAAGGAAGAACTGCTGGTAATTGAAAATGAAGATATTAAAATCACCTTCACTACCCTGGGGGCACGTATCAAAGAGGTAGTATTAAAAGATTACCTGACCTATACCCGGGAGCCGCTTATCCTGCTTGATGCCGAAAGTAGTCACATGGCTTTACTGGCCAATAATGCCGGCCAGCAGGTGGACCTGATGAAATTACCCTATGAGGTAAGTAAGGCCAGCAAGGCCGACACCACCGTGGTAACCTTTACCCTGACCAATACCCGGGGCGGCACCCTGCAACATATTTATAAAATCCCCCCGGCCGGTTTCAGGGTTGATTATTCCCTGCGGGTAACGAATATGGACTACCTTCTGGGAGCCGATTTTACCCTGGCCTGGCGCAATAACCTTAAAGCTTTTGAAAAAGACCCGGTAAATTCCAGGATCAAGACTTCGGTGAACTATTACACCCTTGACGGCAGCTTCGAAGAGTTGGGTGAGCGCGCCAGCGACCTCACCTCGGCCGAGGCCGGCAGCATTAAGTGGCTGGCCTTCAAGCAGCAGTTTTTTACCACCGGTTTTATTGCCAAAAACAGGTTCAGCCGCCTGATAGCCATGCAGGAAGTAAGGGAAGAATTTACCGATATTGATAAATTTACCAGCGCCCAGGTTGGTTTGCCGGTTGACGATATTAAACTGGGCAAGGGCGATTACCAGTTTTTCTTCGGCCCCAACAGCTATCCGTTGCTAAAAAAGGTAGCCCCCGATTTCGAGTTAAATATTTACCTGGGATGGCCACCGGTCAACCTGGTAAATAAATGGATTATCATCCCCATTTTCAACTGGCTGAAACAGTACATCAACAACTTCGGTATCGTTATCATTATCCTGGTACTGATTATCAAACTTGCCCTGTCGCCCCTTTCCTATAAGTCGTACCTGTCGATGGCCAAAATGAAAGTGATGAAGCCCGAACTGGACGAATTAAAAGAAAAGGTGGGTGACGACCAGCAGAAGTTCCAGCAGGAGCAGATGAAACTCTACCAGCAGGTGGGCGTAAACCCGCTTAGTGGCTGTATCCCCATGCTGTTGCAGATGCCCATTCTGTTTGCCATGTTTTATTTCTTCCCCAGCTCCATCGAATTGCGCCAGGAGCCTTTCCTGTGGGCCGATGACCTCTCCACGTACGATTCTATCATGACCCTGCCGTTGACCATCCCGTTCTACGGCAACCATGTGAGTTTGTTTGTGTTGCTGATGACCTTTTCCACCATCCTTTACACCTGGTCGAACAACCAGATGAGTACGGTACAGGGCCCGATGAAAAGTATGGGCTATATGATGCCGGTAATTTTCATGTTCGTGCTCAATAGTTTCCCCGCGGCCCTGAGCTTTTACTATTTTGTCGCCAATATCATCACCTTCGGCCAGCAAATGGTCATCCGCAGGTTTGTGAACGAAGATAAGATAAAAGCCATCCTGGAGGAAAACCGCCTGAAGAACAAGAATAAAAAGAAATCGAAATTTCAATTGCGCATTGAACAGGCGATGAAGGCCAGTGAACAGGCGAAGAAAGGGAAAAAGTGAGTGTTTGGTTAAGGGGTATTGGTTGGCATTAAAAAAAAGCAGCGCAGCCCGTTTGAACCCGCACAACCTTTATCCATAGGGGAAAGGCCACCCTTGCAGGACCATACCATGCTGTAAGTACGCGTTACGGGTTACCCCCTGCCCCGGCACAGCTAAACTTATCACCGGGCAGCAAGCCCGAATGTCCCGAAATCCTTATATTTGTTAGCCCGGTTTATTCACGGCATTCGTGAATAATGACGTAAATTAAATGATAAACATTTGTTTATCATTTAATTACATCAGGTCCTTAGACTCCGGTTAAGCGGAGGTTAACCGCGATGAATGCAAAATGTAGTAGCCCCAAATTTGGGTTATGCTTAAATTTTGGTTTATGTTGTATTTTTTGTTTAACATATTGTATTACAGTATTTTGCAGTTCATCGGCCCTGTGGGCGAAAAATTCTTGTGAATTTTTCGGGTTAGGCGCTAAGCAAATGTTTAACAAAAGCGATTGTTATGGAAATTTTTTATTTAGGACACGGCTGTATTCAAGTAAATACCCTGGGCAAAACCCTGCTCTTCGACCCCTTCATCACCCCTAACCCCCTGGCCAAAGATATTGCCATTGCCGACCTGCACCCCGATTACATTATTCTCACCCACGGGCATGAAGACCACGTGGCCGATGCCGAAGCCATTGCCAAAAACAGTGGCGCCAAAGTGATTGCCAACTTTGAAATCGTCACCTGGTACGGGCAAAAAGGCATTGACGGCCACCCGATGAACCACGGAGGCCAATGGCCGTTCGATTTCGGCACCTTAAAAATGGTCAACGCCCTGCATTCCAGCGTACTTCCCGATGGTACCTATGGCGGTAACCCGGCCGGCTTTGTGCTGAGCAACAGCGAAGGCACTATCTACCTGGCCGGAGACACTGCCGTACATCAGGACATGAAACTCATCCCCGAATTCTTTACCCTCGACCTCGCTATTTTGCCCATTGGCGATAATTTTACCATGGGCATAGCCGAGGCCGTACTGGCTGCGCAGTTTGTGCAGGCCGGAAAGGTTTTGGGCATGCACTACGACACCTTCCCGTATATAGAAATTAATAAAGAAGAAGCCATCGAATCATTTAAAAGTAAAGGAATAGAACTAATTTTGCTGGCTATTGGTTCGAGTACTTCACTAGCGCAAGATTAAATGGGTAAAATAATTGCAATTGCAAATCAAAAAGGCGGAGTTGGCAAAACAACAACAGCAATTAATGTGGCGGCCAGCCTGGCTGCTTTGGAGCAAAAAACACTTATCGTTGATGCCGATCCGCAGGCCAACAGTGCTTCGGGCATTGGCATTAACCCCCGTACCATAGAAACCAGTATTTACGAATGTATGGTGGACGGGGCCGACATCCGCCATGCCATCATTGAGACCGAGATTGATTACCTGCACCTGATCCCTTCCAACATCGACCTGGTGGGGGCCGAAGTGGAAATGGTGAACCTGGAAAACCGCGAGGAAAAAATGCGCGAATCTGTGGCCCCGATTAAGGATGAGTATGACTTTATTATTATCGACTGTTCTCCCTCCCTGGGACTGATCACGGTAAATGCCATGACCGCAGCCGATTCGGTTATCATCCCCGTACAATGCGAATATTTTGCCCTCGAAGGCCTGGGGAAATTGCTGAATACCATTAAGATCATTCAGTCGCGGCTAAACCCCGAACTGGAAATTGAGGGCATCCTGCTGACCATGTACGATGTCCGCCTGCGGTTATCGAACCAGGTGGTGGAAGAGGTGCGCATGCACTTCCAGGATATCGTTTTCGATACCATTATCCCGCGCAATGTAAAACTCTCGGAAGCCCCCAGCTTTGGCAAGCCGGCCCTGGCCCACGATGCCGACAGCAAGGGGGCTATCAGTTACCTGAACCTGGCCCGGGAGATTATTGACAAAAACAACTGATTATGAGTGCAAAGCAAAAAAATGCCTTAGGCAGAGGGCTGGGAGCGCTCCTCAACGATTCATCGGCAGCGCCCAGTACAGAACTGATGCGCAAGCGGGAAGCCAGGCCGGGCATCAGCGAAGTAGCCCTTGAGGCCATTGAGGTGAACCCTTTTCAGCCGCGCACCGACTTTGACCGGGCGGCACTCGAAGAACTGGCGCAGTCCATCAAAACCCAGGGCATTATCCAGCCCATAACCGTACGCAAGCTAACGGAAAACAACTACCAACTGATTACCGGTGAGCGCAGGCTGCAGGCAGCCAAATTAGCGGGCCTGAAAGCCCTGCCAGCCTTTGTGCGTACCGCCAACGACCAGCAGATGCTGGAAATGGCCATCATTGAAAACATCCAGCGCGAGAACCTGAATGCTATTGAAATTGCCCTGAGCTACCAGCGGCTGATGTCGGAATGCAACCTGAAGCAGGAAGAAATGGCCGACCGGGTAGGCAAAAACCGCTCTACGGTAACCAACTATTTGCGCTTGCTCAAACTCCCCCCCGATGTTCAGGCAGCCATCCGCGACAAAAAAATAACCATGGGCCATGCCCGGGCCCTTATCGGCCTCGAAAATGCCGAGGCCCAACTGGCTGTCTGCAGAAAAATTATCAAAGAAGACCTGAGCGTGCGCAAGGTGGAAGAACTGGTAAAACAATTGAGCGGAGTGGCCGCCAAAAAAGAGGCCGGGGCTACTCCCGGCCAGGATCCCGCCCTTTACACCCTGCAAACAAAATTATCCTCGCATTTTGGCACTAAAGTTGTGCTTACCGCTGACAGTAAGAACAAAGGCATGATCAAAATCCCCTTCGCCTCGGCACAGGATTTGAACCGGCTTTTGGAAATACTGGATGTTTCACTTTAGCAGGTAAAGGTTGCGGCTCATCATCATCATCGGGTTACTGGTAAGCGTAGTAAACGTTTCGGCACAGGAAATAAATGCAGCCGACACAACCGGCACCCCCGGGGATTCCACCATGCTGCGGTCGCTGGAAGGTGATTACATAGCCACCGAACTGGCCGAAGAAGCCCCCGGGCATGACCCTATCCGCGCAGCCCTGCTTTCGGCTGCCATACCCGGCCTGGGGCAGGCCTATAATAAAAAGTACTGGAAAATACCCCTGGTGTGGCTGGGCCTGGGCGCTTTTGGTTACTTTATCAAATGGAATGACGACCAATACCAGTTCTACCGCAGAAACCTGCTTTATGAAGTGGCCCAGGACCCTGATTACCCCAATGAAACCGGCCTGGACCAGGCCACCCTGAAAAGGGTCCGCGACCGCTTCCGCAGGACACGCGACCAACTGGCTTTATACGGTATCCTTTTTTACATGCTGCAAATTGTGGATGCCCATGTGGATGCCCACCTGATAGAATTTGATGTTAACCAAGACCTCTCGGTGCGCATAGAACCCGGCCTGTTACCCCTGACTTTGGGTGGTTCGCAAGTAGGGGTAACACTAAAATTTAAGTTTTAAAACGATGAACATTGCACTTTTAGGCTACGGCAAAATGGGCCGGGCGATTGCAGAAATAGCCCGGCAAAGAGGGCATAATATAGCCTTAACCGTAGCCAGTGAGGCAGAACTCCGGGCCGCTGACCCCGGGGCCCTGGCCCTTGATGTGGCCCTTGAGTTCAGTACCCCCGATGCCGCTTTTGATAACATAGCCTTCTGCCTGCAGCACAATATCCCGGTACTTTCGGGTACTACCGGCTGGTTGCCCCGGCTACCGGAAATTGCGGCCATGGCCAAAGAGGTAAACGGCACCTTTTTTTATGCCGCCAACTTCAGCCTTGGGGTTAACCTGTTCTTTCAGCTTAACCGGCAACTGGCACAACTGCTGGCCCGGTATGATTACCGGCCGGAGATTGAAGAAACACACCATATCCACAAAAAAGATGCCCCCAGTGGCACCGCCATTACCCTGGCCGAAGACATTATCCGGCACATGCCCCGGATGAGCGAATGGGTAAACCGGACAACCGCTGCTACCAACCAACTGCCCATCGTTTCATTAAGGGAAGACGAAGTACCCGGTACCCATAAAGTAAGTTATCAAAGCGGGAATGACGAAATAACCATCATCCACCGGGCCAAAAACCGTCAGGGTTTTGCCCTGGGGGCAGTGCTGGTGGCCGAATGGCTGCCCGGAAAAAAGGGGGTACTGGCGATGGAGGATTTTATGAACAGTTAGATGAGGTTGGTTTTACGGAAAAATATCCCATCCTTTGTAAGTTTTTCAACCGGTTTATCCGGGGTTGATTATTATTGAAAATTATACAATGAACAAAGAAGCAGAAATTAAGAAAAACCCTGTCAAGCCTTTTAACCCGGAGGCTGAAAAGAAGGTTTCGCCCATAAAAAAGGTAATGCAAACCGTGGGGCTGGCACGGAAAGAGAAATCCGGCAAGCCCAAATCGAAAGTGCGGGAGTGGACCGATGCCATAGTATTTGCCGTTATTGCCGCTACTATCATCCGCTGGTTGTTTCTGGAAGCCTACACCATCCCTACCCCGTCTATGGAGAAATCGTTACTGGTAGGTGATTTTCTTTTTGTCAGCAAGATGCACTATGGCGCCCGTACCCCGGCCACCCCATTGCAGGTGCCGCTTACGCACCAAAAAATCTGGGGCACCAATATCCCCTCCTACCTCGACTGGATTAAGTTACCGCAGTACCGGCTGCCCGGTTTCAGTGAGGTAAAACGCAATGATGTGGTGGTGTTTAACTGGCCACCCGAGCACCAGTATCCGGTAGATTTAAAAACCAATTACATCAAACGCTGTATCGGGATAGCAGGCGATGTAATTGAAATAAAAGACATGCAGGTGTATATTAATGGCGAAGCGGTAGCTAACCCGCCCAAAATGCAATACCGTTACCTGATCGAAACCCCGGAAACCATCAACAAGCGGGTATTCGAAAAATACGACATCACCGAAAAATACAAAGTCAGTGGTGGTTATATGGTCTTTACCAGCCCCGCTACCGCTGCCGAGCTGAACAACCTGCAATTTATTAAAAATGTAACCGTTCTGGAGGACGAACCCGGGCGGGCCGAGTTGAGGATTTACCCCGATGCCAGCAAATACCCCTGGAATGTTGACTACTGGGGGCCGATGAAAATACCGGCAAAAGGCTGGACCATAGAGGTAAACAACGAAACCATGACCAAATACGGCCCGGTGATTGAATATTACGAAGGCAATGATGAAGTAGCCGTGGGCGACAGCACCCTGGTAATTGACGGCCAGCCCCGCACCACCTATACCTTTAAACAAGATTACTATTTTATGATGGGCGATAACCGCCATAATTCCGAAGACTCCCGTTTCTGGGGCTTTGTGCCGGCCGACCATATTGTAGGCAAGGCCCTGTTCATCTGGATGTCGATTGACCCGGAGCAAGGCTTCTTTAAGAAAGTACGCTGGAGCCGGCTGTTTGACGGGATAGAGTAAGCAGTATCTTTGCGTTGCTAAGCGTTTCAAGGGTGAAGAGCAAGCCTTTACATTTGTTGCTGTTTTGATTTTACTGCTTTTCTAACCCGAAAAATTCATATTAATTTTTCGCCCGCAGGGGTGATGCACCCAAGCCCTCGGGACATCAGGGGCACCTCCACAGAACCGGAGCCTAAGGAGCTAATGTAATTATCCACGGCTTTCGTAAATAATCCGGGTTAAAATTCTTACATGCTGTATGGAGGTTATGCCATATAAACATTATACTTGCAGAAAGTAATCCAGTTATTATTAATATGAAAAAACTTTTCCTTGGCTACTTTCTATTAGTTATTTCATATCAAGCATTTTCACAAACTTTAATTGATGTTGGTGACAAACACCCACTTCTTAGGGGGGACAATAGGGTAAGGATAGCTGTTTTGGATAACAATAACAGCCTTTACCTGGGCGGCAATATCACGTTTGTTAATGACGCAGTTAGCCCCCCGCTCGTAAGGATAATGCAAGATGGCACGCCAGACAGTACATTTAATTATGATGGCTTTTACTCCAATGGCTGGGAGAACAGTATTGCCGTTTCCGATGATAAGGTGGTGATGCTCAATGGTTCCCTCTATGTCTCTCGGAGTGATGGCAGCGGCATTCTTAGAGTCCTTCCTGATGGCAAGACTGATAATTCCTTTAGTTTTTCCGGGATAGATTATCTTGTTATATCTTTTATTGAATACCGGGATTCCCTTTTGGTAATCGGTGAAGAGGGCAAGGTGCAACTATATGCGGAAGATGGCAACTACAGGGTGATTGAGACAGGGTTAAGCACCGATAATTATCTGCTTGGTTTGCATAAACTAGCTACCGACAAAGTGTTGTTTTTAATACAAAACAAATCAACCGGTACATTTAGTTATGCCCTGTTCAAAAACGACATAGTGAAGGATGAAACCTTTATTCCCTTTAAAGTCGATCAGCCGGGGAGTGTGAAGCGTATCAGTCTGTTACCAAACGGGGTGATTTTCCTGGCAGGAAAAAAGGTTCAGGTTAATGACACCCCCGGCAACGGTATTTTTTATATAGATAATACAGGTGCTATAGATACCAACTCCCCCCATAATGCCGATATATCTTTTGTGGATTTTTACAATACCGGTATAGAAACGGCAATGCCCTTAAATGACGGTAAGATAATGGTAATAGGCCGTTCTGATCCTGGTAACTATCGTAATTTATCCCTCGGCCGGTTGGTCAGCAATGGCACCCGGGACGATACATTTGTTATCAGAAACTTTTTAGCCCCTGATTTAGAAACCAGATCACCGAAATTGTTTGCTGATGCAGCGAATGACGTTTATCTGATTTACGGTCAAGTGTCCTATGATGGTCAAGTGTCCTATGGTATCAATAAGATCACTACTGATGGAGAGAACATCCCAGCGTATTCAGTCAGGCTTGCAGGCAAGGCATGGGTTAATCAATTTACCCCGTATGATACGGATAAGTTCTTATTATCAGGAAGGTTCAACATGTCCAATTACAGCATGACACCCCACATAGCTGCTTTTTCATTAAATAATTACACTTACCCCTGGCTCGATACAGTTGACGTTACCACCGAAGATATCATGGGCCTGGCCAAAGTGCTATCGAATGGTGATATTTTTATGGGTTTTTATGACCAAAACAACAGTGGAATATTTAAGGTCTATAAACAGGATGGCACCGATATCAACCTGGGGTTGAATCAAGCTTCGGCAACGCAGGCAACAAGACCCGTTTACAATATTCATGAATCAACAAACTTTATCTATGCTACCGGAATTTTTGGTTATGCCGTTTCCGGAGTCAACAAAAATGGCATTATAAAGATGAACAAAGATTATAGCATTGTCACGGGTTACACCCCAGCTATAGAAGTATCTAATAAAGAGGTGATATTCTCCTACCTAACAAATGATGATAAATTAATCATCCAGTACACGGATTACATCAATAACATAAATAATATTATCAGATTATTACCCGATGGCAGTAAGGACAATACGTTTAACGATCTTGTTATTGGTAATATGGACTGGGGAGGATCCAAAACGTTCGTAGTAGGTGATTCATTACTCATGCTATACAAGAATGATTATAATAACCCCCAGACACTTAAGGTTTATGACTTGGATGGCAATCCGTTAGATGACAACTTCGTCACTTTTAGTGCGGATGGTGTAATTAACAAAATCCTGCCTTTAAGCGATACTACCGTTTTGATAGCCGGCAGGTTTTCGACTATTAATAATCTCCAGAAAAAAAATGTAGCGTTGCTTAATCTGAATGGAATTGTGTATGATGATCTGGGTCTGACAGTTAATGCAGGTGAAATAAGTGAGATGACCATCCATAATGATACGCTCTACATCCTTGGCCCGGAGGGAATTAATAATTACGGAGGCGCTGGATTCTATGCCTTCACCATGTCAACTAGAGCCATTGACATGGATACGATTACCGTTACTGAAGCAGGTGGAATTAAGTTTGACTGGAAAGATGATAATTCTCTCCGCAGTTATAAGTTCTACCGGACAGCTCCTGGTGGCTCCAAAACGCTAATAGCAACATTGGAAAAAGGGGTTAATTCTTATATAGATGACAATGTTGAGGTAAACACCAATTACTTGTATAATATTGTCACAACTAATTTTCTGGGGTCTGCTGAAGTAACGCTAAACTATGAAATCATAAAACCCAATGCTCCCGGCAATCTTAATGTACAATACAATAGTGGGATCGTCACTCTAAGCTGGACTGATAATTCAACAAACGAAACAGGCTTTCAGGTATATGCCAAAACTGATAACGGGCCTTATGAGTTAATTAAGACACTGCCGGCCGATACCACCACGTATTCGTATGCCCTGGCTATTGACCATATCTATAGCTTTAAAATAGTGGCTATCAGCGCTAATTATTACTCAGATCCTTCGAATACTGCGGCAATTGACTTATTACTGCCGGATGCACCTGTAAACCTTTCCTTTACTTATGATGTCAGTACCCAGATTACTACCTTAACCTGGGATGCTGCTGATGGCAGGGCTGACAATTTCACGGTTTTCGAATCGGTTAATGCATCAGATTATGTGGCACTTGATACGCTTGCATCAACAACTTTTTCGTATGCCAGGAGTACCCCTGAGCCAAAAACCTACTATTATTATGTACAGGCGAGTAATGCAATTGGCAGTTCAACCCCTTCGCAAATAGTGGAAGTTAACGTAGCTATTCTGGGATTTGACCCTGAGGGTTTAACCTATAGTGTTTATCCGAACCCAAGTACAGGCAAACTCAAAATTGATCTTCAGGATATCAAGGCTGATTTTTTTACGTTAACCAACATTCAAGGAAAAGTCATTCGTGAAGTATCTCTAAAAAATAAGCAGAATATTGAATTATATAATTTACCAAAAGGTATTTTGATGCTCAGGATGTATGACAATAACGGGAAAGTAAAAACATGGAAAGTGGTAGTAAAATAAGTTAACCAAACATTTTTCTGCCTGAATAGCAAGCGACCATAAACCTACCTGTCCAACCACTGCTTAAAGCCGGCAACGCGCTCGCGGCTAACAATAACCGGCCCGTCCTCCGGGTGGGGCAGGTGCAACTCCAACCGGCTGTTGGTGTAG
>JALSJF010000123.1 GCA_026989505.1 Cyclobacteriaceae bacterium
GCCCGGCTGCTTTGCCGATACCGGGGAGATCGTTGAACTGGCTAAAATAGCGGCCACCTATGGTGGGGTTTATGCCAGCCATATGCGCGATGAACGGGATAAGCTGGAAGAAGCCATAGAAGAAACTCTGAGTATAGGCGAACAGGCAGGCATAAATGTGCTGGTTTCACATTTGAAAGCAGCAGAAAGGCGTAATTTTGGCAAGCTCCCGGGCGTGCTGGCCCGGTTGGAGGCGTATAACCGTACCCATACGGTTCAGGCCAAAATCGATGTTTATCCTTATACTGCGGCTTCCACCAAACTCCGGGCTTTTGTGCCCAAAAAATTACTGGCCGGAGGCATTGAGCAGGTGCCGGAACGGTTACGGCAGGCCGGGGTAGAAGAAGAAATAGCCGGCTATATCAAAGCCAGGGGGTATGACCTGAACCAGATGTTGTTTATCTCCAACGACCATCCGCAATGGGAAGGCAAGACCATTGCCGAAATAGCGGCTACCGAAGGCTGGTCCCTGGCGAAGACCATGATTGAGCTACTGGTACGCGATACCGAAGTGTGGATAATTTATTTTTGCATGGACGAAGCCGATATGGATGCGGCCATTTGCTGGCCCGATGCGATGATCTGCACCGATTCCTGGAGCCACCCGATAAATGCCCCGCACCGGATCGGTATCCCACACCCACGATCGTATGGGGCATTTACACAGTTTATCTATGATTATGTAAAAATAAAAAAACGGCTCACCTTTCAGGAGGCGGTGCGTAAAATAAGCTCTATGCCGGCTGATTACTTCAATCTTTATGGCCGGGGGCGAATCAGCGAAGGGTTGATAGCCGACCTTAACCTGATTGACCTGGAGGCACTCAAACCGAAAGCTACCTACACAGCTCCATTACAGTTATCGGAGGGGATAGCATGGGTATGGGTGAACGGCAAGGCGATCATTGAAGACAAGGTGATTAACGAAACGAAGCCGGGCGTCATCATAAAAAACCAACAAGTAAGCTAATTTTGTGCTATGGAGTTTCGTATTGCCGATATTGCCGATGCCCGGGTGGTGCAGGAAATATATAACGAGCATATCCTTGGGGGAAACAGCACCATGGACCGCAGCCTGAAATCAGTGGCTGAAATTGAGGAATGGTTTACTGGTTTTAATGACCGGGAACTCATTGTGTTGCTGGAGGAAGGCGATTATGTGATTGGCTGGGGGATTATCAAACGGTACAGCGAACGGGAGGGGTACGCCAAAGCTTGTGAAACGGCTATATATCTGCGCTCAGTTGAAACCCGCAAAGGCTATGGCTCATTGATGAAGAAGTGGATTATCGCCAAGTGCAAGGAGCTGGGCTATCACCATCTGGTGGCCAAAATATTTGCTACCAATACCGCCAGCATAGCGTACAACCAAAAGTTGGGCTATGAGATTGTGGGAACCCAGAAGGAAATAGGCTATGTTGACAGCCAATGGCAGGATGTTACCATCATGCAATTATTAATCTGAATCTTTCGGCCAGGATCATGGCCAACAATATTTTTTGCACCTTATTTTTGCAGCAAAACAGGAGAAAATAAAAATGAACAGAGGAATAATCTTTTTACTGTCCATGTTGATCTTGACCGGTTGTTATGTGCCGGAGAAACGCGTTGATTTTGGCCTGGCTTATTCGGAAACCAGGGACCAGGCTTCTACCCAGGAAGAGATAGCTCCGGGGTTGCGGGTAGTTTGGATGCATGCCTACCAGGACAAGGTGCTGGCTACTTTTGAATTTGCCAACCTGAAATCAAAACCTGAAATGACGTGCATTGCCACACTGGAAAAAGATGATGGTACTACCTATACGGAAGAATTTACCCTCAGGAGGCGTTGGCTACGGTTAGCTTTTGTGGATGACGAAACCCATCAACGGTGGCTGCAGGACAATTTGTTGAGTTTGGCGATTGACGGCCACCTCTTTACTTTATATGATAAAGAATGTACCAAACGGGTGCTGCGCAAGCTCTATGATGCCGCTGAAAACAAGCCCTTATAATTAAGCTGCATGGCGCCTTTAACCCCTGGTCTGGACCGGTTACGTGCCCGAATTGAAAGGGAGCCTTCTATGAATGCAGGAAAGGTAGCTGCCTTTGTTAAAGAGGCGGCCATTAGTGAAGATGACTTAAGGTCTTATACCGATTTCGCGCATCCCCCGGAGGACGGTTACGGTCGTCAAATGGTTTACCAGGGTAAACATTTCGAGATTATGGTGATGAGTTGGCTGCCGGGCGATTATTCTGCCGTGCATGACCATGGCCATACTTCCTGGGGGGCAGTGCAGGTATTTGGCCATGTAATGCACCAAACCTTTGCCGTGAAAAAAGGGGTGTTTACCCTTAGCAAAAAAGAGATATTACCTTATGGCTCGGTGGTAAAAGTTAACAACCCGTTAATCCATCAAATGGGCAACATTACCTCCGGGCCGTACCTTACCCTGCATATTTATGGCAATGATGCGTATGAAGGTGAGGTAACGGCCGATGCCAGGATATTTGAACTCGAAACCGGTTTAATCAAACATACTAACGGAGGGGCTTTCTTTAATTTGCCTGACCATCAGGTGTATGATGTAGAAGAAATGCCGGAAATTGACCCGGAAACCCTGATTCATCAGGCTGCTATTTTGTTGCAATACTATCAACGCTATGATAAAGAAAAGCAAACGAATTTGAGCCGGAAATTAATTAACCGCCTTAACCTTTAAACCCATTAACTGATAACCATTAACATAAATAACTAACAACCGCTTATGAGCAAAATACCAGGCCTCCTATTGGCCATACTACTGTTGCCCGCCTGGTTGTGGGCCCAGGAAACCGACACCACCACCCTTAAACTGGCCGAAGTGGTAGTGGCCGGCAAGAGAATTCAGTTGCCCTATGCCGGGCAAAGCCGTAACCTGGTGTTGGTGGATAAACAGACTATTGCGCAGGCCCCTGTGGTAAGCGTGGCCGATATGCTGCATTATGTGAGTGGGGTGGATGTGCGTACCCGGGGCGCCAATGGCGTGCAGGCCGATGTGGGTATCCGGGGCGGCACCTTCGACC
>JALSJF010000124.1 GCA_026989505.1 Cyclobacteriaceae bacterium
CATTATTTGACTTTTCGTTATGGCAAACCCCACTGTGCCCAATGTTACCCCGAAAAATTCGGATGAATTTTTCGCCCGCAGGGCTGATGAACTGCAAAATAGTGTAAAACAACATGTTATGCACAAAATACAGGATGACTCAAAGATTAAGCATGACCCAAATTTGAGGGTAAACTATTTTGCCCTCATCATTATTCATGATTTTCATGAATAATCCGGGTTAAGGCACAGTGGGGTTTGTTAGAACTTATTGCTTCTTTTCCTTTCCCTCACAGGCCTCCTTCGGGTAATTTACACAACTGTCGAAACCTTGAGTGTCGCATTCCAGTGCCGGATAGGTCGGCTCATAACATGCAGCTTTCAATTCTATCACAAAAAAGGAGCAGAACCAACAAAAACCAACGAGTGAAATAATCTTTTTCATTTTTAGCAAATTTAGTTAGACATAATACATAACAATAATTTCTATGCGCATAAAAATCACCCCCAATCTTATCCGGTTTGTTTATAAAAAACAAATGCGTGAAACATTTTGAAACATTTCAACTTGCCGGAAAAGCGGCAAAACAGGGGCTTTCCGGGGCGGCCGGGGCTATGTGGGGCTAACCTTCTTTTCCGTTATCTATATCTTTGGCTATGGCCCACTTTGGTCTTTTATGAAAGAGGTTGAGGCGTTAGTAAACCACATAGTGGTTTGCTTTTTGCGTAGCCTCGTTCAGGGATAACCCGTAGCTGGCCAAGCTTTTCCTAAGGGCCTCCAGCGATGCTACATTAACCTCCAGGGCGTACTGTTGGCTTTGGCTGCTGCTTTCTACAGGACCGTTTATCGGAATGTGAAATTGGTCGCGTAATTGCCCGGCAAGATGTGCCAGCGTACCCTTGAATTTCAACATATTGCCCGACCGGCTTGCCTGGGCACTAACCCCCGGGTCTGTTTTGGAGGTCAACGGCTTCATCTTGCCTGCGTCTTCTATTATTATTTGATAAGTGACTACAGGCCTGGGTTCTTGCTTGACGGAAAACCCAAACTCCCGGGAAAGAGTGGCAATAACTTCTTCCAGGTTATCTACCAGGGTGCTGTTCCCCTTGCTGCGGTATTCAATCCAAAGTTTCGGATTGCGACTTAGGTTTTCAATTTTTGCAAAAGCCCCGGCCTCGGTAAATATCTCCACCAATACCTCGTACAACGAATAGCCGTGCAACTGCAACATCTTCGGGCCGGAGGCTTTGCCCCTTTGTTGGTAGTTATTTTTTTCAACGGCTTTGATCGAGAGCCGGAAATGGCTGTTGTCAACACTTAACACATCTTTGAGAAGGGGCTCCCCGGGCTGCTGGGCACGCAGACAAATGCTGTGCAAACCCATAATAATGACAATGAAAGTAAGGATTTTCATAGCTGTTTACTTTTTAATGAATATTTTACGATAAAGACACCCCCGTTCAGGAGGCCTTCCTTAAACGGGGCATAGTCATCTATATCGTGCAGCATAAAATTAAGGTGTCGTTCATCAATTACCCCGTAAACATAACGGTCATTTTCGTAAAAAGGGAAGGGTAATACCGTTTTTTCCCCTTCGAAGTTACCTGTTAGGTGTTTAATGGCCAACGCCCTGCTGTTTTTCTTGGACTGCCAGAAAAGACAGGTGCTGAATTTGTTGTTGAATAAAAAACTCCTGTGGTATCTCGTATCTAAAAAATAACCGACATTGAAGCAATACTTTTTAACTATTTCCTCCAACACCTCAACGGGTTCACTCAGGTTTACTTCCGGGAACTGACCCGGGGATTTACCGGTTTCGAAATTGATGGTCAGTGCCCCCAGCAACTTGCCTGTAAAGCTATAGCGGTAAATGGTATCGTTGAATACGCGTGAAAAAAATACTTCGTTTTTAGTTACGGTAAGGGGGTGTTCCAAAAACGCCCAGTACCTGCTTTGGTTGAGCGCTATGTTAAAGCGGTAGCGTTTATTGATTACCCTCATGGCCGTATCCAGAAAAATCAGGTCGTAAAAGTAGGTGCTGTCTTCAAAGTTGTTGGCTTGCTGATTTTTAAACGCTACATACCCCGTACCGGTTTTGGCAATTTTATCCAGAAAAAAGGCGAATTTTTCTTTTTTAACCAAAACCGTATCTTTAAAGGTATATAGGAAGCCGTTCCGGTCATAAACCAAAAGATGGTTTTGATGACTTATACAGATGGCTTGCGGGTTTAAACTGTAGCCGTTGCTTTCCACATCTCCCTGAATAAGACCGGTTCTGCGGCCTTTCTCATCCAGAAGATGAACGGCCTTCAAAAGTTTATCCAGGATAACGTACTTTCCTTGCCAGCCAAGTAAGTCCGATACCTCTCCGACAAAGGCTTTACTTCGGACTATCTCAACATCCGCAAACAAACGGGCTGCCGGAACAATACGGGGGCGGAGGTTTGCTACCGGCAGGATTGTGGTAGGGCGTTCCGTTTGCCGGCACCCAGGGCCAACCAGAAACACAATAAACAGCAAAACGGCTCCGGTTATATGTCCGCCTGGCACCCATATTCTTGTTATTTTACCATAATGGTTCATTTGCATTCTCGTGTAAGGGAAAAGCCAACCGGCTTACCGGCTGGCCCTGGTGTTAGCGGTATTTACCATCATTGCTTAATACACTTTGCTTTTATTAAGCCGCAGCAGGCATAGTACCCTTCTCCGCAGGAAACACTGCCGCCAATGCCCAGGCCACCAATTTTGATTGATGAGCTGCAGGCAGTTGCCCCTTCACCACCACGAAGGCAGCCGCTTTGTGCCGGCCATGATAGTGCTAAGGCGGATAATACACAAACAGTTATTGCTAATTTTTTCATAACGTAAAATTTTTAAATGAAACATATATTCAACACCCCAATCTTATCCGGTTTGCCTATAAAAAACAAATGCGTGAAACATTTTGAAACATTTTGAAACATTTCATTTTAGTCGAAAAACCCTGCAAACACCTGCTTACGCCTGCCGGTTGTGCCGCCATTCAGGCGTTGTTCGGGCAGGAGGAACAGCCGGAAAGGGAGGCGCCATAACCGGTTTCATCCGGTA
>JALSJF010000125.1 GCA_026989505.1 Cyclobacteriaceae bacterium
ATCACCAGCAACACCGCCAGGCTGGCCCGCTTTTCATGTACCCGGTCGATTTTAGCCGAAAGCTGGGTAAAGCGGCTATTTTTATTAAAGAGCACAAACAATAAACCGATGGCCAGCAGCAGGTAGCCAAAATATGAAACATAGGTGCCGGGCTTATCTTTATTGATGGACAAGACGGTGCCCAACTCGTCCCGGTCGTAAGACGACTGATAGAGGCGGTACCCTTTGTATGACAAAATGTGGTTCATGTAAATTCTGAATGGAAATTCTGTGTCGCCATCAATAACGGTAACCTCGCTGGCATAGGATGAAGGACTGTTGGAGCCCGGGTAGCGCTCTAACTGAAAATCGCGTAGTTTAACGGCAAAAGGCACTTCTACCTCTTTTGAACCATAGGACAGCATAAAGTTGGCATCGCCTACCTTAAAATAAGCCGGCCGGCCGGTCCTACCTTTGGCGCCCCTGACCACCACCTCTTCTACACTATCGCCTTGCTTAACGGCAAAAACCAGGGCATCCAACGCCTGGCCCTGCTTAGGCGGGGAGGAAACCAGCATAATCTGCCCTTGCGGGTTAAAGGCGCTGAGGACAAAATTAAAGTTACCGATGGTTAACAGATGCCTGAAGGGGGCTTTTACCACGCTGTCGGCTGCAATTGCGCCCTGCTCACGGGTATCCATGCTAAACGTATGGATGGGCACCGCTGAATGCATTACCAGCCCTTCCTCGGCCAGGGAAAAAGCAATGGCTACCTGTTCAGGCGCATCAAAGCCGAGGACAATATTACCCAGGTTAATCACCTCGCCCCTGCGCACGTAATAATTTTGTCTGCCGCCTTCCCCGGCTACCACAAGGGTAATTATAGGTGTGCCGGTTTGCGGGTTAGTTTCCACAATTTCACGGGCATTGGGAATATGCCTGATCAGTTCCACTTCCGCTACAACCCCACCTACACGGATATCTTTACTGAACTCCGCCCTTTTTACCGGGGCAAAAAGTACTTTTTCGCTAAACTCCTCCTGCCCTTCATCGGTAAACATAATCCCCGAAATATAGGTTTCATCGGTAAGAAAGCTGGTCGCTGTGTCGCCTTCCCGAATATGCATCATGCCTTCCTGGCCCGTAAAGCGGGTAATAGCGGCACCGAAGATAATGATGATAAAGGCACTGTGAAACAATAAACTACCCCACTTTTCCCTGCGGTAAAGCTTGTGGGTCATGATAACGCCAACCATATTGGCCACCATCAGGGTCATCAACATTTCAAACCAAAAGGCCTTATAGACTACTGCCTGGGCGGAGGTAGCACCAAAATCGTTCTCAATAAAGGTGGCGATGCCAATAGAAACAGCAAATACCAGGAGCAAAGCCCCGGTGAGGGACATGGAAAAGACATATTTCATAGAAGCGCGGTGTTATTATGCCGATACTAATTATGGGCAAAGGTAACACAGCCAATAGTTAATCAGGGAGAAAATTTGACTATTTCCTTTACGGGGCAACAAATTGCATTAAAATTCCGGTAAGGTAGGCGCCAACGGTGCCAATGGTATAGCCCAACACGGCCAGCAGGACACCTACCGGTGCTAATGACGGGTGAAAAGTGGCCGCCACCACCGGGGCAGAAGCAGCCCCACCGACATTGGCCTGGCTGCCCACGGCCACGAAGAAGAAAGGGGCTTTGATAAGCTTGGCCACCGTAAGCAATACGGTAACATGTACCAGCATCCAAACCGCCCCTACCAGAAAATAACCCGGGTTATCAAAAATGGCCATCACATTCATTTTCATGCCAATGGTAGCCACCAGGATATAGATCATTACACTGCCCAACCGGGAAGCGCCCACCCCTTCCAATTGCCTGGCTTTGGTAAAGGACAAAACCAGGCCCACAATGGTGGCGATAATAACAATCCAGAAGAAGGTGCTGGTAAGGCTATAAGTCTCTAACACCGGGAAATTAGTTTCTAAAAAGGGGGCAATAAAGTTGGCGGCCGCATGGCCAATGGCCGTGGCCACAAACCCCACCGCCAGTACCGAGATGGTATCGGTTAGGGTGGGGATTTTGGCGATACTGGCACGGTAGGCCTCTACCCGGTTTTTTACATGCTCGATGGCCGAGGCATCAGCCTTAAACAATTTATCAATTTTAGCCGAGCGGGCCGCCCCGTAAAGCAAAAAGGCCATCCAGATATTGGCAATGATTACGTCAACGGCAATAGAAGTAGAATAAAGATCGTTGCCGGGCTTAAACATCTCATACATAGCGGCCTGATTGGCCCCGCCACCAATCCAACTGCCGGCAATGGTAGTCATGCCCCGCCACACGGCTTCCGGGCCCACACCGCCTACGATATCAGGGGCAAAAAACGACACAATGAGGATAGCTGCCGGGCCGCCCAGGATAATCCCCACGGTGCCCGAAAAAAACATGATTACTGCTTTAAACCCCAGCTTTCTGATCTCCTGTAAATCAACGCTCAGGGTAAGTAAAGCCAGGCTGGCCGGCAGCAGGTAGCGTGAGGCCACAAAATACAGGTTGCTTTGCTCGCCATCCACAATACCCAACGAATTAAATACCGAGGGCACAAAATAACAGAGCAACAAAGCCGGTACATATTGATAGAATTTGGCAAAAACAGGCCTTTTGCTGTGTGAAGTTTTAAAAATAATCACCAGGATAGCCATTAACAGGCCCAGCACTACGGCATCGTTGGTAATCAGAGGTTGGTGTTCCATTTAAGGGGTAACGAATGTTTACACAATAATAAAATAATTATTGACTTCCGGCTCAACCAATACGAAAATACGCTTTCAGCACCGCCTTCAGCTCAGCCAGGATCATGGCCGTGGCCCCCCAAACAATTTTACCGCTGAGGTCAAAATACGGTGCATTAATGGTAACCCCGTGCAAGATAGTCATCGGCATCTCTTTTTGCAAAGCATCCTTCATTAAATCAGTCACCTTTACTTCAATAATTTCATCTACTTCATGGGGGTCGGCCACAAACTCCGGCCGTGCCGGCAGGTGGCCGATAACCGGCAACACATTAAAATTGCTGGCGATAATATAAAGTTCGGTAAGCTGGCCGGCCAGGGCGATTTTTTTCCTGTCAACGCCAATTTCTTCTTCGGTTTCGCGTAAGGCGGTGGCCACTAAGTCCGGGTCTTCAACATCCTTTTTGCCCCCCGGAAAGCTCATTTGTTTGGCATGCACCCCGTCATAATCAGGGCGCTGGATGAGTGGGAAAAACCATTCCCCCTGATGCTGATAAAATAAGATCATGACCCCTCCTGCCCGGGCGCCTTTTTTAGCCTGCAGCGAGAACCGGCTTTTATCTGCCATGGAGGGCATCATCAAGGCCTGGGCGGCCGGGCCGGGAAGAGGCTGCTGCAGGGCATGGGTTAAAAAACGAATAAATGGTTCCATAAAAGAAAAGCCAAAGCTACCCAGATTCTATGAAACCGTTTGTTGGCCTGGCAGCCGGCTTAATAGAATGTTACCTCACCGGTTTCTACGGCATACACAGCCCTGGCCACGGCTATTTCCCCGGCTGCTTCCATTTCGGCCAGGATATCACTTCTGGCCAGCACTTCATCGGCTACTTCGCGCACGTTTTGGCTTACCACCTCATTAGCAAACCGGTCATCATCCGGTGACAGCGAGGTTCGTTTCACCCGGTCAATAGCCGGGCCGATTTTCTGCAATAAGCCGGTCAGGTTGCCCAACCCGGCCCCGCTGATGGCACCATTAACGGCCCCGCAGCGGGTATGGCCCAGAACAAGGATCAGCCTGGCGCCCGCCACTTTGCAGGCAAACTCCAGGCTGCCCAGAATATCGCTATTAACAATATTGCCGGCTATACGAACATTGAAAATATCGCCAATGCCCTGATCGAACACCAGTTCTGCCGGCACCCGTGAATCAATACAGCCCAAAACAACCGCAAAGGGAAACTGCCCTTTGCTGGTGGTACGCACCTGCTCCAGCAAGTCGCGGTTAGCTTTTTTATCCTGGACAAACCGGGCATTGCCTTCTTTTAAATATTGTAAAGCAGTTTCCGGGGTGGTATTCGCTTGTAATTCTCTTGTTTGCGTTTTCATCGCTGGTCCTTTATGTTCATCATTAATAATCTACGGTGGCTGTCTCCCCTCTGCCTATCAGCGCCACCTCAATGTCCTGCTCAGGGGCAGTTTTGGTAAAATTATCAATAATTTCGAGCACGTCATAGTCAACTTTAAATGACTTCGACATATCTATGGTTACCTTACTGCCGGGCTGAATGTTGTTCAACTCTTTCAAAATAGCTGCTTTATTGAGGAAAGTAACTTCTTCGGCCAGGGTAATTTTAACCTTGTGCTTGTCGCCCTCATTCACCTTATCTTCCATATGCAGGAAGTGCGAATTACGGTAGCTGCGGTGCAACAGCACAAACAGTGCTACCACCAACCCAAGCCCAATGCCAATCAGTAAGTCGGTAAAGACAATCCCCAGGATGGTGATAATAAAGGGGTAGAACTGATCTTTCCCCTGCCTGTAAATTTGAACTATCATGGTGGGTTTGGCCAGCTTATAGCCCACAATAATCAGTATAATGGCCAATACCGACAGCGGAATAAGGTTAAGGAATGTGGGGGCCAGTACCACCAGCACCAGTAAAAGCACCCCATGCATAATAGCCGAGAGCTTGGTATAAGCGCCTGCCTGAATATTGGCCGAACTGCGCACAATTACCTGGGTAACGGGTAAGCCGCCAATCAAACCCGACAACAAGTTACCTACGCCCTGGGCCTTTAACTCAACATTGGTTGGCGTCACACGTTTGTGCGGATCAAGCTTATCGGTTGCCTCCACACATAATAGTGTTTCCAGACTGGCCACAATGGCCAGGGTAATGGCCACGATCCAGACCTGTGGATTAAACGCTTGGCTAAAATCAGGATAGGTTATCAAATTAGAGAAATCAGCCAAAGATGATGTTACCGGCACCGAGACCAGGTGGTCGGGGGACAAAGCCATATCCGGCCAGAACCGGGTAGCCAAAAACTGATATAATGCCCCCAGTAACACCACTACAATAGTACCCTGCAACAGCGTGAAAATTTTGTGTTTTTTGGCCAGAATATTTTCCCAAACCAGGATGATCACCAGGGCGGCCAGGGCCAGCGCAATAGCTACCGGGTTGATGTACCCAAGCATATTGTACAGCTCAGAAATCGTAGTTTGCCCATCCGGTTGCATAAAGGCCAGATCACCTTCAAAATCAGCATCATAGCCCACAGCATGCGGTATCTGTTTTAACGCGATAACAATACCAATACCGGCCAACATGCCCTTAATTACGGCTGAGGGAAAGTAGTACCCGATAATACCGGCTTTCGCGTAACCCAGGGCCAGTTGCATAAGCCCGGCTATGACCACAGCCATCAGAAAAATCTCGAAAGCCCCAAGTTGGTCGATAGCATTGAGCACAATTACGGCCAACCCGGCTGCCGGGCCACTCACCCCCAGGGATGATTTACTAAGTGCCCCCACAACAATGCCCCCGATTACCCCGGCTATAAGACCGGATATAAGGGGGGCACCACTGGCCAGGGCAATACCGAGGCACAGCGGCACGGCCACGAAAAGCACCACAAGGCTGGCAGGTAAATCTTTTTTAAGATGTTTAAATAACTCCATAGTTTTTATGTTGATTTAATGGTTAGATAATAAGCTATCAATCAATTACAGATCAATCTATTTTTTTTCTTCTGCTGCCGGTAGCGGCAAATCTATCAGGTAAAAATTATTTATCGGCCAAAAACAGGCCGGTGCCGGATTTTACCCTGGCAATAACCAAGGTAAAATGCTTGTTCAGATGCTCAGCCAAATTCCGGAGGCGGGGTAACCACCTCCAGGAATACCTCCGGGACGATGGCCTGGCCACGGTGCAGATAAGTGCTGCTGCGATGGAAAAAACGCCTTTCCAGGTTCACCCTGGCTAGTTGTTCCATCTTTACATCCTGTAAATTCTGTACGGGTTTGTGGTCTTCATGACTTTCGGCACTGTCTTTCAACGCCAAGGTTATACAAGATAAACCGCCCGCAAAACTATTGGCAATATATGCTACTGTAAGCACCATAGAAAATGCCACCGGCAATGCCAAGACAATTTTTCGCATATGTTTGACATTTTGTGCCATTTTAAACCTATTTCTAAACTCAAGGTATATTTTAAAAAATTAAATATAAGCCTAAAATTGATAGAAGACACGTTTTTTTTACGAAGTTTTGCCTTACTACACTCTTCGAACAGGCGAAAACCCTGTTGTCGTTGCCTTGGGGCCGGCATAAGAAAACAGCGTAAATAATCCGGCAACCGGGGTGCACTTTCCGGCCGAGATATTCGGTCAACAGATTGAAAAGCTCACCACTAAAACCTATATTTGGCCTTTCATTTTAATCTATACAGTTAAATCATGAATTGGTTTTTAAGCGCATTAACAAGCGGCATTGGCAGAAAGGTAATCATGTCGCTTACAGGGCTTTTCCTGATCTTGTTTTTGGTAATCCACCTGGCAGGAAACCTGCAGTTGTTAAAAGAAGATGGCGGGGTAGCTTTTAATGAATACTCCCATTTCATGGCCCACAACCCGCTGATCCAGTTTGTTTCCAAGGCCAACTTCTTTTTTATTCTGTTGCATGCGTTTGTTTCCTATACCCTCTACATCAAAAACAAAAACGCCCGCCCTGTTGGCTACAAAGTGTCGGCCGGTAGCGCCAACAGCAGTTGGTCATCGCGCAGTATGTCGCTGCTGGGCACGCTTATCTTTATCTTTATTTTATTGCACCTGCGCGGCTTCTGGTACGAGTTTAAGTACGGCACCGAAGTAACCAGCACGGTGGTAAACGGGGTAGAAATGCACAATGCGTACCAATGGGTAGCGGATGCCTATGCTAATCCACTGATTGCCACTTTTTATGTAATTTCGATGCTTGTTCTGGGTTTTCACCTTTGGCATGGCTTCAGTAGCGCTTTTCAGTCGCTTGGGCTGAACCACGTTAAATATAATGGCTTAATCAAACTGGCCGGTAAGTTTTACGCTATTGCCGTACCGGCTGCCTTTGCCATCATTCCTGTTTTGTTATACCTTAAAAGTTTGTCATAATCATGGCATTAGATTCTAAAATACCTGCCGGCCCGCTGGCCGAAAAATGGACGAAGCATAAGTTCAATATTAAGTTGGTAAACCCGGCCAACAAAAGAAAATATGATGTTATTGTCGTGGGTACCGGCCTGGCCGGGGCTTCGGCTGCGGCCTCACTGGCAGAACTCGGCTACAATGTAAAATCGTTCTGTTACCAGGACAGCCCCCGCAGGGCCCACAGTATTGCCGCCCAGGGGGGCATCAATGCCGCCAAAAACTACCCCAACGATGGCGACAGCATTTTTCGCCTGTTTTATGATACCATTAAAGGCGGTGATTACCGTTCGCGCGAAGCCAACGTTTACCGCCTGGCCGAGGTGAGCAATAATATTATCGACCAATGCGTGGCCCAGGGCGTGCCTTTTGCCCGCGAATATGGCGGCCTGCTGGATAACCGTTCATTTGGCGGGGCCCAGGTTTCGCGCACCTTTTACGCCCGCGGCCAGACCGGCCAGCAATTGCTCCTGGGGGCCTACAGCGCCCTCAGCCGGCAGATTGCCAAGGGTAAAGTAGAGCTGTTCCCCCGTACCGAAATGCTGGACGTGGTTATTATTGAGGGCAAAGCCCGCGGCATTGTAGTGCGCGATCTGGTTACCGGCAAGATATCCTCGCATTCAGCCCATGCCGTTTTGCTGGCTACCGGAGGGTACGGCAATGTTTTTTACCTGTCAACCAACGCCATGGGCGCTAATGCCACAGCCGCTTGGCGGGCACACAAGAAAGGCGCCTATTTTGCCAACCCTTGCTTTACCCAAATCCACCCTACCTGTATCCCGGTATCAGGCGACCACCAGTCGAAACTTACCCTGATGTCGGAATCGTTGCGCAACGATGGGCGGATATGGGTGCCCAAAAAGGCTATGCCGGGGCTTACCGCCAAAGAGGCCGTAAGCATACCCGAAGAAGAAAGAGACTATTACCTCGAACGCAGGTACCCGGCCTTTGGTAACCTGGTACCCCGCGATGTGGCTTCGCGCAATGCCAAAATGGTTTGCGATGAAGGCCGGGGCGTGGGCGCTACCGGGCAAGCGGTGTTCCTTGATTTTGCCGATGCCATTAAACGCCTCGGTGAAGATGTAATCCGTGATAAATACGGCAACCTTTTTGATATGTACCGGCAAATCCAGGGAGATAACCCGTATGAAGTGCCGATGATGATTTACCCGGCCGTACACTACACCATGGGCGGCCTGTGGGTGGACTACAACCTGATGACCACCATTGACGGCCTCTATGCCCTGGGTGAATGCAACTTCTCCGATCATGGGGCCAACCGCCTCGGTGCCAGCGCCCTCATGCAAGGGCTGGCAGACGGCTATTTTGTTATCCCCTACACGATTGGTGATTACCTGGCCGGTATGGCGTATGATAAAGTACCCACCGATCACGAGGCCTTCCGGCAGGCTGAAGATGAGGTGAAAGAGAAGATCAACAAACTGTTGCGTGTTAATGGCGATAAGACCGTTGATGAATTTCATAAAGAATTGGGCAAGGTGATGTGGGACTATGTGGGCATGGCCCGCAATGAGGAAGGCCTGAAAATTGCCAAAGAGAAGATCAGGGAAATACGTGAAAGTTTCTGGCAAAATGTAAAAGTACTGGGCGATAATGAAGAGATGAACCTCTCGTTGGAAAAAGCCGGCCGCGTGGCCGATTTCCTGGAACTGGCCGAACTAATGGTAGATGATGCCCGGGACCGCAAAGAATCCTGTGGCGGCCACTTCCGCGAGGAATCGCAAACCGAAGAAGGTGAAGCCAAACGTATTGACGACCAGTATTCTTACGTGGCGGCCTGGAAGTACCAGGGTGAAGGCCGGGAAGAAGCCCTGGAAAAAGAAACCCTGGAATTTGAAAATGTTAAACTGACCCAGCGGAGCTATAAATAAGGCTATATCCGTATGGCTTCAGCAAGGGAATAAAAGTAGATGGGCAAAACAATGTTGATAGAAGGCCGAAGACCGCAGCCGGCAGGCAGACAAGAAGATTTTATACCCCTGCCACTCCTGTCTTTCAGCTACTATCCCCTCCCCCATGTACAAACTACTGATAACGATTAACAGATAACGATTAATAAATAATCAAAATGAACCTTACATTACATATTTGGCGCCAGAAAAACAGCACGGATAAAGGGGGCTTTAAAGCCTACGAAGTAAGTAACATTTCCCCGGACATGTCGTTTCTGGAAATGATTGACGTGCTGAACGAAGAACTTACCCATAAAGGCGAAGACCCGGTGCATTTTGACCACGACTGTCGTGAAGGGATTTGTGGTACCTGTAGCATGGTGATCAACGGGCGCCCGCACGGGCCCAAGCAGGCTATCACCACCTGTCAGTTGCACATGCGGAGCTTCAACGATGGGGACGACATCACTATCGAGCCCTGGCGTGCCAAAGCTTTTCCGGTAGTTAAAGACTTGATTGTTGACCGCAGCGCCTTCGACCGTATCATCCAGGCCGGTGGTTATGTGAGCATTAACACCGGGGGCGCCCCCGATGCCAATGAGATTCCGATACCCAAACGTATTGCCGATGAGGCTATGGATGCTGCCGCCTGTATTGGCTGTGGCGCCTGCGTAGCAGCCTGTAAAAATGCTTCGGCCATGTTGTTTACCAGTGCCAAGATATCGCAATTGGCTTTGTTGCCACAAGGTAATACCGAGCGCCATAGCCGGGTGGAAAAGATGATCTGGCAGATGGAAGAAGAAGGTTTTGGCGCCTGCACCAACACCGGGGCCTGTGAGGCCGAGTGCCCGAAAGAAATCAGCCTGGTACACATTGCCCGGGTACACCGGGAATATATGGCGGCCAAGGTTAGTTCACACAACGTTTAACCCCTTGCTGTCAGGCTCTTTACCCTGGTTAGCCAAAATTATGCCCTGTAAAATAGCCTATGGTTAACCTTACCCTCAACCTCACCGCCCGGCATGATGGCTAGAAAAGCCACTATTTTTGTCATCTGTGCCCCCCAAATCAGCGGTATCCTGCACCAGGAAATCAAGGCGCTCGGCTATTCCGGCACCACCGAACACGCCCTGGGCGTTCAGTTAACCGGCACCCTGGAGGATACCATGCGTCTCAACCTTTACCTGCGCACAGCCAATAAGGTGTTGTGGCAGGTTGCTGAATTTTATGCCGCCACCCCCGAACAATTGTACCAAAAAGCCGGCAAACTTCCCTGGGAAGATGAAATTGATGTTGATGGCTACTTTAACATCGATTCGTATGTAAAGAACGATACCATTACCGACACCCGGTTTGCCAACCTGAAGCTTAAAGATGCCATTGTTGACCGCTTTACCCGGATCAAAGGCAGACGGCCCTACTCCGGCCCCGAAAAAGACAAAACCCGTATTTACCTGCACTGGCGTGATAACCAGTGTAACGTTTACTACGACACTTCCGGTGGCGTAATTGCCAAACACGGTTACCGCAAAATACCGGGCAAAGCCCCCATGTTGGAGTCGTTGGCGGCAGCCGTAATCATGGCTTCCCGGTGGGACGGGCGAAGTAATTTTATTAACCCCATGTGTGGCAGCGGCACACTGGCCATTGAAGCCGCCCTGCTGGCTACCCGCACCGCCCCGGGGTTGTTCAGAAAAAACTTTGGCTTTATGCACCTGCGCTCTTTTAACCCCGAAAAATGGCAGGCGATGGTACAGGAAGCGAAGAATAAAGTCAGGCCAACAAGCGCCCTTATTGCCGCATCCGATATTTCGGCCGATGCCATCGCCATCGCCCGCACCAACGCCCGGGCAGCCGGCATGGAACAATACATCCGGTTTGCCGTCAGCGACTTTAAGCAACTCACTGTACCGGCAGGCGAAGGCGTGGTCATCCTTAATCCGGAATATGGGGAGCGCCTTGGTGAGGTAGAAGAGTTGCGCCATGTTTATCAGGCCCTTGGCGATTTCTTCAAGCAGCAATGCCAGGGCTATTGGGGCTATATCTTCACCGGCAACCGGGAACTGGCCAAGGTCATCGGCCTGCGTACCAAACGTAAGGTTGCGTTCTATAACGGCCAGCTAGATTGCCGGCTGTTGGAATACGAGCTTTACCGGGGTAGCCGGAAAGCTGCGGGCTAAGCTACCTTTGCTACGGGTATCAGCGAAATGAGGTAAGCAACCAGGGCCTTCCTTACCCCCTGAACCCGAATAAAACCCGGGGTTTTAAAAATAATCTATTTTCATCAACAGGCTGAAGGCCTGGGTTATTTCAATTTAAAGCAATGCCTTAACCCGGTTTATTCACGTAAATCGTGAATAATGGCGTAAATTAAAGTAAAACAAAAAAAATGATTATCTTGTTCGTTAATTATGCCAGGAAACATTTTTACTAAACTATTTTATTCATTGCCCTTCCGTCTGTTGCTCAGCCAGGTTAAACGCGGCCATGTTTTGCTGCTTATCTGGTTCCTGCTATTTGCCGTGGTTACCGGCCAGTTGGGCAAGTACCTCGGCATCCCCTCCCTGTTTCTCGATCCGGAATACCTCGGCCGGGTGAATTTTCTCAGTTTTTTTATCATGGGCATGGTCATTGGTGGGTTTGCCACCGCCTACCATATCACCTGCTATATTGTGGATGGCTACCGTTTCACTTTTCTGGGCTCACTGACCAAACCCTTTACCCGCTTCAGCATCAACAACAGCCTGCTGCCTTTGGCATTTTTACTGGTTTACCTGTTTAATGTGGTTAACTACCAGCTTTATAATGAAGATGCCGGCCCAATCGAGGTGTTTTGGGCCGTGAGCGGGGTATTGCTTGGTTTTGTTGTCATGACCCTCCTGCTCTACATCTATTTCTGGTTTACCAATAAAGATATCTTTAAAATTATTGCTTACCGCTTCGACCAAAGCCTGAAAAAAAACGTGCGGGCCACCCGGGCGAATGTAATGGCCCGGCTGGTACTGGCCAAACATAAACCCGAAAAGGTAAAATATTACCTGGATTTAAACCTGCGGGCCACCCCGGTTAACGACCGTGTTTACGACAAGCAAGAGGTATTGAAAGTGTTTGACCAAAACCACCTGAACCTGGTATTTATTGAGCTGTTTATTTTTGTTATCCTGCTGTTGTTGGGCATATTTCGCGAGAATGAAATCTTTCAGATCCCGGCTGCCGCTTCGGCCGTACTCTTCCTCACCATCGTGATTATGTTTACCGGGGCTTTTTCTTACTGGTTCCGCTCCTGGTCAGCCGCCATTATCATTGGTCTGCTTATCCTGGTAAATATGGGTGTAAAATACAATGTGCTCAAGTCGCAATACCAGGCTTTTGGCCTTAACTACGCCAATGGCCGCGCCCCGTATAACCTGGAAGTAATCAAGGCGCAAAACAACGATTCCATTATTATCCACGACCGGCAGCAAACCCTGCAGACATTAAAAAACTGGCGGGCAAAATTTGGGGTACGGCCACCCAAAATGGTTTTCCTGGCCGTAAGTGGCGGAGGCCAGCGGTCATCCCTCTGGACCTTCAGGGCCCTGCAATATGCCGACAGCCTGACAGCCGGCAAGCTCTTTAACCATGCCATACTCATTACCGGGGCCTCCGGGGGGCTCATCGGGGCGGCCTTCTACCGCGAACTGGTGCTGCGTAACAAAGCCAACCCGGCCATTAACCCGCTACACCCCAGGTACCTGGCCAGCATAGCCAACGATAACCTTAACCCGATTATCTTCAGCTTTCTGGTCAATGACCTTTTTGTTAAATTTCAGAAATTCGAATACAAGGGCAAGAAATACCTTAAAGACCGGGGTTACTCCTTTGAAGAACAACTGAACAAAAACACCCGTTACCTGCTCGACAAGCCCCTATCGGCCTACGCAGAAGCGGAGGCCTCGGCCCAAATCCCCATGATGGTGATTGCCCCTACCATTATTAACGATGGCCGCAAACTGTTTATCTCACCGCATCACCTTAGTTTTATGAATGCCGGGGAAATCAGGGCCCACAGAACTTTTGACAAATTGGTAGAAGGTATTGACTTCCGTAGGTTTTATGCTGATTATGATGCCGACAGCCTGCGCTTTCTCAGCGCGCTGCGTATGGGGGCCACCTTCCCTTACGTGACCCCCAATGTTACCCTGCCCAGCAACCCCCCAATGGAAATCATGGATGCCGGCATTACCGATAACTTCGGCATTTCCGATGCCCTGCGCTTTCTCTACGCCTACCGTGACTGGATAGCAAGGAATACTTCCGGGGTTATCATCGTTTCCATCCGGGATTCAAAAAAAGAAATCGGCATTGAGCCCCGGCAAAACCTGTCGCTACTCGATAAAATCTCCACCCCGGTACAAAGTGTTTACGAGAATTTTGCCAAAATGCAAAGCATTACCAACGACAGTAAGATTGAGTATGCCTCAGCCTGGTTTAACAATCAGATCGATGTGATTAACCTGCAATATGTGCCTACCTATGACCCGGCCCACCAAACCCCGGCCGATGTGCACCGGGCAGCCCTGAGCTGGCGCCTTACCGGCAAGGAAAAACAGAGCGTTATTTTCAGTATTCACAGCAAACCCAACCAAAAAGCATTGGCTAAATTAGCTGGTTTATTACACTGAACAGATAGCCGTGGCAAACCCGCTTGGAGCAATTACAATAGCCCTGTACTGCTTGCCATGCTTTACCGTAAAACAAAGGCCTATCCTGCACAGTTTATTATTTGCTGCCAATAAGCCGGGCGCTAACCCGAAAAATTCATATGAATTTTTCGGGTTAAAATAAACCACCCCTTAATGAATACCCTTCATCGCCTTGTTCAGTACCGGTGACAACAACAGGATAACCACCCCGGTGCCCACCATAATCCAGGTGATAAACGGATACAGGGGTAAATCATATTTGTGCAAAATACTCTCCATCACCCCGGCAAAATAATTGCCGGCAGCAAAGCTGGCCATCCATAACCCCATCACCACCGAAACGAGCTTGGTAGGGGCCAGTTTGGTAATCATGGAAAGCCCGATAGGCGACAGCATAAGCTCGCCCAAGGTAAGAATAGTGTAAACCATTACCAGCCAGAGAGGCGATACCAGATGACCATCGGCTGCCTGGTTACTGGCCATGGACATAATCCAGAAGGCCAGGCCACCCAGGAGCATCCCCAGGGCAAACTTTATTGGGGTGCGGGGGTTGATATTCCGGTCGTGCAGGCGCAACCACATAATAGAAAACAAAGGGGCAAAAATAAGGATGGCGGCCGGGTTGATATTCTGAAACCAGGTAGCAGGGATTTCCCAGCCCCCGAGCATGCGGTTAGTGTTTTCGGCTGCAAACAGGTTCATGGTGCCCCCGGCCTGTTCAAAGCCGGCCCAAAATACGATATTAAAGAAAGCCAGCACGACAATCACCCCCATGCGGCTCCACTCCTCAACGCCATGGGTACCTTTAAAAATCACGTATCCCAGGGCCAGGCCGAGGGCAATAAAGCCAACGGTAACAATAGTGCCCGTGATGCTGTCAGGAATCTGGCGCCAAAGCACGATAACCGCCAGGGTAGCCACTACCAGGCCTACGGAATAGTAAACTATCTCCAGCCAGTCTTTACCATCCAGCACAAACTTATCGGCCGGGGTATTGGGTGGCAGGCCATTGTGCTCCAGGCTGTCTTCACGTATTTTCAGCCAGATCACACTGATAATCAGGCCAACCCCGGCAGCAAAATAGCCCCAGCCCCAGTGCACGTTTTCGCCCAGGTAGCCGGCAATAAATGGCCCTAAAATAGCGCCCAGGTTAATGCCCATATAAAAAATATTGAAGGCCGAATCTTTACGGGGATCGTTGTCATCATAAAAATCACCGACAATAGTGGAGATATTAGGCTTGAAAAAGCCATTGCCGATAATTAGTGTTCCCAGGCCAAAGTTGAAAATAAACAACCGGGTGGCAGGGTCCAGGCCATCGGCCATAAAAGCGCTGGCCGCCAGTAAAAACTGGCCCGTTGCCATCACAAAACCACCGATATAAACCGTTTTCCGCTTACCGAGAAAACGGTCGGCCACCCAGCCACCCAAAATGGGTGTTAAATATACCAGGCCGGTAAAAATGGCATATATTTCCAGGGCCGCTGCCCGTTCCAGGCCAAACCCCCCGTTAACCAGCTCAGCTGTAAGGTAGAGGGTGAGCAAGGCCCGCATACCGTAATAACTAAACCGTTCCCACATCTCGGTGGCAAACAGGGTATAAAGGCCCTGCGGGTGTTGGGTGCGGCTGCTTTTTATCTGTGTTTCATCATTCATAAGGCTACTGTAGTTACGTGAACAAAAAACTAAACGTCCCCAAATATATCAAAAGTATGGGCAAATCCACATTGGCAGATAAAAGCAGGCAATTGTACCTGTAAAGGGTTCTTCCGGCACCCGTTTACAGAAGTTGCGGCAAGGGGAAGGTAATTTTAATCAAGGCCTGTGGAAATTACCTTTTTAGTGTAAATTTGCTGCCCGTTAACCAAGTATAATTTAGTTTTATCATGCCAGAAACCCAAACCCCCACCCAGGCAGCCGCAATGGCCGCCCTGGGTATAAAAAAAGCCAAAGCCTACTGGAACCTCTCCCCCGATGAACTTGCCGACATATCCATCAAAAAAGGCCTGGCCAAAAGAGCCAGCAGCGGGGCCATAAACGTAAGCACCGGTGAATTTACCGGCCGGTCGCCTAACGACCGGTTTATTGTTTTTGACAACATAACCGAAGATACCGTTTGGTGGGGCGATATTAACCTGCCCTTCGAAACGCATAAGTTTGACCTGCTATACAACCACATGGTTGAATACCTCTCCGGCAAAGAGGTTTATGTGCGCGATGGCTATGCCTGTGCCGACCCAAAGTACCGGATGAACATCAGGTTTGTTACCGAACTGCCGTGGTCAAACCTGTTTACCTATAATATGTTTTTACGGCCTACCGAGAAAGAATTAGCTGATTTTGACCCGGAATGGCTGGTAATTAATGCCCCAGGGTTCCATGCCGGGCCCACTATTCACGGTACCCGTCAGCATAATTTTGCTATCCTTAACTTTACCCGTAAAGTGGTCCTTGTTGGAGGTACCGGCTATACGGGGGAGATTAAGAAAGGTATTTTTTCTGCCCTGAACTTTATTTTGCCGCACCAAAAGAATGTATTGTCCATGCACTGTTCGGCCAATAAGGGTAAAGAGGGTGATACTGCACTGTTTTTCGGGCTTTCGGGCACTGGCAAAACCACCCTTTCTGCCGACCCTAACCGCTATTTGATTGGCGATGATGAGCACGGCTGGTCGGCCGATACGGTTTTCAACTTTGAGGGCGGCTGCTATGCCAAGTGTATAGACCTGTCGGCCGAAAAAGAGCCTGACATTTTTAATGCTATTAAACCGGGGGCATTGCTGGAGAACATCGTTTTCTTTCCGGGCACCGATGAAGTGGATTTTAACGATGGTTCCATTACGGAAAACACCCGGGTAAGCTACCCGATACAGCATATTCGCAATATTGCCGAACCTTCGGTAGGGGCACCGCCCAAAAACATCTTTTTCCTCACGGCCGATGCTTTTGGGGTACTGCCGCCAATAGCCAAACTAACCCCGGCCCAGGCGGCTTACCAGTTTATCTCCGGCTACACGGCCAAGGTTGCCGGTACTGAGGCCGGCATTACCGAACCGGTAACCGTATTCTCTGCTTGTTTTGGCGCCCCGTTTATGCCCCTGCACCCCACCGTATATGGCGAGATGCTCAGTAAAAAAATGCAGGAATCGGGCGCCAATGTATGGTTGGTCAATACCGGTTGGTCGGGCGGGCCCTATGGCATTGGCCAGCGCATGAGCCTGAAAATAACCCGGGCGCTGATTGCCGCAGCCCTGGAAGGCAAGCTGGATGAGGTTGCCTATACAACCCATGAGATATTTGGCCTGGCCATGCCAACCCGTTGCCCCGGGGTGCCTACCGAGGTGCTTGACCCGAAAAACACCTGGGAAGACAAAGCTGATTATGATGCCAAAGCCAACCACCTGGCCAATGAGTTCATCATCAACTTTGAAAAGTTTAAAGCGGATGCTTCTGCCGAAGTGCTGGCGGCAGCGCCAAAGCCCAGGGCTTAGCATATTGACTTTTACTACAAGACAAGGGCCGGGTAAGACGGCCCTTTTCTTTTGCCCGATTATTTTGAAGTAAGTAAAAATAATTGCACTTTAGGAAAGCAGAAACCTGAATGTATGAACGTACGACAACTTCTGATTTTAGCTTCACTATTTTTACTTACCGGGCTGAAATCCACCCACTCTTTTGCCCAACAACCTGAGCAACCAATATCCCCCTCCAGCGAAGAAGTAATTGCCGCTGAAGCATTAGGCGAAGACCCGGCCGCAGTTAACTCCAGGAACAAATCAAACCTGATTGATGAAAACTCCCTGAAAGCAGAGGGCAACTGGTTGGTTTCCATCCCCCGGGGCCTGTTAGGCATGGCCGTATTAATTTTAATTGCCTGGTTGTTCAGCACCAACCGCCAGGCCATTTCCTGGCGGGTGGTGGGTATTGGGCTGGGTATTCAGTTGGTGCTGGCCATCAGTATCTTAACCGTGCCGTTTGTGCGCAGGTTTTTTGAGTTTGTGGGCTGGATATTTGTCGTTATCCTGGATTTTACCAAAGCCGGCAGCACCTTTATTTTTGGTGATTTAATGAATGTTGAGTCGGTTGGCTTTGTCTTTGCGTTACAAATTTTACCTACCATTATCTTTTTCTCGGCCTTAACCAGCGTTTTGTTTTATCTGGGCATTATTCAAAAAATTGTCTATGGACTGGCCTGGTTGCTGACCAAGACCTTGCAAATCTCCGGGGCCGAATCGTTGTCAGTGGCCGGCAATATATTTTTAGGGCAAACCGAGGCCCCGTTACTGATCAAAGCCTACCTTGAGAAAATGAACCGGTCGGAGATTTTGCTGGTCATGATTGGCGGTATGGCTACGGTAGCCGGTGGCGTGCTGGCCGCCTATATTGGTTTTTTGGGTGGCGATGACCCGGCCCAGCGGTTGCTGTTTGCCAAGCATTTGCTGGCCGCCTCTATAATGGCTGCCCCCGGGGCTATAGTGGTATCAAAAATCCTGGTACCGCAAACCGAAGAAATCAACACCAATATTAAGATAAGCAAGCAAAACGTAGGCACCAACCTGCTTGATGCCATGTCGAACGGCACTACCGAAGGCCTTAAGCTGGCCCTGAATGTTGGCGCCATGTTACTGGTATTCTTTGCTTTTATTGCCATGGCCAACTTCCTGTTTATTAAAGCCGGTAATGTAGTGGGGGTAAATGGTATGATTGCCTCACTTACCGGAGGCCAATACAATAACCTGTCGTTACAGTTTATCCTGGGTTATACGTTTGCCCCGCTCATGTGGCTGATCGGGGTTGGGGCACAAGACATTGCCCTGGTAGGGCAACTGCTTGGTGAAAAACTTATTGCCAGCGAATTTGTAGGTTATGAAAGCCTGGCTACCCTCAAGGCTGCCGGAAGTTTTGGCAGTACCAAGTCAATCATCATGGCTACGTATATGCTTTGCGGGTTTGCCAATGTTGCTTCCATCGGCATCCAGATTGGCGGCATTGGCGGCCTGGCCCCCGGCAAAAGGGTTCTGTTATCGCAGTTTGGCATGCGGGCCCTGCTGGGCGGCACCCTGGCCTCGCTGATGTCGGCCACCATCGTGGGGATGATTTTAGGGTAGTTTACATGCGTGCAAAGCCAGGCATGGCAGCGCTGTCAATCCTTATAATTTCTATCTTCAGGGGTGCCGGCACCAAGGGTTCATCCCGTGAGTCAGTGGGTACTTTCACGATGGCCTCTACCACGTCCATCCCTTTAACCCGGATTATTCATGAAAATCATGAATAATGATGTAAATTAATCACCAAACGATTGTTTGTCAGTTAATTACATCAGGTCCTTAGACTCCGGCTCAGCGGAGTCTAAGGACCTGATGAGTGCAAAATATTTTACCCTCAAATTTGGGTCATGCTTAATCTTGGGTTCATGCTATGTTTTGTGCATAACATGTTGTTTTACACTATTTTGCAGTTCATCAGCCCTGCGGGTGAAAAATTCTTGTGAATTTTTCGGGTTAAAGGTCAGTGAATCAAAATAATGGCCCTCCACCAACTTGATAAAACTGGTCTTGTGCCGGGGTGTTTCATCGTAAAACATAAAAACTATTTCACCCTGCGGGGTTGTTATTCCGGCCAGCTCAAGCTTTTGGCTGTGGTTGCGGCCACAGCCCCAAAGTAGC
>JALSJF010000126.1 GCA_026989505.1 Cyclobacteriaceae bacterium
AAAAACATCCCCAAAAATACCAACGGGACACCCAATATCGAAAATAATCAACTAATACGGCCAGGAATTAACCCTTTTTTAAATCGTGCGGAAAACAGGACAACATGTTATATACAAAATACAGGATGAGCCAAAGATTAAGCATGACCCAAATTTGAGAGTAAAATATTTTGCACTCATCAGGTCCTTAGACTCCGCTGAGCCGGAGTCTAAGGACCTGATGTAATTAACTGACAAACAATCGTTTGGCGGTTAATTTACGTCATTATTCACGATTTTCGTGAATAATCCGGGCTAAGCTTATTTTATTGTAAATCGTAGCGATTTTTGGGGAATGGTTTCACTATGCTGCATACCTTCTGACCATATTTCAAGATATTCCTAAAACCATCATTTTTAACCAATCTCTTCGTATTTTTGCCCTCCAAGTAAACAAAACAATGCATAAATACGATGTGTACGGCATAGGCAATGCCCTGGTAGATACCGAATTTGAAGTAGAAGACAGTTTTTTCAAACAGCATAAGGTAGAAAAAGGCGTGATGACCCTGGTAGATGATGAACGCCAGGCTTACCTCACCCGGGTTATTGCCGGAGAACGGGTAAAAAAGCAAAGCGGGGGCTCTGCCGCCAATACGGTTATTGCGGTTAACCAGTTTGGCGGCCAATCGTTTTACTCCTGCAAAGTGGCCAACGATGATTACGGCCGTTTCTATATGAACGACCTGAAAGAATCGGGCATCCATACTAACCTCAATGGCAACCAACTGCCGGAAGGCACTACCGGCAAATGCCTGGTGATGGTTACCCCCGATGCCGACCGCACGATGAATACCTACCTCGGCATCTCGGCTACGCTTGATGCCAGCGTTTTAGACGAAGGGGCATTGGCAAAATCAACCTATCTGTATCTGGAAGGATATCTGGTTACTTCGGAAGACGGGGTTGAGGCCATGTTGCAGGCTAAGGCCCTGGCAGAAAAACACGGGGTGAAAACGGCCATCACCCTCTCCGACCCGGCCATTGTGGAGTTTTTTAAGCCGCAGTTTGAAAAAGTCATCGGCCCCGGGGTTGACCTGCTTTTTTGCAACGAAGATGAAGCCCTGAAATACACCGCCACCAACAACCTGCTGGCCGCGCGGGAAAAAATGAAGTTTATCGCCAAAACCTTTGCCATCACCCTGGGGAAAAATGGCGCTACTATTTTTGATGGCGATACCTTTATTGACATTGAGTCATTCCCGGTAGAAGCCATCGACTCCAACGGGGCCGGGGATATGTTTGCCGGGGCTTTCCTTTATGCCATCACCCACGGGCACTCTTACGCCCAGGCAGGTAAAATTGCCAGTATGGCTGCCTCCCGGGTAGTGGGTAAATTCGGGCCCCGCCTGAATGCCCACCAGGTGCAGGAGGTTAAAGACAAACTGGCCTCCCAGATTTCTTTTTAATGAGGCCCTGGTTGCCGGCAAAAGGCATAAAAACTGCCCGTAAAAGGCAATACAGAAGGGGTAAATATTCCTTTAAAAACCACATGCTAACCCGAATAGCGCCTTATATACCGCAACTAACCTCCATAACCATGCTACGTTCTACCCTTATTTCATTCGTTCTGCTAAACTGCCTGCAAGCCAACGCCCAAACCCCCGTCAACCCCATCATTAAAGATTACGGCACCATTTATGCCATTGATAACGCCACCCTGCCCGCTAAAAATATTGATTATAAGATTGTTATTGACCTCAAACCGGCCAACGATGATTTCAACCAGGTGAACAAAGGGTTAAACAATATTGCCCGCATGATCAACCTGCACGGGGCAGCCGGCATCAGCAAAGAGCAATTGCATATTGTGGTTGCCGTGCACTACACCGCCACCCCAATCATCCTGAATAATGCCGGTTATCAAAAGAAATACGGAGTTGACAACCCTAATCTGGACCTGATACAACAACTAAGTGCTGCCGGGGTTAAGTTTTATGTTTGCGGCCAGTCGCTGGTAGCCCGCAACTATGCCTTTGCCGATGTAAACCCACAGGTAACCATTGCCCTTTCCATGCTTACCGTGGTTACCGAACATCAAATGCAGGGGTACTCGTTGCTGGTGTTTCAGTAGCCAATCCAATTCTCTGCCTTGCACTGCAAATAAATTAACACAGTTCACTATCTTAACAGCAGAAAAGAGTTTTTGCTGTGAGATATTTGGCCCTCGCGTTTGTTTTACTACTGCCCTGGTGGGGTTATGCCCAGCCTATAAAGGTAGGCGTTTACCAAACCCCGCCCCTGATTATTATTGATGAAAACGGGGCGGTTTCGGGCTTTACGGTTGACCTGCTCAACCACATTGCCCAAGAGGAAGGCTGGCAACTGGAATATAAAGCCTATGATTTTGCCGCCTGCCTGCAAGCCCTGCAAACCGGGGAAATTGACCTCATTCCGGCCCTGGCCTATTCTGCCGCCCGCGACTCCCTGTTTGTCTTTAACAAAACCAGTAGCATGATCAACTGGGGCAAACTCTACAAGCATGAGGCGGACGAATTTAACTACACCTCGCTGGCCCAACTCCGCGGCAAAAAAATAGCGGCCCTAAAAAACGACCATTACCGCCAAAATGGAGAAGATGGCTTACTGGACTTACTAACCGAACTGGATATCCCCGTTACCTGGGCCGGGGCGCCCACGTATGCCGCGGTTATCGACAGCGTGGCCCGGGGCAAGGCCGACCTGGGGTTGGTGTCACGCTATTACGGGTTAACGGCCACAGCCGACAAGGCCGTAGTCAGCACTTCTATCAACCTGGCCTATGTGAGTATCCGCTTTGGCTTGCACGAAAATACCCGTAATGTAACCTTAGCCGGTCGGCTCGACCAGCAATTGCCGGCCCTGATCAACGATAAATCATCGTTTTACTACCAGACAGTGCAAAAGTACACCTCCGCCCCACCCGAAGAGGTTATCCCCGAATGGGTAGGGCAAACCCTCGGCATTATTGTAGCCGGCTCAACTATTTTTGTCGTGTTTATCCTGGTGCTTCAGCATCAGGTAAAAAAGCAAACCGCTGAACTCAAAGAAATCAACCGCCAGCTAAGCAAATCGGAGCAGGAAGCCCGGCTGGCCCAGCAAACCATAGAAGCCTCGCAGGATATCGGGGTATGGTACGAACCCGGTAAATGCTTTAGCCAGGTGAACCGGGCCGCCATAGAGTTGACCGGTTACAATGAAAACGAACTGTTGCAAATGCAACCAGGCGACCTGCTGGCCACCAACGAAAATGTCGCCTATTATAACTCCCTCAGCATACAAAACTGGGATGGCCACCTGCGGATCAGGGAAAAGTTTAAAAAAAAGGACGGCACTACCCTGCCGGTGGAGTTGAGCCTCGACCGCTTTACGTTTGAGGGTAAAATTTACATTTGTGGTTTTGCCCGCGATATTACCGCCCGGGTGACGGCCGAAGACGCCCTGCATGAGAAGAATAAGCAACTTAACTGCCTGTACGAAGTGTCTAAGTTAATCGCCCACCGTGAAAACAGCATTGACGACATACTCAACGGCACCCTGAAAGCCCTGCCCCAGGCCTGGCCCAACCCACAAGATATGGCCATTACGATAACCTATGGCGGCCGGGAGTACCAAACGGCCAACTACCCGGGGCCGGCAGGCAAGGTGGCCGTACCCATAGTGGCCGGCACCCAGAAGGTTGGCCTGCTAACCGTGGGTTACAGCCATTCCGGCAGCGCCCCCCCCAAGGCAATTACCCCGGAAGAAGTGAAAATGATTAATGCCATTGCCGAAGACCTGGGCAATATGATAGCCGCCCGCGATGCCGAAAGAAGGATTATCGCCTCTATCCTCTCTACCGAAGACAAAGAACGCAGCCGCATTGCCAAAGAACTGCATGACTCCGTAGGGCAAACCCTGTCGGCCATCAGCCTGCACCTCCACCGGCTGGCGAATGACCGGGACATACCGGCTGCCGGGAGAAAGAAAATCCACGCTATAGAGCGATTGATTAAAACAGCCATTGCCGAATCGCGCTCCGTTTCGCATAATTTGATGCCTCCATCCCTTACCGACCTGGGCTATACCTATGCCGTGGAAAACCTGCTCGCTGCCATGCCTGAATCGTGTACCCTAAAATTCAACTTTCATTACAATACCGCAGAAGTAGATGTACCCAAAGAGGTGGAATTTGCCCTGTACAGGGTTACCCAGGAGGCCATCAATAATAGCATTAAACATGCCGGGGCCACCGAAGTTACCATCCAGTATTTGGTCTTCACCGACCTTATTTCACTATCCGTTGAAGACAACGGCAAGGGCTTCGCCTTAGAAATTGCCAACAAAAACCATAACTTTGGCCTGAATAGTATGCGCAGCCGGGTTGCTTCTGTGGGTGGCGAATTTACCATCGATACCCATCCCGGCAAAGGTACCGGTATCCACATTCGGGTACCCATAACATAAAGGTGATGAAGATTTTACTGGTAGATGACCATAAGCTTATCCGTGATGCACTGAAAGTGTACCTGGAAAACGATGAAGAATTTGATATAACCGATGAAGCCGGCAACGGTCAGGAAGCCCTGGTATTGCTAAAGTCTATTCGTGTAGATGTAGTAATGCTTGACATCAATATGCCGGTAATGGACGGCATCACCTGTGCCAAAAAAATCAAGGCCTTATATCCCGATATCAAAATTCTGGCCCTGTCGATGTATAACGACAACCAGTTCATCAAGCAAATGCTGGCAGCCGGGGCAGCCGGCTATATTTTGAAGAACAGCGGGGAAGAAATCATCAAAACCGCCCTGCGCAAAGTTTATAACAACGAAACGTATTACAGTGCCGAGGTAGCCGAAACAGTAATGCAAAGCATGCTTAAAGGCGCTGTAAAACGCAACAGCAAGCTGGTGGTTGACCTGCCCCTCACCAGCCGCGAAAAAGAAGTGCTGCGGCTGATCATCAAAGAATACAGCAACCAGGAAATTGCCGAAGAACTATTTATCAGCCCGCGTACGGTAGATGCCCACAAGCGTAACCTGCTGGAAAAAACCGGCTCAAAAAATATTGCCGGGCTGGTACTCTATGCCATAGAAAAAAATCTTTTCGATGATTTATAACCCTGGTGGCAAAATACACGTTACTATACATGGGTCAAAAAAGTTTTACTGTTTTTCGTAAATAAGGAGGTTTTTACCCTGATGTAATTAACTGGCAAACAGTTGTTTGGTGGTTATTTACATTATTATCCATGAAGAATCATGGATAATTCGGGTTAAGCACCGGCAGCATCGTTGGCAATAACCACAACGCTCAGTCTTTCCGGTGGGATTTAATTTATTTCTTTTTATCGGTATTACCCTGTCGGACAAAAACCTGCTGTTGAGGAGGATCAGATATCCCGTCCTCAAAGCCAGCTAAAAAGCCCTATAGGTAAAATACCTATTCGGCAAAATAGGTACTACGCGTAGAATACAGAACTTCTTCTGCCCGACTTTTGTATTAAAACCAATTAAATAGAAGAAAATGAGACAATTAAAGATAACCCAGAACATTACCAACAGGGAAAACCAATCGCTGGAAAAATACTTCCAGGATGTAAACCGTATTGAAATGATCAATGCCGAGGAAGAAATGGCCCTGGCTAAAAGAATACAACAAGGCGATCAGGCCGCCTTAGACAAACTGGTGCGGGCCAACCTGCGCTTTGTGGTTTCGGTAGCCAAACAATACCAAAACCGCAACCTGACGTTAAACGACCTGATCAACGAAGGCAATATCGGCCTGATCAGGGCGGCCGAAAAGTTTGACCATACCCGCGGTTTTAAGTTTATTTCGTATGCCGTGTGGTGGATCAGGCAGTCCATCATGCAGGCTATTGCCGAGAACTCCCGCATGGTAAAAATGCCGCTGAACAGGGTTTCTACCCTGAATAAAATAAAAAGGACCGCAGCCGCCATGCAACAGGAACTGGAGCGGGAGCCCACGGATGAAGAACTGGCCGAAATCATGGCCATAGAGGTGAGCGAGATCAAAAAAACCCTTGACGGCAATATGCAGCAACTATCGGTAGATGCCCCTTTCAGTAACGAAGGCGATGGCTCCCTGCTGGACGTACTGGCAGATGACAAAACGGATGCAACAGACCGCGATGTTACGTTTAACGACTCGTTACGTTATGAGACCGAGCGCTCATTAAGTACCCTGCGGCCCAAAGACAGCAATATCCTGAAAATGTATTTTGGTATCGGCCGCGAGCCCATGTCGCTGGAGCAAATCAGTGAAGAACTCGGCCTTACCCGGGAACGGGTGCGGCAGTTGAAAGAAAAATCGCTAAGGCAGCTCCGTGCCGGGGGCAGGGCCAACCGCCTGGTAGAGTTCCTGGGCTAAGGGAACAATAGTTTGGCTTAATGGTTTTCCCATAATGAGACTCTGGTCTTATTATGGGATTTTTTGTGTGCAGCCCTGTTTTGCAACTAGCTGATAATCTGCGTGTTATTTTCTATGGCCTGATTGGCACGATTATGACACTATATAAGGCAAACAAAGATGGGAAAGATGAAAAAGTCAGAGTTTACCTTTTACAAACTATTAATCGCCATAATCTACTTAATGTTGGCCGCACTGGTCGTAATCGCTTTTCTCTTATAATAAGGAGTTACTGTAATGAAAAAGCTATTTCTTCTTCTTTTTAAGCGATTGAATGAAGCGGCTCCAGGCAAACGGGTTCAGGAACGGATTGGAACGTGGCCCGAAGTTATCCTGCATGTAATAGAATTGCTGGTCGAAATAGTAGCGGGCATTCAGGCTGGCATCATACGGGGTGCTGCGCAGCATCAGGGCCAGCGAGGCGCCATCCAGCCGGTCACCCAGCATCTTGTTTTCATCGGGCAGGTTCAGGGCCAGGATGATTTCTTTAAACTCCCTTTCGGAAGGGAAAGGGTTAATATCTACGTTTTGTAAGTAAATGGTGTCTTCCTCCATCTTAAACACCACATTTACCCGGTTATTTTTTCCCTCAGGAATAGTAAAATGTTGCTTTAAATAGCCCACGGCACTCACAACCACCTCATCGCCCACCAGGGCCGGCATAGAAAAATAGCCATATACATTGGTGGTAGTACCGCGCCCCGACTTGGGCACGTACACGTGCACCCCGGGTAACTGGCTCACCCCATCCTGGTCAACCACAATACCGGTAAACTGCACAACCTTTTTCTCCTGATCATTTTGGGCATACCCTGCCCCGCAAGCCAGGAAAATCAGGCTGGTAATGAATATAATCCGAAATGAGTTTACTTTGTACCGTTTTCGCCCCATCTTAGTATGCAAATGTAATAGTTCACCCACTAAAAAAATAATTTAATCCGGAATAAGCACCTGTAACAACGTGAATTACCGGTAAAACGATGCGTTTAAAGCACTTTAATTTACAGATTGGCAGTCAGTTAATGAAAGCCCTGGGCGATGAAGCAAGGTTGAGGCTCTTAAACCTTTTGCTCCACTACGGGCCGTTAACTATCTCCGACCTGGAGTTTATCCTGGATTTTACCCAGACCAAGACCTCACGCCATATTGCTTATTTAAAAAATTCCGGTATGCTTACCCTCGGCAAAGTGGAGAAATGGGCCTTGTACAGTATAAAAGAAGAGGTGGAAGATATTGTCAGCCAGTTTCTGGCTTTTATTGACAAAGACCCGCAATTGCAAGCCGACCGGGAAGTTTACCAAACCCTGTACTCCAACCGCGAGTTAACCATCAATAAAATAACCCTGCCCCGCAAAACCCGTTAAATGTTTACGCACAAAAAACATCTTTTTTTCGATCTCGACCACACCCTGTGGGATTATGAAACCAGTTCCGCAGAAACCCTGCGCGAATTGTGGCACCAATACCGGCTGGCCGACAAAGGCGTTACCCTGGATGACTTCCTGCAAAAATTCACTGAAATCAACGGCCGCCTCTGGGACCGCTACCATGCCGGGGAAATTGATAAAAATGTGATCCGCACGGACCGTTTTCCGGCCATTTTTGCCGATCTGCAGGTAGCAGACCCCCATGCTGCCGAAGCCATGCAGCAGGATTATATTTATACCTGCCCCACCAAGCCTTACCTTATCCCCGGGGCTTTCGAAGTACTGGAAGCCCTGTCCGCTAAGTATAAACTGCATATTATTACCAATGGCTTTGAAGAAATACAAGGCACCAAAATGCGCAGCGGGGGCATCCGTCATTTTTTTGACGTAATTGTCACCTCCGGCAAGGCCGGCTCGCAAAAACCCGAACCAAAAATTTTTGCTTTTGCCCTGGATAAAGCCCGGGCCAAACCCGAAGAAGCCCTGATGATAGGCGACAACCCCCATTCCGATATTGCGGGTGCCCACCGGGCCGGCATTGACCAGATATTTTATAACCCCCACCACCTCGATTGCCCGGTAACCCCTACCCTGGAAGTGAAATCTTTGCCGGAAATACTCCGCTACTTCTAAGCGAAAAATATTTGCGATTAGGGTACTGAAGTTACCATATTTGCGCCTTCATCTTGCTATCTTTGCCCCCGTAATTTAAACCTCAGAAGTCATGCCAAAAGGATTTTATAAAGTGCCGGTTGCCAAAAACGAACCGGTGAAATCATATGCCCCGGGCTCACCCGAAAAGGCAGAGTTAAAAGCAGCTTTGGCCGAAGCCAAGGCCACACAATTGGATATTCCTATGTTTATTGGTGGTGAAGAAGTACGCACGGGCAATAAGGTGGCTATTCATCCACCCCACGAGCTATCGCACACCCTGGGGCACTTCCATGCCGGGGATGCCGCGCATGTAGAGCAGGCTATTCAGGCTGCTTTGAATGCCCGTGAATCGTGGGCAGCCATGTCGTGGGAACACCGGGCCAGCATCTTTTTGAAAGCTGCCGAGCTGATTGCCGGCCCTTACCGCGCCAAACTCAATGCCGCCACTATGCTGGCACAATCGAAAAACGCTTTTCAGGCCGAAATTGATGCCGCTTGTGAACTTATCGACTTTTACCGGTTTAATGTGCAATACATGACCGAAATTTACCAGCAGCAGCCCGAGTCGGCCCCCGGTATGTGGAACCGCCTGGAGTACCGCCCGCTGGAAGGTTTCGTGTTCGCCCTAACACCGTTTAACTTTACTTCCATTGCCGGCAACCTGCAGGTTTCCCCGGCCTTGATGGGCAATGTAGTGGTGTGGAAACCAGCCAACTCGCAAATTTATTCGGCCCATATCCTGATGGAGATCTTCCGCGAGGCCGGAGTGCCCGATGGCGTTATCAACCTGGTATTTGTCAGCGGCCCCACAGCCGGAGAGGTTATCTTCAACCATCCCGATTTTGCCGGCATCCACTTTACCGGCAGCACCGGGGTTTTCCAACACATCTGGGAAACCATTGGCGCCAACATCCGCAAATACAAAAGCTACCCACGCGTGGTAGGCGAAACCGGAGGCAAAGATTTCATTGTCGCCCATAAGTCGGCCAGCGCCAAAGCGGTTGCCACGGCCATTACCCGCGGGGCGTTTGAGTTTCAGGGACAAAAATGTTCGGCTGCTTCGCGGGCCTATATCCCGCGGGGCATGTGGGATGAGGTGAAGCAACATATAATTGATGACCTGAAGGACATCAAAATGGGCAGTGTTGAAGACTTTACCAACTTCTTCAATGCCGTGATAGATGAAAAGGCCTTTGATAAAATCAGCAAATATATTGATGATGCCAAAGCCAGTGAGGTAGTTGAGGTCATTGCCGGGGGCAACTACGATAAATCCGAAGGCTACTTTATAGAGCCGACTGTACTGTTATCAAAAGACCCGCAGTATGTGACCATGTGCGAGGAGATCTTCGGGCCGGTGATTACTATTTATGTTTACGATGATGACAACTGGGAAGAAACCCTGAAACTGGTTGACGGAACCTCACCCTATGCCCTTACCGGGGCAATATTTGCCAACGACCGTTTTGCCGCGGAACAAGCCACCAAAATGCTGACCAATGCCGCGGGTAATTTCTATATCAACGATAAACCTACCGGGGCGGTAGTCGGTCAGCAACCGTTTGGCGGGGCCCGCGCCTCCGGCACCAACGACAAGGCCGGCTCTTTGCTCAACCTTATCCGTTGGGTATCGCCACGTACCATCAAGGAAACCTTTGTGCCGCCTACGGATTACAGGTACCCCTTTATGGCAGAAGAATAAGTTGTTTTATTGTTGCCGTGGTGTCAGGGATAACCCCCTGACACTACCTAAAACAGCAGAAATCATCAACTGAGCAACCGCCAAAGCTGTGCTTTAAACGCAGCATAGTCAGCTCCGCACTGTGTAATTAGTTTGTCCTTGTGCAGAGTTTCCTGAATAGGCGCAGGAACCGCAATTGCCTTACCGGTAACTGCTTCCACCTCCTGCCTGAACTTAACCGGATGGGCTGTTTCCAAAAACACTCCGGTAACATCAGCACCCTGTTTATACGCCTGCAAAGCCCGGCAACCTATGGCCCCATGGGGATCCAGCACATAATTATATTTCTGCTGCGCCTGCGCTATTGTCTCCCGGGTCTGGTCATCGGAATAGCTGTAACCGCTAACGAATGCCCTGAATTTTGCCACGGAATGACCGAAAAGTGCCTGCAAACGAACAAAATTACTGGGGTTGCCCACATCCATGGCATTGCTGATGGTTTCAACAGACGGCCGGGGCTTAAATTCACCGGTTGCCAGGTAAGCCGGCACAATGGCATTGGCGTTAGCGGCCGCAATAAAATGGGCTACCGGCAGCCCCATACGCCTCGCCAGCACCCCGGCTGTTAAATTGCCATAGTTACCACTGGGCACTGAAAAAACCACCGGCTTTTGCTTATCCTCCACCTGCCCATAAGCATAAAAGTAATAGAGCATTTGCGGCAACAAGCGGGCTATATTTATCGAGTTGGCCGAAGTAAGCCCCAGGGCGGTGACCAGTTCCTCATCCACAAAAGCGGTTTTTACCAACCGCTGGCAATCGTCAAAACTACCCGCAACCGCCAGGGTATGAATATTTTTGCCCAGCGTAGTCATTTGCCGCTCCTGCAAATCGCTTACCTTCCCCTGTGGGTAAAGGATGACCACGTTAACATTTTCCACAGCATAAAAACCATGGGCCACGGCACTACCGGTATCCCCCGAAGTAGCCACCAGCACGGTGTTTTGGTGTTGGGTATGGGCATTAAAATACCCCAGCATCCGGGCCATAAACCTGGCCCCGAAGTCTTTAAACGCCAGGGTGGGGCCATGATAGAGTTCCAGGCTGTACAGGCCGCGGTCGAGTTTGGACAGCGGGGCCGGAAAGGTGAAGGCCTCCTCACAAATCAGGCGCAGGTCTTCATCGGGCACGCCCCCCTGCACATAAGGCCGGAGTACTTCAAAGCCAATTTGCGGCAGGGTCATTCCGGGCAACCTGCTGAAAAAACCGGCCGGCAGGCGGGGAATAGTTTGCGGCATGTAGAGACCTTTGTCGGCCGGCAGGCCCTGACGAACGGCTGTCTCAAGGTCAACGGTTAGTTGTGGGTTATTGGTGCTGTAGTATTTCATATTTGCTGATTTTATGCTACTACCCGGACGCCTTCGGTATCGGGGCGGGTAAGATAAAAGCTGGCGTTACCGTCATCCTGATAAACCTTGCGCCAGGCGGCAAGCACTTTCCGGGCCGTGCCCTCGCCCGCACAAACGGCAAACAGGGCCGGCCCCGAGCCGGAAATGTTAAAGCCGGCTGCCCCCGCTGCCAGGGCAGCCGCCCGGGCTTCATTAAATTTCGGAATGAGTTGCAACCGCACCGGAGTGGCCAGAAAATCCTCTACCGAGCGGCCGATTAAGCCAATATCCTGCTGCTGCAGGCCTACCACCAGCCCGGCAATATTACCAAACTGCGCTACTGCCCGGGTTATAGGCATAGATTCGCCCAGCATCTTTTTGGCCACTCCGGTATTAACCACCACACCCGGCTTCACCAGCGCCAGGTACAGGTTGTCCGGTACCGCCACTTGCAGTATCTCCAGAGGGTCGGCACTACGCACCACGGTAAAACCACCCAGCATAGAGGGGGCCACATTATCGTAATGCAGTTGTACCGATGCCCGTTGTTCGCCAATGGCGGCAAATGGCAACAATTCATCCTGGGTATAAGGCCGTCCCAAAAGCTCATTCACGGCAAACACCCCGGCCACGGCACTGCTGCCGGAAGAGCCCATACCACTGCCGGCCGCCACCCCTTTGCTAATCCTGAAGTCGAACCCCAGGGGACTTTGCAAGGCCGATAACATGGCCTTTACCCCAACGGTTACTATATTTTTAGCCGGATCAAGTGGCAGGCTGTCATCCCCGTCAAGGGCCAGGATACGCAACGCCCCGCTATTATTCCGGGCCACTGTTACCGTATCGCCCACAGCCGCAATAGCCAGGCCGAAAACATCAAACCCACAGCCAACATTGCCAATAGAGCCCGGGGAAAACACCCTTATTTCTTTCTTTTCCATAGCTTATGAATTTGCCACCTTCATCACATCGGCAAAAATACCACTTGCCGTCACTTCGGCCCCGGCCCCGGCCCCTTTTATCAGCAAGGGCTGTCCGGCATAGCGATCGGTGTAAAACAAAACAATATTATCCTTTCCCTGCAGATTGTAAAACGGATGGCCGGCCGCTACGCTGACTAACCCCGTGCCGGCTTGTCCGCCTTTAAACCGGGCCACATATTTTAGTTGCCGGCCTTCTGTGGTACCCGTATCCAGCATTTCGCGAAACAAAGGTTCGTTTTCAGCCAGCAAGGCATAGAAACCGTCCACATCCGGGGCGGCAAAACAGGCTTCCGGTACAAATTGTTCCCCTTTAATATCAGGCAGCTCACATTCCACACCCGCCTCACGCATTAAGATAAGCAGTTTACGCCTCACGTCAAGGCCGCTCAGGTCGAGGCGCGGGTCAGGCTCGGTATAGCCTTCGGCCTGGGCCTGCCGCACAATTTCGGCAAAAGGCTTGCGGCCGGTGTATTGGTTAAAAATAAAGTTGAGGCTACCCGACAGCACGGCCTCTATAGCCGTTACTTTATCACCACTTTTAATCAAATCGTTCAACGTGGAAATCACCGGCAGGCCGGCCCCCACATTGGTCTCGATTAAAAATTGTGCCCGGTAGCGTAAGGCCGTGCTTTTCAAGGCCAGGTACTGCGGATAGGCAGCTGCAGCGGCAACTTTGTTGGGCGTGACCACCGAAATGCTGTGCTGCAGGACATCCAGGTAGAGCCCGGGAATACTTTCCGTGGCCGTGTTGTCAATAAAAATAGAGTTCCGCAAGTTCAGGCCGGCCATACGCTGCACAAACGCCTGTGCCTCCAACGGCTCTGCACTGGCCAGTTGCTGCTGCCAATCGGGCAAGTCTATCCCCTCTTCGGCAAAAAGCATGCGCCTGCTGTTGGCTAGTCCTACCACGCGGAGGTCGAGGTGGTTATTGGCCAGCAGGTAAGGGGCCTGTTGTTCTATTTGCCGCAGAAATGCCCCACCCACATTACCGGTGCCCACCACAAACAGGTTGATGCGCTTGCGGGCCGACAAAAAGAAGCGCTCATGCAGGCTATTGAGGGCCTTTTTCAGATCGTTGACGGCTATTACAGTAGAGATGTTCCGCTCGGAAGAGCCTTGCGCAATGGCTTTGATGTTGACCCCGTTAGCCCCCAGGGCCGCAAACATTTTGCCACTCACTCCTACCTGGTTTTGCATCTTTGAGCCCACCAGGGCCACAATGGCCAGGTCGTATTCTATTTCCAGGGGATCAATTTTTCCCAGCGCCACCTCCTGCTCGAATTCCCTGGCCACTTCCTGAGCGGCCAACGGGGCGTCCTCCGCTTTAATCACCACACTGATAGTATGCTCGGAGGAGGCCTGGGTAATCAGGATAATGTTGATCTGCCGTTTGGCAAAGCACCGGAATAAGCGGTACGACAAACTGGGCACCCCCACCATGCCCGGGCCTTTGAGGTTAACCAACGCCAGATGGGTTATACTGCTCAGGCCCTGCACGGTTTTACCGCCATTGCCATCGTCAACCGTAATCAACGTGCCGGCATCCTGCGGTTGTAAAGTGTTTTTTATCCGCAGGGGAATACCTTTTTCCATCACCGGCTGGATGGTGGGCGGATAAATGACTTTGGCGCCAAAATGCGATAACTCCATGGCTTCTTCATACGACAACTTTTCTATCACCCTGGCGGTTTTTACCACGCGCGGGTCGGCTGTCATCATGCCGCTTACATCCGTCCATATTTGCAGCTCGGCCGCCATCAGCCCACGGGCAAACAGGGCTGCGGTGAAATCGGAGCCGCCCCGCCCCAGGGTGGTAAGCCGGCCGTCTGCCGTACCCCCGATAAAGCCCGGGCAAACCAGCACCTGCTCCCGGGCCGGCAACATCCCGGCCATATTGGCATAGGTTGCTTTATAGTCCACAGCCGCCTGGCCAAAGCTGTCATCGGTAATGATGATTTGTTGCGGATCGAGCAGTTTTACCGGCCGCCCAAGGGCGAGATAGCGGCTGATGATAGCGGCCGACAAGCGTTCGCCCACACTCATCGCCTTGTCCTTCAGTTTGGGGGTTAGTTCCCCGATAATGCCTACGCCCTTGATGAGTTCGGCCAGGTCTGTCAGGGTTGCTTCAATGTGGGTGGTAATACCGGCCCGTTTGTCAACCGGGAACAACGTGGCAACCACTTCCAGATGGCGCTCCGCCACGGTTTGCAACAAGTCTTCGGCCTTGGCCCTATCGGCAGTAGCGGTGTGGACTACCTCTTCCAGCAGGTTGGTGACCCCGCCAAAGGCTGATACCACCACCAGCACGGGTGAGGTGCCGGCCGCTGCCGTAACAATTTCTTTTACCCGGATAATATTTTTTGCGGAGGCTACCGAAGTACCTCCGAATTTGAGAACTTTCATAAATAAAAAATGTTTAAAACCTGATTTTTTAAGGTAGGCCACAGGCCCTGCGCGAGAGAAAATATACTATACCCCCAAGGGGGTAATAAGGGTAGTGGTAATAGTAGTGGCTACTATTACATGGGGGGTGGGCAATATGCTGATTAAACTATTGTTCATCTTTTAGCGCCCGTAAAAGTAGCACAAATTATTTACCAACAAAATTATTGGGCCATTTGTTGCCTTTAACAAGAATAATTCACCTGTTCTTATCAAAAAGTACCTAATTTAGCTTTATGAGTAAACCAGAGAAAAAACTTTTCCTGCTTGATGCCTATGCGCTTATTTACCGGGCTCACTTTGCCTTCAGTAAAAATCCCAGGATCAACTCCAAGGGCCTTAACACCGGGGTGATGATGGGCTTTACCAATTCGCTGCTTGAGGTAATCAACAAGCAACAACCTACCCACATTGCCGTAGCCTTTGATACCGCCAAACCTACCTTTCGTCATGAGTGTTTCCCCGAATACAAGGCCCATCGCGAAGCCACGCCCGAGGATATCCAACAGGCGATCCCCTATGTAAGGGAGATCATTTCGGCTTTCAATATCCCCATCATCGAAAAAGACGGCTACGAAGCCGATGATGTGATTGGCACGGTGGCCAAACAAGCAGCCAGACAGGGCTTTGAAGTTTTTATGATGACCCCCGACAAGGATTTTGCCCAACTGGTTGATGAACATATTTATCTGTATAAACCGGCTTATATGGGCAATGCTGTCGATATCCTGGGCATACCGGAAGTATTGCAAAAATGGCAGATTGACAAAGTTGACCAGGTACGCGATATTCTAGGCCTGCATGGTGATGCCTCAGATAATATTCCCGGCATTCCCGGGGTGGGGGCCAAAACAGCGGTAAAATACGTGCAGGCCTATGGCTCCGTAGAAGGCTTGCTGGACCATGTTGATGAACTTAAAGGCAAAGCCAGGGAAAACGTGGAAAAGTACGGGCCACAGGGGCTGCTGTCGAAAAAGCTGGCCACCATTGAAACCAATGTGCCGTTGGACTATGACCTGGAAGCCATGGCCTACCAGGGGCCCGACAAGGAGAAACTGGCAAGCGTTTTTAAGGAGTTGGAATTCCGCACCCTGGCGCAAAGGGTATTAGGCGAGGCCCCGGCTTCTTCGAAACCAAAAACCGAAGTGCAACTTTCTATGTTTACCAGCGGGGAAGGCACAAGCCAGGAAGAAACAACCCGTACGGCCAACATAGAGACCAAAGAGCACCAATATCATCTGGTAGAAGCCGACCAGCTTAACAGCCTGGTGGATTACCTGCTCTTGCAGGACGAGGTATGTTTCGATACCGAAACCACCAGCACCAACGCCATTGATGCCGAACTGGTAGGCCTGTCGTTTAGTTACCAACCCGGGGAAGCTTATTACGTGCCCGTGCCCGAAGGTGAGGCTGCCGCCAGGGCTGTCCTGAACACCCTTGCCCCATTCTTTGCCAACGAAAAAATCGTTAAAATAGGGCAAAATGTAAAGTACGATATGCTGGTGCTGAAAAAATATGGCTGTGAGGTAAGAGGGCCCATTTTCGACACCATGGTGGCCCACTACCTAATTGACCCTGACAGCCGCCACGGCATGGATGCCCTGGCCGAACAGTATTTACACTATACCCCGGTAGCGATTAAAGAATTAATTGGCGGCAAAGGCAAGCCGGCCACCATGCGCGATGTGGAACTGGAAAAAGTGGTAGCGTATGCCGGTGAAGATGCCGATATTACCCTGCAACTCAAGCAGGTGCTGAGCAAAGAAATACAGGAGAAAAAGCTGGCAAAGCTGTTTTATGAGGTTGAATTGCCCTTGGTGCCGGTGTTAACGGCCATGGAATTCAACGGGGTGAAAATTGACCCGGAGGCATTGCGTACCATGTCGGTTGCGTTGCGTGAAGAAAGCCGCCAGGTGCAGGACGAAATCTACCGCCTGGCCGGGGAAGAGTTTAATATTGCATCACCGAAGCAACTGGGGGTTATCCTGTTTGATAAACTAAAGCTGATAGAAAACCCTAAAAAAACGAAGACAGGACAATACGCAACCGGAGAGGAGATTCTCTCCCGCCTGGCCGCAGAACATGAAATCGTGCGTAAAATACTGGAATTCCGGGAGTTGCAAAAACTAAAATCAACCTATGTAGATGCCCTGCCCGGGATGATCAGTAGGTTTGATGGCCGTATCCATACCAATTATAACCAAACCGTAGCCGCTACCGGACGGCTGAGTTCGTTAAACCCCAACCTGCAGAATATCCCCATTCGCACCCCCAGGGGGCGTGAGATACGAAAAGCATTTGTGCCGGCCGATGATAACCACCTTATCCTTTCTGCCGATTATTCGCAGATAGAGTTGCGGATTATGGCTTCTTTTGCCGAAGACCGGCAGATGATCGAAGCCTTTCGCCAGGGGCGCGACATCCACGCCACTACAGCCGCCAGCATATTTAAAGTACCCTTGCAAGACGTTACCCCCGAAATGCGCAGCATGGCAAAATCGGCCAACTTTGGCATAATTTACGGTATTTCGGCTTATGGCTTATCACAAAACCTGAATATCCCCCGCAAAGAGGCAGCCGATTTTATCGAAGGCTATTTCCGGGAATTCCCGGCTGTTAAGGCCTATATGGACAGCGTCATCAACCAGGCCCGCGAGCAAGGTTATGTAAGCACTATTTTAGGCCGCAAGCGTTACCTCCGGGATATCAATTCCCGTAATGCCACCATGCGCGGGTTTGCCGAGCGTAATGCTATCAACGCTCCTATTCAGGGTACGGCTGCCGATATTATCAAGATAGCCATGATCAACATTCATCGCTGGTTGCAGCAGGAAGGCCTGGCCACCCGGATGATTATGCAGGTGCACGATGAACTGGTGTTTGAGGTGCCAAAACCTGAACTCGACAAGGTAGAAAAGCAGGTGGAAAAACTGATGCAAACAGCCATTGAACTGGCCGTACCCTTAGAGGTTGGCCTGGGCACCGGCAGGAACTGGTTAGAGGCCCACTAAACTTATTCCTGCTCGCGGGTATCGCGCACAATCTCAGCCGCCCGGAAGGTGAGGTCAACCGATTGCAGGATTTTATCTTTTAGTTTCAACGGATAGTGGTTGTTGCGGTATAAAAACTGCCGTACTTCATTGGCCACATCAAACGACTGGTGCCCCCAGAAGGTTTTATCCAGCAGGCGTTTCGGGAAAAAGATGTCGCCCGTACGTTGTATCTCCCACAACAAATCCAGCGTGGGCAGAACATACTTTGCCGACCCCTGCGCCCGCAGCGGGTGGTGCAGATAGCCTACGGCCTCCAACACCCAGGCTTCATGTTCACGGTTTTTGGCTTGCTTAAGCGAGGCAAAAAACGCATCCCGCACCTGCTGGTCAGCCGACAAGGCCGGCCTGACAAATGCCAGCCGGGCTTTCCGGTCGGGGTTTGTCAGCCGGGCCAACTGCTCATCCAGTATTTCTTCATAGCCCGGCCAGGTGCGCAGGGCCAATTGGGCCGCCAGTTGCGTAAAATCATTCTGCGAAAGCTTTACTCCTTCTACCGTGAGTTCCTGGCGCCATAACTTAGCCAGTTTAGCCACAGCTTCATCGGTTAAGGCAACCGAGCGGAAAGTATTCAGGTAGGCTTTCTTGAGTTTGTTATCGGACAGTGTTTGCAGTTGTTGCCAGAGCAGGCCTTCCACCTGGGGGGCATATTGCCTCCGCATCTCCGGGGGCAGGAACTTCCAATACAGCACTTCCAGCCTGCCGAGGATATATTGCTGAATAAGCGGGTCGGCCTCAACCGGCAAATTATCCAGCATAGCCGTCAGCAGTTCTTCAGGCTTGACCCTTTTATACAAAAAACTCTCCCATAAGCTTAGCCAGCCCACCCCGCGCATTACCGGGTCAGCAAAACCCTGCATCTGTTCAAGCCAGCGTTTCCTGGTTTGTGGGCCAAGCCGGAAATAACCATAACCATACCCCTGTGCATTACACATAATAAAAGTTGCCGCCCGCAGGCCCCTGGCTTCCTCTATAACCACCCCCTTGCCTTTCAGGGTTACATCAAAATGGTACATGGAGTCTTCCGCCTCAAGCAGAACCGCCAGGTTTTGAGTCCACAATTTTCTGTCGCCCTGATGCACAAGGCCAAATTGCTTGATGGTAGAATCTTTTTCAGTACGCAGGTATGGGGTGATCCGCGGCATGCCCGCCATTTTCACCCACTCATTGCTCCATTGGGTAACGTCTTCTTGCGAAGCGCTGTCCAGGATAGCAATCAAATCGTCC
>JALSJF010000127.1 GCA_026989505.1 Cyclobacteriaceae bacterium
AGGGATGTCTGGCCACCTGAGGGCACCCTGCATGCCGATGGGAGGTGGAACAAGCCCGGACAGTGGTTGATTTATTGTTCACCAACAATTTCGCTGGCAAAACTGGAGATACTGGCCAATGAAAATAACCTGCCGGTAAAACGGGTATGTATGACTATTGAAGTTTCTGATAAGGCAGACGTTCATGTTGTCAGCGAGAATTCATTGCCTGATAACTGGATGCACCGGCCTTATCCGGCAGTTTTAAGCAGGTTTACCGGGGAATTTTTACGTACAGGAAAACTTGTGATGCAGGTGCCCTCGGCACAAAGTTACCGGGAAGTTAATTTTCTTATTAGTGTAAGACATCCGGAATTCCAGCAGAGGGTAAAACTTCTGGATGTCAGGGAAGAACCGTTTGATGTACGGCTGAAACGGAGCTAACGTGAATAGTCAAAGGGCACGGCTGGCCTGGTGTTGTTTTTTCAGCAGGTCAGTTAGTGTTTTTACGGGGCTAAAGGTAGTAAGGGGCACTTCAACGAAAAATGTTAACCAGTTGGCCATACCACCGTTCCATAACCCCGGGTGTTCAAGCACCTTGATGTTTTTCCCGTTATACGACTTTACGGTTACAAAAGAGGTGTCCGGGTCGGTAAAGTGGTGGAGGTTAAAAGGCCGGCCCCGGTAATCTTTCACCCAGCAGGCTATATCCACCGGGTTAAAATGGGTTGACTGCTTAGCTATTGCGGCCTGCTCTGCATCTTGGTGGTCTATTTGTGAGGATTCGATGATTTGCAGGGTTTCCGCACCATGTTTATCAATGACCCAAAAGGGGCCACCTCCGGGCTCACCTTCGTTTTTTACCATACCGCATACCCGGATAGGGCGGTTGAGCAGTTTGCGTAGCACCCTCCGTTGCTTATCCTGGTTATATCCGGCAAAACCCTTTGGTAATTTAAGCTGAAGCTCTTGGCGGGCTATCCGGGCGATGGTCTCGGGGGTCAGGGTGAAATTTTCCAGGTCTGATAACAATTCATGGAGCTTATTTTTACTGTCGATCAGTAGGCCGGCCAGTACTTTTTTATAGAAAACGGTGTCCTCTTTTATGTGGTCGGGCTGTACGTTATCAATATTTTTGATAAAAATGAGGTCTTCGGTTAACTCATTGAGATTATGCAGGAGAGCCCCGTGCCCCCCGGGACGGAAAAGCAATTCCCCCTGATCATTGCGTACAAGTTGATGGTTTTCATCAACGGCTACGGTGTCGGTAGCAGGGGATTGATAGCTGAAACCCAGGTTGTACCGGCAATTGAATTGTTGCTCATAGCGAGGCAGCACAGCGTTTGCTTTGTCAACGAATTTTTGATGATGGCCAGCCGAAATGGTAAAATGGATGTGAATGGTTTTGGAATCGTTTAAAATCAGGGCTGCTTCCACCAGGTGCTCTTCAAAAGCGGTTCGTGGGCCATCATCATATAAGTGGAACGGGATCAGGGCTTTGGGTAGTTGTGCCAGTTTAAGCACGTTAATCATGTTGTTGATAGCGCAATTGTAGTCGGGCGCTTTCGTACATTTTATCTGCCCATAGAAGGCAAGCTGCTGAAAATTTTGTGCAAATTTTTTTATTTCAGGATTTTCAATCCCATCGTTTAGGTATTGATAAAAGGCTTTAAACATGCGGCTGGCTGCCCCGGAGGCAGGGACGAAGCGTGTAACAGATAGCGTGCTTGCCTGGCCGGAAAACTTTTTTGCATAGGCGGCCGCTTGTTGCGGGGTTAATTGAATAATCCCGTTGCCCGGTGTGGCGGGGGCCTTAAGTTTAACCGGTTGGGTACCTTTGTAGAGTAAGTCGAGTTGGCTGGCCAATTCACCCGGTTTGAGGCCAATTCTGGTGAGGTGTTTGTTGTCCTGTTTCCTTAATTTCATTATAGCTTTTCATAGCTGGTGAGCAAGGCCCTGATATTATCCGGCATAGCAATGGCTTTGCCGGTATGCTTATCAATACAAACCTGTACTGAGGTGGCTTTGCTGTAGCTTACCTGGCCATCCTTCGATTGTAATTCATACTGCATTTTAAAGCTTTTGCCCCCCAGTGATAGGGTTTTTATAGCACATATTATTTCGGTATGGGGCATTACCGGGATAAGAAAGTCGATGGTAAAATGGGCTACTACATTGCTCACATCTTCCAGCGACCAACCAATTTCATAAAAATAATGCAGCCGGGCAACCTCAAAATAGGTAACGTAGCTGGCGTTGTTAAGATGCCCCAGCATGTCAAAATCGGCATAGCGGGGTTGAATGGGCATGGAAAACTTATACTTATCCATTTACTTCAATGAGTTTGTATTTGTCGAATTGATCAATAAAATCGCTACCAAAAGCCCCGGCCGGGGTTTGGTAACCCGGGGGCACGTCTCCTGCCAGCACCCGCATGGCCGCAGCTACGGCTGTTAAGGCCGTAAGCTGATAAGATTCCATGGTCTCCATTTCCAGGGCAACCTCCTGGCCGTTAGCATTGCGCAGTTTACCCCACAGGTAGGTAGTGTAGTTTTTTCTTTTCTCCGGGGAAGGCCCATCCACTTTCCTGCGGATAATGGAGCGCATCAGCCACTGTGCAACAGCGGTGCGGGCCACCCAGGTAAGCTTTTTATAGGTCAGGAGTGAATTGAGGGTTTTCTTGTTAATGCCGGTAAACACCTTAATGTTGGGAACCCCTGTGGTGAGGTAGGCGGTATAAACATCTCCCCAGGGGATGGTCATGCACAGTCTTTCTTTACCACCAAAAACAATGTTGCGTACTTCATAGGCTATAGGCACTTTGGTGAGTTTGCCGTTTTCCCTGATAAGCCCACCTTCATGATAGCGCCTGGCCATCGACAAGGCTGTGCCGCGTGAAATCCCTGAGTTACCCTGGAAGGCGAGCTCAAGGTGGGTGCCATCAGGCAGCCTTTCTTTAAGCTTGGCCGACAGGCAATCTGTAGGTACAATATCAAAACCTACGCCCGGCATGAGCACGGTGCCGGCTTTTTTGGCTTTATTTGTCAGGCCGGCAATATAGCTGAAGACTTCTATTTCCCCGGTTATATCAAGGTAGTGTACTTTGTGCTGCAGGCAAGCCGGTACCACATGTTTAACCGTTAAGGCAAAAGGGCCGGCACAATTTAGTACCAAATCAATACCGGGCAGGAGGTTATCCCAGGCGGCCAGGTCGTCTGCGGCAAAGACCTTCGCTTCCAGGTTATATCTGGCGGCCAGGGCCTGCAGTTTGTTTTTGTTCCGGCCACCCAAAACAGGTTTAAGGCCTTGCTCCACTGCTGCTTCCACAATAAGTTTGCCCGTGTAACCATAGGCACCGTAGATGAATATTTTTTGCATCAGTTGATCATTATTTCGAAGCGGTGTTTGCCTTTTTGGCGTAATTTATCAATGTGGTTATGGCCACCATGGTTATTGCGGTCGCCTTTTTCTACGAGGACAAAGTATTGGTCCTCGGTAAGATTGGTGAATTGAACATAACCTTTTTCGTTGGTAGTGCCGGAGGTTACCGGGTTGCTCTCTGCTTTGTAATCGGCAAAGGTTTTGAAAAGGGTTACCGTGGCCCCGGTAACAATAGCGTTATTTTCATCAACAACGGTAATCCTGGCTTTGGGCGGTTTGGTATCTACCAAATTAAATGAGCTAAGCAAAACATACAGGGTGATTGAAAGTAAGTATTTCATGGTTAATAAAATTTAATAAAGGTGATAAGATAAATCATGCCAATAAGCAGTGGCCAATAGACAACTTTCACAATCAGGTTGTCTTTGTAATTGAGTAACCTGTTGGTTGAAGACCGGGAATAGATCACCACAATCAGGATTAACAGCACAATCAGGACATAGATAACAAAATAAAATGCCTCGAGGTAGGTGATGTGGGGAGTAGGAATACGGTTACGGATGGTGATATGGGCCAGTAACATGCTAAAAAACAAAGCTGCCATGCCTTGTACTACACCCATTACCGTAACCCCCGAGTTGTCGTACTGGTCTTTGTTTTTGTTGAGGCTGTATAACAAAAAGAAGATTATGGCCGCCCCGATCAGGAAAGGGATTACAAAGGAAATAAAGGGAGTGATGAACCTTCTTTTGATGACGATATTATACTCCAGTGCATTGTATTCCGGTGATGTGGACCCGGTGTCTTGCCCGAAGTAGGTTTTCATATCGATGGATGAAAAAGAGAAATACGAAGCAATAATCCGGTGCCGGGTAAGGAAAATAATATTACTCATACCGGGCTTGGATGACGGATTGAGTACCCGGTAGCTGTCAAAATCAGGGATTAAAATAATGTTATCGGTTACGTCAGGATAAATGATTTTAATATCAATATAATGCTGATCGAGCGGATAGTGGTTATAATCGAAAAAAACCCGCAGGGTAGCGTGGAATTTCCAGGTGTAAAGCCAGGTGGCGCTATCAAGGCGGTCTTTAGAAAGGAGTTCAACAAATACCGAGCGCCCGAGGGGAGAGGCCTGCGGAAAGTGAAAGCCGATTTTGTCCTTTAAATCATGGTCTGCCGGCCATTTTTGCCATACCTTGCCACTCATACTCATATTGTATGAGTCCGTAACCAATAGTTCTTCGATAAAAATACCGGTGGGTACCTCAATATAGCGCTCTTTGCCCAGCAGTTGCTGCTCGTAGTTCTTTTTGTGAACGTAACTGGTAAGGGCGTTGCTGCTGTAAACCCGGGTGCGGTTGGCCAGCTCTTCGGAATAGTCAAGGTCGAGGTGCAGGACCCAGAACAGGGCGATGTTGAGGATGAATAAGATAGATATGATGGCCGATAATTGCCATAGATGCCGGGTTTTCTTTTCATAGAGCTTAAGCAAGGTTACCAGCAGGAACAATATAAATAACGAGGCTGCCATGCCTATATTAGTTATTTTTCTTTCAAGTTTTTTCGGGTTGCCAATCAGGTCGGCATAGCTGTAAACCACAAAAATCTTCCAGTTGGTGAGGGCCGTGGTATTGTAAAAAAGGATAGAAGGCACCTGGGTGTAAACACTTACAAAGCGGAAATGTCCTGCCGTATTTACCAGGGTATTGGCCAGCGTTTTGGCATACTCGGGGTTATTTACCACTTCGAAAATACTTTTTTTAAGAATAAAGCTACGGTTAGGGTGGGTGATGAAATCACCTTTTTGGTTCAGGAGAAACACATAGCCTGAGTTGCCTTTAATATAAGAATTTACCACTTCGGTAAACTGATCGAGGGAGAGGGAATAGGTCAGGACACCTACGAACTCTTTTTGTCCCCCCTTTTTTCTGAACAGGGGCACCGAATAGTCGGTTATCAGTTCCCCGGCTGCTTCACCAAAATACGGATCGGTGAGAATGGGCGCCTGCCGGCTGGCGGCCCGGGTGTACCATCTTGCCGTAGCAAGGGTAGTGTCGCGGTAATTGTAGGTGGTTTCAATAGCAGAAAACCCCCGTTTTATTTTATTGTAGAAAAGACTGAACAGTTCTTTATCTTTATTGATTTTAAAAGGCTCAAAAGCCACCGTGATACCCAGCAGGTGTGGGTGCTTATCAGTTTCCTTCCTGATGATTTTTTTCAAAGCGTCCTCGTCAAGATTTGAAGCGGTAATTTTTCTGGCGAGGGAGTCGGCTGATATTTTTGATTGCCAGAAAATAGAATCAAGGTGCCCCTTTACTTCAAGAACAGTTTGGTTACCGATAGATAAAGCAGCATCGAGCCGGTGTTTTGAGTATCGGTTATGATCATAAACCGTATACGTCAGGATTAATGCGGCCAGAATTGTTAAGGATGCAAATACTTTTCTCATAGGTAATCTTAAATCTAATCCATTTGCGTATTCCAAAATAAACACAAAAACTCAGTTGCCAATAGCCGAAGGGATATTTTCCTGCTGAAAAAGCCTTATGGCCGTTTTTTACTGATTGCCTCGGCCAACTGGTAAACGGCCATAGCATATTTGTGGCTGTGGTTGTACCGGGTAATCACATAAAAGTTTGTAGCCGTAAACCAGTATTCGGTGTTATCGGTGCCGGTAAGTTTAATCAGGTTTACCGTACTGGCGGTAAAGTTGCTTGCAGGTTTAGCCCCGGCCAGGGCAAACTGCCCCAAGGTGTAGCGTGGTTTTCTGGCTACGGTATCGGTCATGGTGTAGAATTGGTTACCGGTGGTTTCTGCAGCCGCGGCAACGGGTTGTCCTGCCTGCCAACCATGCCTGGCCAGGTAGTTGGCCACGCTGGCAATGGCATCGGCAGGTTGCCAGAGGTTTCTCTGGCCGTCATTATTGAAGTCAACAGCATAGAAGCGGTAACTGCTGGCAATAAACTGGGCCATCCCCATCGCCCCGGCATAAGAGCCTTTCAGGGTATCTGCCGGTAAGTTTTCTTCACGGGCAAGCAGGAGGAATTCTTCCAGTTCCCGCAGGTAAAACCGGCTGCGTTTCGGGTAATCCATTGCCAGGGTAGTCAGGCTTTGCAACACCTTGAAGCTCCCGGTATTCCGGCCATAAGCCGTTTCAACCCCTAAAATGGCCACAATATATTTGGCGGCCACCCCATATTCGTTTTCTGCCCGGGCAAGGGTTGAGTCGTTGGCTATCCAGAAATCAACCCCGTTGTCAATACGGTTTTCGGTAAGAAAAATTTGCCGGTAGTCCTTCCATAACAACCCTTCAGCGGGGTTATTTACTTTTTCCAGGATCCGCTTGTCGCGTTTTACCGGGCTAAATATGTTTTGCAGATAAGCTTTTCCGAAACTGTGCGTGGATTGCATCCGTTCCATAAATGTAAGCAGTGCGGGGTAACCCATATAGTCGCCTTGCGAAGTGCTGTCGGGGATTGTGTCCGTGGTGATCTTCGATAGAGGAGTATGCAGGGTATTGCCCGAGGCGGTCAGGTGCAGGGCAAATAAGATTAACAGGCAAATAAAATTTTTCATTTTGATGCTAAAAATACAGGGAAAGTTTATGGCTTTCCCTGTGACAGGCGGAAATATTTTGGCCATGTTCTACCGCAACAGCAACACGCCACCATATTGTTCCAGCGTTCCCCGGTCACGGAACGAGCTGGTATAACGTACTACCCAGGTATATTGGTCGGCTGGCAGTACCTCACCGTTGAGGGTGCCATTCCAGCGGAAATCTTTATCATTTGATTGAAAAACCATAGTGCCCCAGCGGTTGAAAATGAATATTTGAAATTCATCAACATATTCGGTAAACAGGTAAAATTCGCTGTTCAGGCCACCGGGTTTAAAAGCGGTAGGCCCGAAGACTTTCGGGATGCAATCTTCAATAATCTCCGTTTGGTCGGAAGTAACACAGTTGAAGTTATTGGTGGCGTCTATTTTATAAATTCCACCAGACGTAACATCAATGGTTTGGGTAGTTTCCCCGGTATCCCACTGATAGCTGACAAAGTTGGGGCCGGCATCCAGGGTTATGGGGCCTTCATCGGGGCAGAAAACCTGCACACTCGACAAATCGGTTGGGGTAACCGGGGCCTTGACAATTTCCAGGGAATCGGAACTGGCACAGCCAATGGGGTCGGTGGCCGTAACCACAAACAGTCCGGCCGTGATACTCTGGATGGTAGAGGTAATATCGCTCAACTCTATACCGTTCAACTCCCATTTATAGGTCAAATTAGTAGTTGACTGCCCGGCAGGGGTGGCGGTGAGGGTAAAGGGGTTACCGTCATCGCAGGCCAGGGTAGAGGATAAGGTTACCGTAAAGGGTTCCGGCAGGGTAATGGTGAAGTTGTCGGAAGCAAAGCAACTGACATTTAATTGGTTAGAGACGGACACGCTCACCGTTCCCGACTGGTTAACCACCACAGACTGGGTTGTCTGGCCGGTACTCCAGCGGTAGTCAAGTGGGGCGTTCGGGTAGCCGCCATCGGCATTGGCGGTGAGGGTTACCTGGCCATTGCAGATGAGGGTAGAGTCCACGGCAATGGTTACGGTGGGGGTAGGTACCAGGGTAACATCTACGGTGGCAACGGTATCGCAGGTAGTAGAACTGGCCGCTTTAATATATACGGTCTGGTTGCCCAGGTCGGTGTAGGCGGTATCTATGGGGGTGTAAGGGCCGGCTGTGTTCAGGGCCCACTCCAGATTGGCCCCGGCAGTGGCGGAGCTGGCAAAGGCCGATAAGTCAAGGGTGGTGTTACATTCGGCAATGGTAGGGGTTACCTGTAAATCGGTGGGCGGGGTAGGGTTGATGGTGATATCTACCTGTGAATCGGTGCAACCACCCCCCACATCGGTAACCTCCAACGAGTAGGTGCCGGCACTCAGGCCGGTAATGGTATTAACTACCCCCGGGCCGGAACTGCCAAAGGTGCCGGTTACAGGGGTTGCCCCGGCATTATTTTGATCACGAACGGTATAGTTAATAGCCCCGGCATTTAAATTAAGTTCAAAGGTGATCTGGCCATTGCCACCAAGGCAGTCGTCATTAACCGTACCCACATTGGTTATGGCAAAGGGTACCGGTTCCGTAATAATTATATTGCCTGCCTGTTGCGTACAAAGGGAGACATTATTAGTAATCGTTACAGTATAAACCCCGGCCGAAAGGTTATTTACCAGGAAGTTGTTCACCGGCCCGGTAATCGCCTGGGAAGTAATGTTCACCGGCCCGGTAATACTGTAGGTAAAGTTGCCGCTGCTGGTAAGGTCAATATTCATTGTTCCGTCTGTCCCGCCACAAGTTGACACAGGGCTGCCTTCGGTGGCTGTAAATACCGGTAGTTCATTAATGGTGATAACCGTGGAATCTACTACCATACAGGTGGGGTCAACCGGGTCTTCTACCTCAACCCTGACGTTATAGGTACCGGCTGTTAACCCCTGGGCGCCAAAATCGAAGGTGCGTTGGTTGTTGGCCGGGGAAACAGCTATATTATTGATAAACCAGAAGTAATTATTGGCGTTGGCCTGGCAGTCAAGCACCAGGGCATCATTTTCACAAATATTTTGATCGGGGCCGAGATCAACGGTAAACGGGGGGCCAACGAAGACACTGCGGCTCATCGTACAGCCGCTGGTGGTATCGGTTACGGTAAAATCATAAGTACCTTGTGAAGTTACCGTAATGGCTGGCGTAGTTTCCCCGGTTGACCACAGAAAGGTGAAATCGTTGATGTTGGGGGGCGGGGTGTCGTAGATATTCAGTACCGATGCGGTGCCGCATAAAGGTAAGCCGGCCGGTAAGGTAGAGTCTGGTGGCGGAGGGTTTACGGTAATGGTTTGTGAAAAGGCCACATTAAAGCCACAGCGGTTGCCGATTAACAAGGATATCAGGTAATCCCCGGCCACACTTAGCGTGGTGCTGTCCACCAGGTTTTGTGAGGTATATACCACATTGCCCAGGTTATCGGCAATTTGCCAGTAGGCGGTATCAATTACCGATGTGGTAACCGCAGAGAAATTAATCGGCTGACCTACACAAACCGGTGAAGAAACAAAGTACGAAGGGGTAGCCCCGGCATTGCCAAAATTGCTGGCAAAATTGGGCAGGCCTAATTTACTGCTGGTGCCGGCTGCCAGGGCAAAGCCGTTGGCATTAAAGGTAGAGGCCGTAGCCGTATCGGGGTTGACATTGATGGTGCCGAGGTTGTTGCTGTTGTTTACCGCCACATACACCTGGCCATCGGGCCCGGTTTGAATGGCCCCCAGTTCACCTCCGGTTGACATAGGCGGGTTAATTACCCGCATCCTGTCCAGGGTATCGGCCCGGTACTCCATTATCATGGAGGAGGAAGCGCTCTTTACGGTAGCAAAAAGCTTAGTGCCCCCGGGTGAAAACTCAACCCCATACACCTGGCCAACAGCGCCATCGGCTGTCAGGTCGAGCTGCCGGTAGTTAACCACTTGCCCCAGACTGTCCGACCACTCAAATACATCCACATAGTTTGGCCCTGCGGGCCCTGCTGCCAGGGCCACCGCCAGTTTGGTGCCATCCGCGGAGAATTTCATATACCCCTGGGCGTATTCGGGGGCGGTAGTGGCGTGATCGGCCCCCATGCTGCTCACCACAGGGTTGCCGATACCGGTAGTGGTGAGCGGGTAGGCACGGAAATTATTGTTGCCATATTCATGAATGACCACCCAATTATTATTGGCGGTAACCCTTTCGGTGCTTTTGGTAAACAGGGTGATATTTTTTTGCACGATATCGCCATCGCCATTGTTTACTTTAATATCAAACACCGAGTATTTAAATGCATAGTTGCCTGTGCCGGCACCCACTTCCTCGGTAGTAAAAATATAATACTGCGTTTCATCGTTGGGGAAAGGCACCCCGATGACCGATTGTGCCGCCCCGGTACCCCCGCCAATACCGGTTTCTACCAGGGTATGCACCCCGGTGACCTTGTCTTTGATAAACACATCGTTACCATCGGTATAAAAAACCACTACCCCGTTACGGTCAGAGATGGCCGTACACCCTTCAGGCGCATCCATCATGCTGTCATCCAGCGCGGTGGTAGCAGGCGGGTTAAAATCAATGCCGGCATTTTGCCCGAAGTACCAGACATTGGCCCGCTGGTCGATAGCGCCATATTCCTGCACATTTACCCCTGCATAGGCGGTGCAACCGGTAAGGGGATCGGTGGCAATAACATAATAGTAGCCGGCCGAATCGGGGGTGAGGGTGAGGCCGGTGTCGCCATTGGACCACAGGTAGGTGGTGCCGGCCGGCTCATTGCTTACCGTGGCCGTAACGCTGAACGGAGTGCAGGTAGGCCCATATTTTGGCAGTTCACACTGACAGGCTACCGTATCTGCCGTGAGTGTAAGCTGTAAGTCAAACTGGGTAATGGTAACCGGTTTTTGCACACTGGCAATCTGCCCGTTGAGCCGGGCATAGAGGGTTACCGTATAAGTATTGCCGCTGGTGTAGGTGTAAACAGGCGCCAGTTGGGCAGAAGTGCCGCCATCGCCAAATTGCCATACAACCGAATCAGGAAAAGGGGTGATAATAGGATAAAAATTAGTGGGTGAATTGGCGCAGGTGCCGGAAAAGGTGAAGTCCACATTGAGGTTTACCGGCCGGGGGGGCAACAGGGCCGGAAACTGCTGGCCGCTAAAGTCCTGGTTGTTGCCAAATACATCGGGGTTATATTGTACCAGCGAGGCCACCGAGTCGGCATCGCTGATGCTGCCAACCACGTAGGGGCCGCCATTAAACGCCTGATAAATATGAAAGATGTTGTTATCCGGGCCGATTTGCAGGCCATAACTGCCAAATACCCGGGCCGGCAAGACAGATAATAACGAACTGTTGGCCGGCAGGGTGGAGTCCCACTGCAATACATCGCCAACCCCGGCTGTACCGCCATAGCGCGAAATATATAACTTGGTACCATCGGGTGACCATTCGGTGTCGTAAATGGCTTCGGTAAGCTGGTCGGCATTGCCGGAGTTGAGAACGGCCGTATCGTAACTTAAAATGCCACTGGCACGGTCAAAATCAAGGATTTGGATATTGGTGTTTGAGGACTTGGGCGCTACGGCTATTTTGTCGCTGACATCAGAGTAACTCATGTTGGCCGCATCCAGGGCAATGCCCAGGTTGAACGACTGCTCGGTCCAGGAAGCCGGATTGGCGCCATTAATGTCAAGTACCTTATACGTATTGGTGCCCTGGTCCAGCGTAATCAGCCAAAAGCCCGACAGGTCGCCTTTGGCGAGGGCCAGCATGGCATCACCGGGAATGGCCGTACTGGCCGGGATGGATTGATTGAAAGTGGTAACCGAGCCCAGGTTAGGTTGCGGGAAAACCGCATTGCCCGGCAGGGTCATATCGATAACTGAAAAATTAAGGGTATTGGCCGCAGTATTGGTAAAAACCAGGTAGCGGTTATTGTCACCGGGCGTAGAAATTATGGCCGTATTCTGGTTTTTATTGATATCGGCATTAAGCAGAAAGCTGGGGTTGCCGGCAATGATGCCGTCCATTAACTGAAAGCTGGCATCGTAAACCAACTGGCCATCAGAATAAAACAACAGGTTGCCGGTTTCGGGTTCGGTAGCCGTGGCATTGCCATAGCGGCCGAAAGGTGGGTTCATGTTGGTGCTGTCGAGGGTAACAGTCCCTCCCGGACGGGCAAAGCGCATGCTGTAAACCGAGCTGCCAAAATACCAGTTATAGCCTGAGTAGGACACCTGGCCAAGTGCCTCGGTGGCAAGTGAGCTAAAAAAGAGTACCCCTAGTAGCAGGCTTATGTTTAGTTTTGGCATACCTGTAATTATGTCAATGGTTTATTTTACAACGTTAATTATTCGTTTCTGGATACATATCACCGCAAAAAAGTGACCATATCGGGTAAAAATGACTAATTTATGGTAATAATCCTGTCAGAAAAACTTTCGCGACTAAAAATACTCGTTTATCTACTAATAAATACTCGTTATGCCCTTGGTATTTTTGATTGTAGCGGTTTATTTGTTAATCTAGCAGGAAATTTATCAGCAAGATAAAATAACAATTGGCCGCGGATAGCGTTATGTAGGATGTTAAAAAGGTATTTAAAACCACAGATTGTTAATTTACCCCCACTGTTGCAAAGGAGAGACCATACCATAAAATTTTTTATTGCTTTTTCGGCAGTGTTGCTGTCTTTTACCAATGCCCTGGCGCAGGATGTACAGTTCTCGCAGTTTTATTCGGCACCGTTGTACTTAAACCCGGCTTTTACCGGGGCTACCCAGTTTACCCGGGTAGGCAGCAACTACCGTAGCCAGTGGCCGGCCCTGGAGGCTAATTTTATTACTATGGCGGCCTATGCCGATCATTTTATCGATGATAAAAACAGTGGTGTAGGCATTCTTATCCAAACCGATAAAGAAGGGTTGGCGGGTTTACGTTCTACCAGTTTTATGGGGCTGTATTCCTATCAGTTGCCGATAAGTAAAGAGTTTACCATCCGGGCCGGGGTTTCGGCAGGCTACGTAATCCGGGATATCAATTTTTCTAACCTTACTTTCGGTGACCAGTATGATGCGGACGGCTTTATTACCGGCCCTACGGCTGAGCAGTTTGATACCGGGGCCAAAAAAGGCTATTTTGACATGGCATTAGGGCTCTTGCTTTACTCACAGAATGCCTGGCTGGGGGTTAGCAACAGCCATCCCACACAACCTAACCAGTCGCTGATAGGCGAAGACAGCCCGTTGCCGATGAAGTGGTCGGTGCATGGGGGGTATAAGTTCTTTCTCAGGTCGGGAGTGATTGACCATGGCATGTATGCCGAAAAGCAGGAACGCAGTTTGGCGCCTACCTTTCAATATAAGAAGCAGGGCCGGTTTAACCAATTGGATTTAGGCCTGTACTTTACTTTTGAGCCGATTGTGCTAGGCGCCTGGTACCGGGGTTTCCCGTTCCGGAACCTGGGCGATTTTGCCAATAATGAATCGGTGGTGTTTTTACTTGGCTATAGCAAGCGCACCAAAGACAATATCCTGAATATTGGCTATAGCTACGATGTAACTATTTCCAAGCTGGGCTCATCCAGCGGGGGCGCCCATGAATTTTCTATTTCTTACGCCTGGTTTACCGGTGACCCGCGCAAGCCACCCAAAAATGTGCGGCAAATCCCCTGCCCGGATTTTTAGCCGGAAGAGCATTGCTGTTGGCTGCGCAGGAAAGAAAAATATGAAATTATTTGGTTTATAATATAAACTACTTTATATTTGATAAAAAAAGAAATAAGACGATGCAAACCCATGACTTTACCCCGGAGAAAAGCCTGGAGCTGATTGCGGAAGCGATAGCTGAGGCACGCAGCAAATTTGAGGAGAACGGCTTAATTTACCTGTTTTGGGGCCTGTTGATTGCCCTGGCCACCATCGGGCAATTTGTCTTGTTAAAAACCGGGCATCAGGATATCAACTGGTACCCGTACCTGCTTATGCCCCTGGGTTTTGCAGCCAGTGGAATATATTTTTCCCGTAAAGGACGACAAAAGAAACCCAACCTTATCGAAACCATCACGGCTTATAGCTGGCTATTGCTGGCCCTTAATATGTTGGTGCTGGGGTTTGTTTTTGCCACCGTTTTGCAACAGTTTCTGATCCCCGTAATACTTATCTTACAAGGCATAGGTATGTTTGTTTCGGGCAGTGCCATACGAAACAAGTTGCTGACGTATGCCGGGGTGCTGGTCAATATTTCGGGGTTGGTTGCCTTACGGGTGGCGTGGGTTTATCAACCCTTGCTGGCCGGTATAGTGGCCCTGATAGCGGTGGCCCTGCCCGGCTTGTTGCTTATGATCAAACACCGTAAAAACAGGAATGTTTAACAAGTTGAACCCGATACTGCATGCGCAGCTCCGGCTGGCCATTGTTTCTTACCTGGTTGGCAAGGGAAAGTCGGACTTTAACGAACTGAAGCAGGTCACCGGGGCCACTTCGGGCAACCTGAGTGTGCAACTCAAAAAACTGGAGAAGGAAAAATACATCGTGACCCGAAAAGGGTTTCTGAACAATTATCAGCATACGGCAGTGGAGATTACCCCCAAAGGCCTCCGGGCCTTCGAGCAGTATGTCAGCGACCTGAAAGGCTATTTGAAACCGTAAAACTTAGCCTCGCGGGCGGAAAATTCATATGAATTTTCCGGGTTAAATATATTCAACACTGCGGTGTATTGAAAAGTTTGGTTATCTTCCGGCCACACCGGCTATGTCTTTGCTAAACGTGCCAAGCCGGCTGTGCGATGCTTTCCACTTGGGGCAGACGCTTGACTTGCGACAAAAAAGGGTAAAACAACCGGGTGGAATAGTGAAACTCACCGGGGTTGAACAACTTTTGCTACCTTTGCCGCTTTAAACCATACGGATTTGACAGGTAAAGAATATTTGTGGATAATAACCGGCATTGTACTGTTTGGTTACGGGGTAAATGCACTGCTCGACTGGCTCAACCTGCGGCACAGCAAGACCACCCTGCCGCCCGAAGCTGCCGGCATTTATGATGAGGCGCAGTATGCCCGACAGCAGGCTTATCAGCGTGAAACAGCCCGGTTCTCTTTTCTTACTGCGGCTTTTAGCACGGCTTTAACCCTGGCCATGTTGTGGCTGGGGGGCTTTGGCTGGTTAGATACCCTTTTGGCCAATTACTTTTCGCATGAGATTGGGCTGGCGCTGGCTTTTTTCGGGGTGTTGTTTCTCGGAGCAGATATACTTAATCTTCCTTTTCAGCTTTATGCTACTTTCGTTATCGAGGAAAAATACGGTTTTAACAAAAGCACCTTAAGGCTCTTTTTTACCGATAAGGTAAAAGGCTATTTGTTGGGAGCGGTTATTGGCGGGGGTATGCTGGCCGGGTTGATTTACCTGGTGTTGCAACTGGGCAGCAATTTCTGGCTGGTCTTCTGGGTGGCAATCACCCTGTTTATGGTGGTGATGAACATGTTTTACACCACCTTGATTTTGCCTTTGTTTAACAAACTCACGCCCCTGGAGGATGGCGGGCTGCGCCAGGCCATTGAAGCTTACAGCCGGCAGGTGGGCTTTCCGCTGACCAATATTTTTGTCATTGACGGTTCTAAGCGCTCGAGCAAGGCCAATGCTTTTTTCTCCGGCCTGGGCAGGAAGAAAAAGGTGGTGCTCTATGATACCTTGATTGAGAAGCATACGGTAGGCGAGTTGGTGGCCATTTTTGCCCATGAGGTGGGCCATTATAAGAAGAAGCATATTCAGTTGGGGCTGGTACTTTCGGTAGTACAAACCGGGGTGATGCTCTGGGTTTTATCGCTGATGATTTTTAACGAGCAATTATCGGCAGCCCTGGGCGGCAGCACTATGCGCCTCCACCTTAACCTGATTGCTTTTGGTATTCTCTATTCGCCCATTTCCATGCTTACCGGTTTGCTGATGAATAAGGTGAGCAGGAAAAATGAATTTGCAGCCGACCGGTTTGCGGCCACTACTGCCAGTGGCCGCCAGATGATAACTGCCCTGAAGAAGCTTGCGGCTGATAACCTGAGCAACCTGTTGCCGCACCCGGCCTATGTGTTTGTTAATTATTCGCACCCGCCTTTGTTGCAAAGGTTGCGGGCCATAGCGAAGGTGTCTCAGCGGTAAGCTGTAACGGCTCTGTGCCGGCCCAAGGGCCGGCAGGGTGTGTAGCCCCGGCCTGCGGGGCCGCAGGGACAGCGGAAGACTACAAAAAATCTATATCTACATTCAGCGGGATTTTCATCAGGTACTGCAGGGCTTCTTTAACGGTGGCTTTACCTTGTAATATCTGATATAGTTTTTCGGTAATGGGCGCCCGAAAGCCGTAGTGCCCGGCAAACTTTTTGATAATGCGTACGGTATTAACCCCTTCGGCTACCTCTTGCATAGAGTTGATAATTTCATCCAGGGTTTCGCCTTTGGCCAGCCGGTAACCTACGGTGAAATTCCTGCTGAGGCTACTTGAGCAGGTAGCCACCAAATCGCCTATGCCGGCCAGGCCGATAAAGGCTTCGGTATTGCCACCCAGGGCCCGGCCCAGGTGGATCATCTCTACCATACCGCGGCTGATGAGCAGCGCCCGGGCGTTTTCTCCGTAGCCCAGGCCGCTGAGGGCACCGGCTGCTATGGCAATGATATTTTTCAGCACCCCGGTGAGTTCTATGCCAATCAGGTCTTTGTTGCCATAAACCTGGAAGCGGTCATTGCGTAACAACTTCTGGCCATCGGCAATTACCGAATCGAAACGGCTGGCTACTACGGTGGCGGCCGGATGGTCATCGGCAATTTCGCGGGCCAGGTTGGGGCCGGCCAGGCAGCCTACTTTTACCACTACGCTTTCTTCCAGGATAACCTCGCTCATGGTTTTTACATTGTTGCGGTTGATAACCACATCGGGGTCGTTGATGTCAGAGCCGGGCGGCAGGGAAACATCCAACCCTTTGGTGCCGTGGATCAGGGTGTGGTAGGGGTAGAGGTAGGGGGCCAGGTCTTGCATCATTTGCCGGAACCCGGAGGACGATACTACCGGAAAAATAATTTCAGTTTCAGCGGCAAGTTCTTCCAGGGACTCAATGGGCCTGACATTATCGTGTAAGGGGTAGTCGTGGCTTCTGCGCTGGTCACGCATTTGTTTAAACTGCTCTTTGTTGCGGGCATAAATAAGCACGTGTGCGTTTTCGGCCAGCAGGTTGGCTACCGTGGTGCCAAAGCTGCCGGCACCAATTACACCTACGGGTTTTTCAGACATGGCGATCGAGGTTATAACCAACTAACCGGTTGTGGTAAAAGTATAACAGGTTCAGGTCCTGGGTAATCACCTCACCTTTCTCATTGCGTAGCAAAGGACGCTTGGCATGGTACATCCCCAGGTTGTTGAGGCCGGTATCAACAATTACCGCCAGCGGTTGCTCAAACTCAGGGGCCAGCAATATCTTATCCTGGTGCGCTAACTCATGCAATACCTGCACTACTTTACGTACCCCTTCTTTAAACGTGGCAAATTCCAGGCACAACTCATCTTCCGGCAACCGCAAAAAGCTATAAAGATCGAGGTTAACAAATTGTTTGCGCAGCAGCAAATAGGCCACAAAAGCCACCAGATGACTGGGCAGCACCTCGTTAAATTTATGAAACTCCTCCACTATCCGCTGGCTCAACAGCCGGGTGTATTCTTCATCACGCTGTTTGTCACGGCTTATTTTGCCGTTCTTCAGAAAATAGTCCCTGGGGTCAATAGGTTGACCCGATTTGCCAATAGAATTACCTTCTTTATCAACATAATTGCCAAACAGGTCCATGGCATGGCCTATGGTAACCGATATCTCGGCTGGTTTGGTAAAGAACTTGATCAGAAACTTAACAATCTTATAAGAAGTAGTATAGTTGTCGGAATCAATATAATATTTCTCTTGCCCTTCTTTTTCCAGGTATTGATGGATCAGCGAGGGCGCCTCGAGAACAAAATTATAATTAAGGACCACCGGCACAATGAACACTTTTTTATTGGCATCTTTCTTGAAGCTGCTGCGTTGGGCATCCAGGGCAGTACCCAGCAGGCCCAGTTTCAGCTTTTTCTCAAGCATACCCGACCGGGAGCGGGTGCCCCCGGGAAAGAACAGGCTGTGAATGCCTTTTTGAATGGCCTGGTTGGAGTAAGTTTTCAGGGTTTCGAGGTAAAGCAGGTTTTTCTTCCTGCGGTCAACCTTATAGGCGCCAACGCTGTTCATAAAATAGGCAAAAAGGCCCATGTTAAACAGGTTGAGGCCGGCCCCATAGATGAACGGGGGCAGCCCCAGTTCATGGATAACCCAGCCCACCAGAATGGAATCGAGGTTGCTGAAATGGGTGGGTACCATAACAATAGTGCCCTTTTTGGCCAGGTCGCGGGTAAGGTTGGTATAGCCCCTGATCCTTATTTTGTCGCGTAGGGTCCTCTCGCCCCTGAACAGGCCGGAAAACATTTTGGATTGCGAGGCGTTGAGCAGGCGGGCGAAGCCAAAGGTCACCACCCTGCGGGTAAAGCGGTAATACGAATGTTTGAAATTGCCGGCTATTTCGGTAGCATAGCGTAACAGGATGCGATATAATATTTCATCTTCTTTGCCTCCGGTTTCACCCTTGCCGCTTATTTCCATCAAGTCGGTTTGTACTTTCTTCCAAAATGCCACTTCATCGTCCGGGTCAACTTCCCAGGGGTCGTTTTGCAGGCGGAGTTTCTCTTTGTAGCGGGTGGTTTCCAGTTCCTGAACTAAGGCCTGGGGGGTAGGGCGGAGTCTTTTTATTTGCTTAAAGGCGGCATTGGTTACCTTTTCTATAAATTCCTCCCGGTTTTTGCTGAGCTTCACCACCGGCCATTCGTCATGGTCGGGGAGTATGGGGTCAAATTTCTGCCGGTTGTTGTATTTTAAGTTCATAGGTCGGGTTCAACGCCAAATATAACCTATCTCATTAATTTCACCCTATGCAAAACTACGGGTATTGCCGGTTAGTAAAGCGCTGCGGTTGACCAAATAGTTACCTGTACCGATAACATCTTCGTTAGCGTCAATGTCAATGGCCGTATCCAGCAAGGTGGGGTCAATGGCAATTTGCTGTATGTCTGGATTTTGCAGGTTGCGGAAGCGGTAAAAAACGGCCCCGGACGAAGGTACAGGTTGGCTTTCATCATGGACCAACCGGTTGTTGTTAGTGGCAGAAGCAAAGAGTACCGGGAAGTGTTGTTTGTTCAGGTAGTATTCCAGCATGGCTATTATCGGGCGGATGCTGG
>JALSJF010000128.1 GCA_026989505.1 Cyclobacteriaceae bacterium
GAACAATGAGGGCATCGAAAACACCTTGAAACTGGAGGAACTTGGTGAATTTCAGAAGTCATTGCAATCGGCCATAGTGGCACGCAGGAACTTCTTAAAGTATATCTCCTGGCGGCTGTTTTCCAAAGACCGCCAATGGGTGACGGAAATCCTTAAACGGAATAAACTTTCTACCGGTAAAAAAGATTTATCGGTACTGATCAAAAAGATTGATAACCGCCTTAACCTGGAGCATAACCTTACCTTGCTGTATGAAAAAGGCTGGGTAAAGCCGTACAAGGGCAAGTTCAAGAAAGGCCCGCTGCAAAACTGGCTGCATGCCTTAAAACAGGCATTCAGGGCAAAATTGCTGTTTTTGTCGCTGCGAAATTTTAATGAGTATTTTAATGTGCAGGGGCTGGAGGCAGAAGAATTGCGCGCTAAAATTGATGATCTGTTTATGGCCATCAACCATATTCCCGAACACTGGTCGCGGTGGCTGATTTATTTTACCGAAGCGCAGTTGCGCAGGCTGACTACCGACAGCGATTGGTTCAAACAATTCCGCTATGTGCTGGAGCGGGACTTTGAATCGTTATGTGATTTTGACCAACTGCAAAATGAGCTGGCCCCGTATGAGCTGGCGGTGGTAAACAAAGCCCTGGATGAGTTTCCGGCCGCTAAGCCGAAAGAGGTGCTTAAGGTAATTGATAATAGTTTACGGCTGCAATGGATAGAGCATATTGAAACCAAGTACCCGGTATTGCGGTCGGTGTCATCCTTAAAATTCAAGCAACTGGAGCAGGAGTTGCAACAAAATGTGCGGGAAAAGCTAAAAATCAGCCATCAGATACTCAAACTACGCACCAAAGAGCAGACCTATGCCGATGCCGAATACAACCGCCTGAAGAATATGGTTACCTACCGGGAACTTGGTCACCAGGTAACCAAACAAAGGCGGATATGGCCGCTGCGTAAACTAATGGCCAACTTTGCCGAAGAATTGTTTCATTTGTTGCCCTGTTGGCTGGCTTCACCCGATACCGTATCGGCCGTGTTCCCCATGGCTCAGCTTTTTGACCTGGTAATCTTTGATGAGGCCTCGCAATGTTTCACCGAGCGGGGTATCCCGGCCATGTACCGTGGCAAGCAGGTGGTAGTGGCCGGTGACAACAAACAGTTGCGCCCCAACGATTTATACCAGGTACGGGTAGAGGAGGAAGCAGAAGAAGTAGCCCTGGAGGTTGACTCCTTGCTTGAGTTATCGGCACAATACCTGATGGAAGTGCAGTTACAGGGACATTACCGCAGTAAAAAGCCCGAACTTATTGCGTTTAGCAACCGTCATTTTTATGAGGGCCATTTGCGCATGTTGCCCGACAGGGAACTGGTCAACAACCGTCAGGCAGCCATAGAATACCGGAAAGTAGAGGGCATCTGGGATAAGCAGACAAACCTTCGGGAAGCAAAGGAAGTAGTGGCCATAGTAAGCCGGATAACCGCAGAGCAGCCCGGGAAAACCGTGGGTATTGTCACCTTTAATGCCCGGCAGCAGGATTTGATCCTCGATTTGCTCGAGGACAAGGCGGCTGCCGAAGGTGTCGTATGGCCGGCTTCGTTGATTGTGAAGAATATTGAAAATATCCAGGGGGATGAAAAGGATATCGTTATTTTCTCTACGGCCTACGCCCCCGACAAAACCGGCAAGTTGGTTATGCAGTTTGGCAGCCTGAATATGGCTAACGGGGCGAACCGTTTGAATGTGGCCATAACCCGGGCCAGGGAAAAGATTATTGTTGTCTGCAGCATCTGGCCGCAGGCCCTGAAAGTGGATACCGCCAAAAATGCAGGCCCAAAACTCTTGCGTGCGTACCTTGCGTTTGCCAAAAAGGTAGCCGATGGCCACTATCGTCCGCAACCACTGCCCAGGCATAAGGCCAGTGCCGACTGGTACCTGAAAACCAAACTCGAAAACTGGCTTAAAGAAGAGGTGAACTGCGAGGCTAAGGATGAATTGCCTTTTGCCGACATCACCATTTCCTGTGACGGCCGGTACCTCGGGGTGGTTGCCACCGATGACGACCTTTATTATCAAAGCCCTTCGGTGAAAGATGCCCATGTTTACACCCCTTTCACCCTGAGTGCCAAGCATTGGAAATATAAGGGGGTGTTTAGCCGTAATTACTGGCAGAACGAAGAAGCTATCAAAGAAGAACTGCGGATATTTGTTAACCAGGTGCAGCAATCAACAAATGCCTGATGGGCCCGGACAAAACAAAGGGCAAATCGATTATTCTTCCGGGGCTTCTACCCTGACCCCTACCGAGTAAACCTGGGGCAGGGAATCATAGCGCATATATTGCTGGAGGCTGATACGGTAAGTGCCGGCAAAAGGGAAGGTATAGCCGACAAGCAAATCGAACTGATGCTGGTAAACATTGCCCGAGCCGCTGCCAAACGGGTAACCTGATTTGGGGTGGAACAACTGGAAATTACGTAGTTCTTCCTCGCGTATTGTATTGGCCGAATCGCGGATAGTGTATTGCACATAAATGTTCCTGTGTGGATATTCCAGGCCGTTGCGCAGGTTGAAGTACAGGTTATAGGCCTTGTCTGGGTTGGTAATGGTAAAGGCAAAAGTTTTTATTGAATCAGCCATCCAGTAAGCATTGGGCAGGTCAGTAGTGTCTTCAAAAACCTTATTTTTGTCACAACTGCCTAACGCTAACAAACCAACCATAACCGGTAGCAGCAATTTTCTCATTTCTTGTGGTTGGGTTTTCTGTTTTGGTTACCGTGGTGCCGTCTGTGTCTGTTTTTGGGTTTCCTTTTCTTCTTCTGCTTGCCGGTGTATTTCCTGTCGAGGCGCTCCAGGTCATTGGTAATGGCCTGGGCTTTTTCCAACCGTTCCAGGTCCTGGTCAACTTGCAGGTTTTCGGGCTTCTGCCCTTTTTTGTTCAGCGCTATGATTTCCCTTACCCGTTCAGCCGTTATCGGGTGCCACATACTCTCGCCACTATAGCCAAACCACATAATCTTGCGGAAGATATCGGTCTTTTGCAAATAGGCTTCACCTTTTTCGGTGAGTAAAGGCCGGTCAATTTTGGGGATATCTTCCAGGGCCTGCATATAGGTGTCGAGCTCGTAGTTAAGGCAACATTTCAGCCGTCCGCACTGGCCGCTAAGCTTACCGGGGTTCAACGACAGGTTTTGATAACGGGCGGCACTGGTGGTAACACTTTTAAAATCAGTTAGCCAGGTAGAGCAGCAAAGTTCGCGGCCGCAGGAGCCAATACCGCCCAGGCGGCCGGCCTCCTGGCGCAGGCTGATCTGCCGCATCTCTACCCTGATACGGAATTCCCCGGCCAGCACCTTTATCAACTCCCTGAAGTCCACCCGCTCATCGGCAGAATAGTAAAAAGTGGCTTTCGTATTGTCTGCCTGGTACTCCACATCGGTGAGTTTCATCTTCAGCCCCATTTGCTGGATGATCTCCCGGCTGCGGTACAAGGTGGAGTTTTCACGGTTTTTTACTTTTTCGTATTTTTCTATGTCGTGTGATGAAGCCAGGCGGTAAATCTGCCGTATCGATTCATCATTTTTTACCTTTTTCTTGTTCATCTGCAGGCGCACCAGTTCACCCTGCAACGATACGTAGCCGATATGGTGGCCATTGGGGACATCTATCACCACCGAATCACCGGTATGTAATTCGAGGTTGGTTTTATTACGGTAAAACCCTTTACGGCCGTTTTTAAACCTGACCTCAACCACATCAAAGCGGTTTTCGCGGGTTTCATTCATATCGGCCAGCCAGTCGAAAACATTTAGCTTATTGCAGCCGCCTGTCAGACAACCACCGGAGTTGCAGCCATGTGCTATGGCGCCCCCGTTTAAACTACATGTACCGCATGCTCCCATCGAAAAATTAGTTATGCAGATGCTAAAATAATGAAATTACTCAGGTAAAAGGATACCCGGCCTGTCATTTTCATTCGCCAGGGTTTAATAAATCCTGACCGATATCCCTGCGGTAATACATATCCTGCCAGTTGATTTTCTTCAGGGCGGCATAACTTTTGTTTAAGGCTTCGGGTAACGAGTTGCCCATGCCCGTGGCGGCCAGTACCCGCCCGCCATTGGTTACCACCTTGTTTTCTGCTGCTTTCGTGCCGGCATGGAAAACCAGGGCCTCCATAGGTTCCGCCAGGCCTGTAACAGGGTTGCCCCGGGCATATTGTTCAGGATAGCCCCCGGCTACACCCACTACGGTGGTAGCTGTGGCGGGGGTTACGGTCAGGTTGATCGTATTAAGTTTCCCGCTGGCAGCAGCGATCAGGGTTTCCAGAAAATCACCTTGCAAGCGGGGGATAACCACCTGGGTCTCAGGATCTCCCATGCGTACATTATATTCAATCACATACGGCTCACCAGCCACGTTCATCAGACCGATAAACAGAAAACCGATATAGTCAATACCCCTTTTATTAAGCCCGGTGAGGGTGGGGCGGATGACTTTTTCTTCTACTTTCTGTAAAAATTTTTCCGTGGCAAAAGGTACGGGCGACACTGCGCCCATGCCCCCGGTATTCAGGCCGGTGTCTTGTTCGCCTATGCGTTTATAGTCTTTGGCCTCGGGTAAAACTTTATAATGCTTGCCATCGGTAAGCACAAACACCGAGAGTTCAATGCCATCAAGGTATTGCTCAATAAGTATTTTACGGCCGGCTTCAGCAAATTTATTGTTGAGCAACATGTCTTTTACGGCCTTCCGGGCCTCATCTTTTGACGGGGCTATGATAACTCCCTTGCCGGCAGCCAGCCCATCGGCTTTTATTACTATCGGGGTTGGTTGTTCTTCTAGGTAGCCGTAGGCCCGGTCGATTTCATTAGCGGTAAACGATTTAGCGGCAGCCGTGGGAATACTGTTTTCCTGCATAAACGCTTTGGCGAAGTCCTTGCTGCCTTCTAATTGCGCTCCGGCTGCATCCGGCCCGATAATCATCAGGTTTTGCAGGCCGGGCTGGCCCAGCAAATAATCCCGCAGCCCGTTTACCAGGGGGTCTTCCGGGCCGATTACCAGCAGACGGATAGCATGTTCTGCAATGGCCCCGGCAATCCCTGCAAAATCGGATACTGCAATGCTGAGGTTCTTTCCCACAGCAGCGGTACCGGCATTACCGGGGGCAATATACAGGGTATCACATTTGCTGCTTTGGGCTATCTTCCAGGCCAGGGTATGTTCCCGGCCACCGGAGCCTAATACGAGTACATTCATGGTGTAAAAATTATTGCCGCAAATATCGGCTGCCCATAATTAATTGGCATACTCGGAAAGGAATTTAATTCGCATCAGGCGGATTTCTTCTTCACTGTATTCGTCATTGTCTTCATCCTCCAGCGCCACTTCAATGCTGTCGGTCTCGGCATTGAGGAAATAATCATACAGGTCATCCTGGCGCTCATTATCAATAACCTGGTCGATATAATAGTCCAGGTTGAGCTTGGTGCCTGACGACACGATATTCTCAATCTCAGTGAGTAACTCACCCATCGACAGGCCCTTGGCCTCCGCTATTTCTTCCAGGTCGAGTTTTTTATCAATTTGGGTGATAATAAATACCTTGTTTTTGGATTTGTTAACGGTAGATTTTACCGTAACATCAAAAGCGGTAATGATATCGTTTTCTTCTACATAATTGCTGATCAGCTCTACAAACTCCCGGCCAAACTTAAGTGCTTTGCCATGGCCTACACCATTAACCTTTTGCAATTCTTCCAGCGTACAGGGGAAGGTAGTGGCCATTTCCTCCAAAGAAGGGTCCTGAAAAACCACATAGGGGGGTACACCCCTGTGTTTGGCAACGGATTTACGCAGGTTTTTCAGCATACTAAACAGGGTTTCATCGTAGGCGTGGGCCGTTTGTACCATTTGCCCGACCTCCTCATCTTCTTGCTTCAGGTTGGTGTAATCATGGTTTTTAAACAAGGTAACCTTAAAGGGGTCTTTAAGGAAGTTCCTGCCTTTTTCGGTTACTTTCAGCACCCCGATGTTATTGATATCCTTCGAAAGAAACTCATTAAGCAAACTTTGCCGCACGACCGAGCGCCAGAAGTCTTCTGTTTGCTCATTGCCCGTCCCAAAAACAGGCAACTGGTCGTGTTTATAACTGGTTACATAATCCGATTTTTTGCCGGTAATTACATCTACCAGGTGCAACATGCCAAAACGCTCTTCGGTAAGCAGGGCTGTTTCCAGCACGGTTTTCACGTAGTCTTCCCCGGCATAGGTTTCGGTAGGGTGCAGGCAATTGTCGCAGTTATTACAGTTTTCGGCATCATAAGATTCGCCAAAATAGTGCAACAACTGTTTCCTGCGGCACACGGCCGATTCGGCATAGGAGGTCATTTCCTCCAGCAGCAGCCGCGAGTTATCCCTTTCCTGCACCGGCTTGTCTTTGTTGAACTTATCCAGTTTCAGGATATCGTTATGGCTGAAGAACATCAGGCACTGGCTGTGGATACCGTCACGGCCTGCCCGCCCGGTTTCCTGGTAGTATCCCTCCAGCGATTTGGGCACATCGTAGTGTACCACAAACCGCACATCGGGCTTGTCGATGCCCATGCCAAACGCAATGGTAGCCACAATCACATCCACATCCTCATTCAGGAAATCATCCTGGTTCTTCATGCGCTCTTTGCTGTCGAGGCCGGCATGGTAGGGGGCCGCTTTAATATCATTTACCGTCAGCAACTCGGCAATTTCCTCCACCTTTTTGCGGCTCAGGCAATAGACAATACCCGACTTGCCATTTTGGGCTTTCAGGAACTTAATCAACTGTTTTTTGGTGTCCTGCTTCGGCCGGACTTCATAATACAGGTTATCGCGGTTAAACGAACTCTTATATACCCCGGAAGTTTCCATTTCCAGGTTTTTCATGATGTCTTGCTGCACCTTTGGCGTAGCGGTGGCAGTCAGGGCAATAATCGGGTGGGCGCCCAACTCATGCACAATGGTCTTGATCCTGCGGTATTCCGGCCGGAAATCGTGCCCCCATTCGGATATACAATGGGCTTCATCAACCGCCACAAAAGAAATATTGGCCTGTTTGAGAAACGCAACATTTTCTTCTTTGGTTAATGACTCGGGCGCCACGTAAAGCAGCTTGACCTTGCCGGCCAGGGTATCCTCTTTCACCTTGCGGGCTTCTGTTTTTGATAAGGTTGAATTTAAAAAACGGGCATCTATACCAAAAGCCTGCATTTGGTCCACCTGGTTCTTCATCAGGGCGATGAGCGGGGAGATAATAATAGCGGTGCCCCCCAGGACCACGGCCGGTAACTGGTAACAAAGCGATTTGCCGGCACCCGTTGGCATGATCACAAACGTATCATTACCATTATAAATGCTCTTTATAATCTCCTCCTGGTTACCGCGGTATTTGTCAAAGCCAAATATCTCCTTCAGCGCAACCCTTAATTTATCATCTTGCTCTACTAACATCTGTCAGCAATTTTTCAACTATGGTCTATGAATACACATTGTTAAGTATCTTTGCCGCAAAGCAAACACAATACCTTATTTCATGAAGATAAGGAAATTTTCAAATAATCTGAACGCATAAAACAAGAAAAATTAGCTTTATAGGCTGATTTTTATAAATCGCGACAAAAAAACTGTAAATATATGCCAAATACCTATGTAGTAATCATGGCAGGAGGGTCAGGCACCCGTTTCTGGCCTTTTAGCCGGGTCGAAAAACCTAAGCAATTTCTTGATGTATTGGGGGTAGGACAGACCTTGTTGCAGATGACTTTCGACCGTTTTAATGAGATGGTACCGGTTGAAAACATTTTTATTGTGTCGAATAGCCGTTATAATGATTTGATCTTTGAGCAACTGCCGGCCCTTAAGAAAGACCAGGTGTTGCTGGAGCCGTTTCAGCGCAATACGGCCCCGTGTATAGCGTATGCCTGCTATAAAATTGCTGCCAAAGATCCTGGGGCTACTATTATTGTCTCCCCGGCTGATCATGTGGTGTTTAAGGAAAGGGCCTTTCTGGCCATTATAAATGATGCCCTGAAGACGGCTAAAGCGGAGGATAAGCTGGTTACCATTGGGGTTACCCCCAACCGCCCGGAGACCGGCTACGGCTACATTCAATATATGGAAAACAGCAACGCTAAAGTTAAAAAAGTTAAAACCTTTACCGAAAAACCAGCCAAAGACCTGGCGGTAAAGTTTATAGAGAGTGGTGAGTTTGTGTGGAATGCCGGCATTTTCGTCTGGTCGGCCAGGGCCATCAAGCAGGCGTTTAGCCAATACCTGCCCGAAATGGCCGAAGTTTTTACCGGTGTGGCCAAACATTTTTACACCCAGCAAGAGCAAAAAGCTATAGATGAAGCTTACGCCCAGTGTAAGAACATTTCTATTGATTACGGCATTCTGGAAAAAGCCGATAATGTTTATGTGGTGCTGGGCGAGTTCGGTTGGTCTGACCTGGGCTCCTGGCGATCGCTGTACGAGGTGAGTAAAAAGGATGAGCAGGGCAATATGGTGAAAGCCAATGCCATGATCTATAACAGTACCAATTGCACCATCAGCGGGCCCAAGGATAAACTGATTGTCGTGAGCGGGGTGAATGACTGCCTCATTACGGATTATGGCAATGCGATTTTAATATGCAATAAAAACAGCCCTACCGAGCTTAAAACCATCGTGCATGACATTCAGGTATCGAAAAGCAGCCATTTTTTATAGTCAGGGAGCAAATTTTCGTTGCCTTATGGCTTCGTAGAGCACAATGCCTGCCGAAGTAGCCACATTCAGCGAAGCGATTTTGCCGGCCATGGGGATCTTGGCTTTGAAATCACAAAAGGAGAGGATTTCCGGATCAATGCCGGTATCCTCGGCCCCCATAATAATTACCGTAGGCCGGGCAAAAGGCACTTCGTAAATACTGGCCGCGGTTTTTTCGGTGCAGGCCACCAGGCTGAGGCCGCTTTTTTGCAGTGCGCCCAGCAAGGCCGGCAGGTTATTGGTGCGGGCAACGGGCACCAGGTTTAAAGCCCCGGCCGAAGTTTTCATGGCATCGCCCGATACCTGGGCAGCACCCCGTGACGGTACAATAACGGCATCTGCCCCTGCGCCCTCGGCTGTACGGATAATGGCACCAAAATTACGGACATCGGTAATCCGGTCCAGGGCCAGCACCAGGGGGTCGCGGCCTTCGGCAAAACATTGATCAATAATGTGGTCGATGTTGGCAAACTCAATGGGCGAGATGAACCCCACCACCCCCTGATTGTTTTTCCGCGTGAGGCGGTCGAGCTTCTCCTGGGGCACCCGGGTAAGCACTACTTTATTGGCTTTGGCCAGATGCAGCAACTCGCTGGCCAGTTCCCCGGCCAGGTTTTTTTTCACAAACAGCTTGTCAAAGGTTTTGCCGGCTTTAATGGCCTCAATTACCGGTCTGAGGCCAAAGACCATATCATTATTTTTTATCATCAGAATTCTTTTTTGCCCGACCGCCACAGGTCGATAGTGCGGTACCATAAGTTCTGGAACTCGGGTTTACGCACCAATACATAATGCTGGTCAGTAAAGGCGGTGTTAATGTGCTTGAAGAAAAATGCCACCCGGGGCAATTCAAAGGTTTTGTCATAAATCCACATAACGCCTTCATCTTTCATAATTGCTTTAGATGGGGGGCCAAAAATAATGTAGATCATCCCCATATCGGTCTTCCAGCCTTCTTTATAGGAGGTAAAAAGCGTATTCGCTTCCCGCACCCTTTTGTAATACGCGCGAATAACACGTTTGGCTTTTGCGGGTGATTTGGCATTGTTCAACCAAAACTCATCAAACAGCTCCTTTTTTTTGAAAGAGGTTGTCATTTTTTCGTACTCTTCGTTGGTGGTTAAATAGCGGATGCTTTCTACCAGGCGCTCGATTTTGGTAAATTTGGGGTAGGATTTCTCCCGGACGATTACCGACCTGCCAATGGAGGCGTTTGTCCAGTGAAAATAATATAAGCCTTTTTCTGTGAGGGCAATGCTGTCAGTAGAAGCTTTGATAACGGACCTTTCCACCGTAAAAGGAACATTTACTGAGTCAGGTTTTACCACCATCGGGGGTTTGGCCGGTAAAAAGTGATAATCATACAGATCAACTGTAACCGAATACAGGTTTTGAAATAAACTGGCTGTTTGCACGGTAGTGCCCAGCGGCAGGAAGTTGTTGAAAATAGTGGTATTAGACCGGGCGCTTTTGAGTATGATGTCATCTACATTATTTCTCCTTGCTATCCTTTTCAGGTAAGGGTAGGTAATGTTCTTGGTAGAGTCGCGCAGCCATAAAACAATGTATCTCGCCCGGTCAACCCTGGCTTTGATGGCAAACAGGGTGCCGTTGGCATCTTCATGCTGAAAATAAGTGGCAAGGGGGTTAAGCGCTAATTTTTTGGTTATTATATCCTCCGGGTTAGCCAGCAAGGAATAGCTAACCGTGAATTTTCTCAGGCTGTCGAGTGGGGCCTGCAGGTTTACCAGTAAAATAGCGGTAGAGTCCTGCCGCCCGCTGATTATTTGCGCCCGCATGGGGGAGTTGGCCCGGAACTGAAAACTGAAATCGGTACTGGTGAGTTGCGGTTGGGCAAAGCTGTTTTCAGCATGCCCGGCCATGACGAGCATGGCAATAATCAGGATAGTTTTTTGGCATAATTGAATCATGGGCACACAATTACCGTAAAATAAGTAAATCTTTTGCCAAGTTGAATTTTGTGACCAAATTATTTGCGAAATTTGCGCCTGCTACCAAACGCTATGGCCGTTTATACTACCGAAATCGCTTCCGATAAAATTACTTCCGACAACCCTGTGCACCAGCGGCTGTTAAAGGCGTATTACATTGCCCGGGATTATGTGCAGGGCGAACTGCTGGAAATAGGCTGTGGAGAGGGCCGTGGGGTAGCTTTGCTGCAGGAACAGGTAAAGAATTTTATTGGCATTGATAAAATTACCGGGGTGATTGACAAGCTTTCGGTGGCTTACCCGCAGGCAGAGTTTTACCCGGCTGTTATCCCGCCTTTGCCTTTTCCGGAAGCTAAATTTGATACGGTTATTTCTTTTCAGGTAATTGAGCATATCAAAGATGACCGGCACTACCTGCAGGAGATAGCCCGCGTACTGAAACCGGGAGGGGTGGCCCTGCTTACCACGCCCAATAGCAAGCTCAGCCTGAGCCGTAACCCCTGGCATATCCGTGAATACACCGCTGCTGAACTAACCGGGCTTTGTCAACCCTATTTTAGCAAGGTAACAATGCGGGGCATCACCGGTAATGCCAAGGTGATGGAGTACTATCGTCAGAACAAAGAGTCGGTGCAGCGCCTGACCCGTTTTGATGTGCTGGATTTGCAGCACCGCCTGCCGGCTTTTATGTTGAAGATACCTTATGAAATCATGAACCGCCTGAACCGCAACAAACTGCAGGCAACTGACAACGAACTGGTGGCCTCAATTACCCACGAGGATTACCTTATCAGCGATGATGCCGATACCAGCCTTGACTTGCTGGCCATGCTAACGCGTTAAGCCACTGCCACGGTTCATTTGCAGCATGTCGTAATAACTTTCCAGGGCATCGCCAAATTGCTGGGCCAGTTCAAGCTCCCCGTAGCGGGCCATGGTTTGCGCCAGCCCGCGGAGGATGGCCAGGTTGGCTTCAAGCTGGTAACTGATATTATTGCCGGCTTTGATATAATACCCTACTTTTTCATCGGCCCGCTGGCCCAGTAGCTTCGCTATTTCAATTGCCTTTTCTTTTTCGCCCAACATGAGCAAATACTCTACGGTGGAGGCGGTGGTATAATCATAGGGCACCGATGTGTCGGGCATTAACGCCAGGTTTTTCAGGGCTACTTCCCGTGCCTTTTCATTCTTGTTTTCGTTGATCAGGGCAGCCGTAAGGGTGTTAAAGCTGGCCCGCATGTTCAATACAAATTTGCGGTAATCTTCATTATAGTAAACCTTGGGGTTATCCAACTCCCGGTAATAGAAATTATGCATCAGGTTATCATACATAATATCCGTGTTTACCATGTCAACATCCTTCATGCCATTGGTCATCGGCAGTAACCTGAAGGCGTTACCCTCTTGTACCAGGTAGTCATCCAGGTCGAGGCCGATCCCCATGCGCGAAGTATTGTTGAAATAAATGGGCCGCTCCCAGTTGTTGGTGGCAATCAGGTCGAGGGCGGCCAGGTCCTTCTTCTCCAGGTAGTTTTTCTTCATTTTCCACTGCATACGTGTTACCAGCAGGTTTTGCATGTTCTCGGGGATGATGCCTAAGCTAAGCACTTTGGCCGTATCCACATCTAAGTACATTTGCTTGCTGGGCACAATATGGCTGGCCCCGGCCTTGGTCTCATAGCGCAACTGGGGGATATTGTCTTTCAGCAGGCGCAGGTATTGTTTTAGGTTTATGGCCCCCGAAATACCACTGTTCGGGTCGTACAGCAGGAAGTCATTAAGGCCACCCTGGCGGTATTCTTCCACCGGCAGGGAGAACGGGAAAGGGGCCGATTCATAGGCCGGCCGGGTCATCTGCTGGATGTACCAGTCGGTGTTGAAGTAACTGAGTACCACTACCCTGACATCGGTGCGGAAGCCTTCTACCTCCTGCACATACCATAGCGGGAAAGTATCGTTATCGCCACCGGTGAACAAAATAGCGTTGGGGGCGCAGGAGGCCAAAAAGTTTTTGGCCGAATCTACCGAGAAAAACCGGTCGGAGCGGTCATGGTCATCCCAGTTCTGGCTGGCCATAACCAGGGGGGCAGAAAGTGACAGCACAACGGCTATACCCCCGGCCATCACCGGTTTCATATACCTCGACAGCAGGGTGATAATCCCCAACACGCCAAAGCCGGCAAAAATGGCAAAAGCATAATACGAGCCCACATAAATATAGTCCCGCTCACGTGGCTCGGTAGGGGGCGAATTAAGGTAGAGGATCAGCGCCAGGCCGGTAAGGAAGAACAGGGCCAGGATGATGAAGAACTGTTTCGGGTTCCTGTAATAGCTGAAAACCATGCCGATGATGCCCAGCAACAGGGGCAGCATAAAATAATTATTGCGGCCGCGGTTGCTGGCTACACTTGCCGGTACATCGGCAAAGGCATCTAATGGCCCCAGCCAGGAAGCGTTTTGAATATCGCTCTCGCGACCGGAGAAGTTCCACATAAAATAGCGCCAGTACATATGCCCCATTTGCTGCTTGAACATGTACACGATATTATCTGCAAAGTTGGGTTTTTCGCCTGGTTTTAACCCCATGATCTCCCGGTACTTGGCGGCATGGGTTGCAGACCACATCCGGGGCAGGATGGTCATTTGTTTGGGATCGTACTTGTTTTCAAGCTTATAATCGGCAATCACATAGCTGTCTTTGCCTTTTACATAAACCGGCTCACCCCGTTGCTGGTCAATGATTTCGGCTGTAAAATACTGGCCGTAAAGCAAGGGCCGGCTGCCGTATTGCTCGCGTAAAAGATAGGAAACCACACTCATCACATCTTCGGGGTTGTTTTCGTCAATGGGCGGGTCATAGGCCGAGCGGATGACCACCAGGGTGTAGGATGAATAGCCGATTAAGATAAAGGCCAGGGAAAGCAGGGCCGTGTTAAGCAAAACGTTGGCCTTTTGTTGTGAATAATAGATGCCATAGACAAGCCCGCCTACCAACAGCAACACCAGAAAAATAATGGCGGAACCGAAAGGTAACCCCAGGGCGTTAACAAAAAATATCTCCATCTTGCCCGCCAGGGAAGGCAGGCCGGGAATAATGCCATTGTTAATTATAATGATGATCAGGCCGCTGATGCCCAGGGTGCCGATAATGCCCCGCGAAGTAACCTGCGGATATTTTTTAAAGTAATAAATCAGGCCCAGTACCGGAATGGCTACCAGGTTGAGCAGGTGTACCCCGATAGACAGACCGAAGACATAGGCAATCAGGATCAACCAGCGGTTGGCGCGGCTTTCATCCTCAATTAACTCCCACTTAAGCATGGCCCACACTACAAAAGCCGTGAGGAACGATGACATGGCATACACTTCCGCTTCCACAGCCGAAAACCAAAAAGTGTCGGAAAAGGTATATATAAGGGCGCCAATCAGACCGGCCCCTAACACTGCCACCCTCTGGGCCGTTGGCATATCCTCTTTTACGTTCAATAATTTTCGGGCAAACAGGGTGATGGTCCAGAACATAAATAAAATGGTGAAGGCGCTGGCAACCACACTTACCATGTTAATCCAATAAGCCACCTGATATACATCGCCCAGACTGAGGAAAGAGGCCATCCTGCCCAGCAAAAGAAAGAAAGGGGCCCCGGGCGGGTGCGGTACCATAAGTTTATACGATACGGCAATAAACTCACCCACATCCCAGAAACTGGCCGTGTCTTCCACGGTAATGGCATAGGTAATCAAGGCAATTAAAAAAACAAGCCAGCCGGTTATATTATTGAGTTTCCTGAAATTCATAGTATTACTTCATATGCGTTGGCGAAATTAGCAAAATATGGCTGATTAATAAGTATTGTACAGGCTATTTCACAAAGATTAACCACAAAATCATTATTTATAAACTTGCGTATAATAAAACAACCAAAACAAAAATCCGGGCACATAGGTGGTGCAAACGATGGCCAGGGCAACAGGCCACTTTTTGTTGGCAGTAAGGTGTACGGCTTCTACCAACACCAGCCAGTAGAGTGCCTCAAAAAGGTTGAGGGCTTTCAGCGGGTACTGAAACCTGGCCGCCAGGGTTTCGGGGTCTGCCAGGTTCATCAGCGAGAGGGGGTAAAAGGAGGTGATCTCAATAATGTCGGGCTCGTGGTCAATCAGGATAAACCACATGATTTTAACAAACTCGGGCAGCAGAAAAACCGTTTCAGCCACCAGGGCAATATGCCACATTTGCTTGTAGGTGATGCGGTAGCCGAACATAAAGGCGCCCACCCACAGCACAAAAGCAATTACCGTTACCTTAAAAGCGTAAATAACCGGGATGGCCAGGAACTGCAGTGTATTGAGTACCCGAAAAATGCCAAAACGCCCCTCTTCCTGCAAAATCTGGAAAGCTACCGTTTCATTTTCTACCAGGCCTTTTTTGGCGAATAATACCAGAAAAGTAATAATGCAGAGCGCCAGAAAATAGGCCATGGTATCGGTATCGAGGGCGTAGGCAAGTGGTTTTCTCCAGGGCTTGAGCATAGGCATAAAAATAGGTAAACTTTAATTCAACTGTTTTACGTTATATATACACAATAGATTCGATATTTTTGACAAACATGCGCTGGCTGATATTATTTTTCCTGTTTACTGCGGCTACAAGTGCTGCTCAAACCGATAGTACCGAATTGCTGATTGCCGATATGACGGTGCAGATAGAGGCTACCGAGGCTATGAATGCCATGTATAATTTCGATTTCAGGGAGGCCAGTAAGCAATATCACTGGCTGATGCAGAAACACCCGGAGAGCCCGCTGGCTTATTTCCTGCTGGGCCTGAACGAATGGTGGAAGATGATGCCGGATACGGAGGTGAAGGATTTTGACGAACGCTTTCACTATTATATGGATACCACTATTATGATAGCCGGGCGGATGCTTGACGATCCTAAGAAGCGGGTAGAAGGGGCCTTTTTCCTGGCCGCTACCTATGGGTTTAAAGGCCGTTTGTATTCGGACCGCGGCCAGTGGGGCCGGGCGGCCGCGGCCGGGCGCAGTGCGCTGAAGTACCTCGAAATCAGCCGGGCGGTGAGCTACCTGAGCCCCGAACTGCTGTTTGGCGATGCCCTGTACAACTATTTTTCGGTGTGGATTCCCGAAAACTATCCTATCCTCAAACCGATCCTGGCTTTTTTTCCTGACGGGGACAAAGAATTAGGGCTGCAACAACTGCGGGAGGTGTCATTAAATGCTTTTTATACCCGGATTGAGGCGCAAATCTTTTTGATGCAAATCCTTGCCAACGAGAAGCACGACTACACCGGAGCGCTGGTCATCGCCAAGTACCTGCATGAGCACTACCCCAATAACCCGTATTTCCATCGGTATTATGCCCGCTACCTGTATTCTGCCCACCTGTACCGCCAGATGGAGCCGGTGGCCAAACAAATACTGGCGCGGGTAGATTCGGCTATGTTTGGCTATGAGGGCACGGCCGGGCGCTATGCCGCCTTTTTCCTCGGGCAGGCTTACCATGCCCGCGGCAAAAGCCGGGAAGCCGAAAAATATTACCTGCAGGCCGTAGCGTTTGCCCGCCAGAAAGAGGCCATGGAAACCGGCTATTGTTTGTATTCGTTGCTCAACCTGGGGCGCATTGCCCGTGACGATGACCGGAAGGCCGAGGCCAAAGCTTACTTTAAGCAGGTTAAGAAAATTGCCGGCCGCAAGCAGGGCGTATATAAGGAAGCCAAACGGCTGCTGAAAGAATTATAGTTACCCCGGGGAAATTGATGTTTAACCATTATAATTTACCTTTGGGCTATGGCACTAACAATTTATACACGGCAGGAACAGGCCTTCGGGCAATTTAATCAGGGTGCTATCCTGGAGAACAAACCCATTGGTTTCCCGCAAGATGGCGGGCCGTTAAAACCTTATGCCAATATCCTGTATTGGGCCCACGCCTGGACACCCGGGGAGGAAAGCCTGATTGGCGAACATCCGCACCAGGGCTTTGAAATTCTCTCGTTTGTCATCAGCGGCTCTTTGCAGCATTACGATTCGAAACTGCAGGAGTGGCAAGACCTTAACGCAGGCGATGTGCAGATTATCCGGGCTGGCAGCGGCATTACCCATGCCGAGCGGGTACGGGCCAACAGTTCGTTTTTTCAACTATGGTTTGACCCCGACCTGCGTGTGAGCATGCAGGAGCCGGCCTCCTACGATAATTACCCGGCCGGAGTGTTTAAAACGGAGAGGTTTGCCGGGGCAGCGGTGAAAAAATATACCGGGCCGGCATCGCCTTTAAAAATGTCTTCCAGGGGGGTAGAGATTTATGAAATTGTGGTTGAAAATAGTAGTTATTCACTAACTTTGGAGAGGGACAAAACGAGGTCCTTTTATGTGCTGGAGGGTAATGTGCTGGCAAACAATCAGCCCCTGAAACCACACGATTTTGTTCGTTTTGAGGATGAGAGGGAACTCAGCTTGGCAGCTACAGGAAAGGCAAGGGTTTTTGTCATTGACCTCTTGTTGGACCCGGGGTACGTTACCTATGCCCGACAGCACGGATTGAGTTAATTTTTAAGCTTAACCTATATTGTTTATGAAGCTCGAGCAAGCCATTCAGCAGTCGGCATTTGTTAGTGACGACCAGAAATTATCATTAAACTTTATCTACACCTACAATTGCTTTAAAGAAACGCAAAAGGTTTTTTTTAAGCAATACGGCATTACCTCCCAGCAGTTTAACGTGCTGCGTATTTTGCGGGGTAACTACCCGAAGCCTTATACCACGTCACAAATCCGCGACCGCATGCTGGATAAGATGTCGGATGCTTCCCGCATCGTTGACCGGCTGGTAAAAAAAGGGCTGGTTAAGCGGACTACCACCAAAACCGATAAACGGCTGGTAGATATCTTAATTTCCGATAAAGGTTTGGCGCTGTTAAACAGCATTGATAAGCCCCTTAACCAGCACATGGCTAAAACCTTTGGCAAGTTCAACCAAAAGGACAAAGAAACCCTGAATAAGCTATTGGATAGAATGCGTGACGGTTAAGTCGAAGAAGCTACTTTTTTGCTTTCTTCTTTTTGCTTCCTTTAAGCTTATTGTAAATGTCGATTTCTTTCATCGCCTCCTTGGCCTTGCGCATCCTGATTTTTTTACCCTCCCACACAAAACCGGCATCATTCAGGGCCTTCACATAATGAGGCTTGGTGAGGCCACGGCACCTGATCTGGGCCACCCACTCGCCTAACTTCTTGTTACGGCCGGCCTGGGGTACATCCCAATGCCCGTGATGCTTATAAAATCGCTTTAATTTGGCCAGATTGCGCGAAAACCGCTCATCTTCCATATTCCAGATAAACCCGATTTTATTCAAGGTGTTTATCCGGTCGATGGACAGCCGGTTTTCGTTATACAGCCTGCGCATCTCATTTACCCAACGCGAGAGCTTGTGATTGGCCGAATCTTTAGGATAGGCAACCTGGCTTACGTGTAACGAACCATGTTCCTTCGCATACTCAAGTAACTGCTTCACCCTTTGATCAAAGGTGGAGTTCCTGTTTACCCACTTAAAGCCAATGTCTTCCAACAATTTGGCCCGGTGCTCGGCAAGCTTGCCGATTTTGTAAAACCTGCGTTGGTTTTTACACCAGTGGTACAATTTTACTTCCGGATCTCTAGGCCCCGGATGTGGTTGGCCTGTTCGCTTCTGGAAATCGCGGAGCTCATTATAGTGCCCCATCCAAATTTCCTCCTGGAATTTTCTTTTTTTTGCCGCCATAAAGAGTGTTCTCTAGTTTTTTTTGAGTCACTACTAACTAATAGAATGTTGTAAATATAGTACAATTTTGAATTAATGCAAATCTATTGGGTCTAAGTGGAAAAAATGTTAATAATAAACCAATAAAGATTTTATTTCTGTATAAATAATTATAAACATCCAGTTTTAAATTAGAAAAATACAATATCTATACCCCGTCTTTCAGACGGTAAGGGAGGACCAACAATTGTTTTGCCCTTATTCAACCTGCTCTCCCTTAATTTTTGATATTTTTGGGCTCGTGGAGGAAGAACAATCAACCAAACCCGACCGTCAGAAAACGGAGTTATTTGAACGTGAGTTTATGCCTCATCTCGAGGCATTATATAATTTTGCTTTCAAGCTGACTTTTAATGAAGACGATGCCAAAGACCTGTTGCAGGATACCAGCATGAAGGCCTACCGGTTTATCCACTCATTTGCCCAAGGAACTAATGCCAAAGCGTGGTTGTTCAGGATTATGAAGAACAGCTTTATCAACGACTACCGCAAAAAAAGCAAGGCCCCGGGCATGGTAGATTATCAAGAGGTTGAAGCGTACTATGATTCGGGCAAGGGTACCAGCCCCCGCGATATTACGGTTGATTTACGGGCCGAAACCGTGCGCGATAAACTGGGCGATGAAGTTACCCTGGCACTTAATTCACTCACTGTGGATTTTAGGACAGTAATTATATTATGTGACCTGGAAGGGTTTAAATACGATGAGATGGCCAAAATACTGGATATCCCTATAGGCACTGTACGCTCACGGTTGCACCGGGCCAGGAATATGTTAAAAGCAAAACTGGCGGCTTATGCTGCGCAAATGGGGTATAAATAAAGTGATATGGGAAAGTTAATGCGATGGTTAGGCCGCACCTTTGGTGATAAAACCAAACGATGCCCCGAAGAAGAGCATTGCCTGGAGTTGGTCAGGCTGATGCTGGATGATGAATCAACCCAGGAAGACAATGACTATGTGCTAAAACATATCGATGGCTGTTATCAATGTTATGATAACTATGATGTGGAAAGGGCCATCCGCGAAGTAGTGCAGAAAAAAGGCAAAAATGTTAAACTGCCGGTAGAAGTGGTTACCGAAATCCGGCAAAAGATAGAGGTTGCAAAATGACTACCGGCAAGGCAATTATCTTTTCAGCCCCGTCAGGGTCGGGCAAAACTACCCTTGTCAGGCACTTATTAAAGCATAATCCCAGGCTGGCTTTCTCCATATCCGCCTGCACCCGCGATAAACGGGGCCGCAAAGAGGAAGACGGCAAAGACTATTACTTTCTTACCCCGGAAGAATTTAAGCAAAAGATAGACAATGACGAATTTGTGGAGTGGGAAGAAGTTTACCCCGGCAATTTTTACGGCACCCTGAAAGCCGAGGTCGAGCGCATCTGGCAGCAGGGGAAAGCCGTGGTTTTTGATGTGGACGTGAAAGGCGGGGTGAACCTGAAAAAATATTTTCGCGACCAGGCGCTGGCCGTGTTTGTCAGGGTGCCCTCTTTTGAAGTACTGCAGGAACGCCTGCGCCACCGGGGGTCCGAAACAGAGGAGAGCCTGTCGCAACGGTTGTATAAAGCCCGGTTTGAGCTGGGGTTTGAAGATCAATTTGACGTAACTATTGTCAACGATGACCTGGCTACTTCGTTAACACAAGCAGAAACCTTAGTTGATAACTTCCTAAACAGTTAGCATAGTGAAAATAGGGCTGTTCTTCGGTTCGTTCAACCCGGTGCATATCGGCCATTTAATCATTGCCAATGTTATGGTAGAAACCTCCGACCTGCAGCAGGTATGGTTTGTGGTTTCCCCGCAAAACCCACATAAATCATCTAAATCCCTGCTTCATGAATTCGACCGCTACGATATGGTGCAGGCGGCTATTGCGGGCAGCTACCATTTGCGGGTGTCCGACATAGAATTTAATATGCCCCGGCCCAGCTATACGGTAGATACCCTGGCTTACCTTGCCGACAAGTACCCTGATCATGACTTTTCCCTGATCATCGGGGAAGATAACCTGCACAGCTTCCCCCGTTGGAAGAACCATGAGGTGATTTTAACGAACTACGGACTCTACGTGTACCCCAGGCCTTCTTCAACCAAACAAAAACCTGATTTGGCCACCCACGAAAATGTACACTATATTGAAGCCCCCATCCTGGATATTTCGGCAACCTATATACGTAAGTTGGTAAAACAGGAGAAATCAATAAAATACTTGGTACCCGATGCCGTCAGGGAAATAATCAGGGCCAGAAAGCTGTACCGCTAAGGGTGGGGACAAAAAAAGCGTATGGGTAACTATTTTAACCTGTTTTCGTCTTTATAGCGTGACACATTCGTTTAATTTAACAGGCATCCCCGGGCTAATCCTGATGTTCTGCCTGGCAGCCCTGCCGGCTGTTACGCGGGCCCAGGCCGCGGGGGGTATAAAAGGGGTGGTGTATGATGACCATGGGGAACCGCTGCCGTTTGCTACTATTTATGTGAAAGAAACCGAAACCGGCACGGCCACCAATATTGAAGGCCACTATCACCTGTCGCTGCCGCCCGGTACCTATACCCTCGTCTTTCAATACCTCGGCTATGCCGCCCGGGAGCAGAAATTTACTATTGGCAACGGCTACCGGCAGGCCGATATTGCCCTGGAACCGGAAGCCCTGGTGTTGCAGGCCGTAGAAATAAGTGCCAAAGCGGAAGACCCGGCCTATACCATTATGCGCAAGGCCATTGCCAAGAGCAAATACCATGTACAGCAAATCGATAGCTTTAGCGCCCAGGTGTACATTAAAGGCTCAGGGCGGTTGCTTAACGCCCCGTTCTTTTTACGCAGGAAATTGGCCCGGGAGGGCATCGATTCCAGTTTTACTTTCGTGTCGGAATCCATCAGCGAAATAAAATATCAGCGGCCCAATACGTTCTCCGAGAAGGTTATCTATGTAAGAACGAGTGGCCAGGATAACGGCACATCACCCAATGCCTATATCATGGGCAGTTTTTATGAGCCCATACTGGCCGGGGCAATTTCCCCGTTATCGCCCCGGGCTTTTGCTTATTATAACTTCACCTACCTCGGCACCTTTACCGACCGCCAGTATGAAGTGAGTAAAATAAAGGTAACGCCCCGCTCCCGGGGCGATGATGTGTTTGCCGGCATACTTAATATAGTGGAAGGTTACTGGAGTATTTACAGCCTTGATTTAACCACCAGCAGGGCCGGTATAAAGTTTACCATAAAGCAGATATATAACCCGATCAACGATGTGGCCTGGTTGCCCGTGTCGCACAAGTTTGATGTTAACGGCACGGTCATGGGCTTTGCCTTTGAATATGACTACCTCGCTACGGTGCGTGATTATGTTATTGCCCTGAACCCCGATCTGCCCACCGCGCTGAAGGTGATAGATGAAAAAGTTGCTGAAGAGCTGGCCGCAGCACTGGCTGCGCAGGCAAAGAACGATACTATTTCAGCCAAACAGAAACTTGCGGCCGGCAAGGAAGTGTCGCGCAAAGAACTGCGCAAACTGATCAATGAATATGAAAAAGAACAACTCGAGGAGTCGGGGGAGCCCCGGGTGGTAGGGAACTACGCTTATTCGGTAGATTCGCTGGCGGCTAATTCCGATTCGGCTTTCTGGCAGCAGGTAAGGCCGGTGCCGCTAACCGCCAGGGAGATAACCGGCTATAAAAAACTGGACAGCCTGGTAATTGCAGAGAATGAACAAGTAGCTGCCGACAGCCTGAAAGCGGCCAAATACCGGGGGTTTCAAATCCGGGATATTCTTTTCGGGGACAATTATCTGTTGAATAATAACGACCGGTTGCGTTATTATTCACCCCTGGCCAGTCTTAATTTTAATACGGTTGAAGGGTATAATTTCAATATAAAGTTGCGTTACCGCCATGACTTTAACCTTACCAGCCGGTTGGAGCTTATACCGGTAGTGCGCTATAGCTTTGCCCGCCAGGTAGTTACCGGCATGGGTACGATTAATTTTTCTTACCACAACAGAACGGTCAGGGAGGGGTTGGTTTCCCTCTCAGGGGGTAAGTTTGTGCGGCAGCTAAATAATGCCAACCCCATACACCCCCTGGTAAATACGATGACCACCCTGTTGTTTAAAAGTAATTATATGAAACTCTATGAAGCCGGGTTTATCAGCCTTGCCCATACCGGCAAGTTTACCGGTAACTTTGGCTATTCGTTGCGTATTACCTGGAGCGAACGGACTAACCTGCAAAATAACACCAGCCATACCTGGATTGAACAGAACAAAGAATATACCCCCAATAACCCTGCTAATGCCGGGCTTGCCGATACCGGCTTTCCTTTCCACCAGGCACTTACCGGGGAAGCCTCGTTAACTTACCGGCCCTGGCTGCGGTACCGGATAAAAAATGAACGTAAAATAGCCATCAGTTCATCTTCGCCTACCTTTACCTTGTTGTACAGGAAAGGCTTTGCCGGCCGCCCGGGCGCTACTGATTTTGATTATCTGGAGGTGGGGGTTAAACATAATGTGCGGCTGGGCGTGCGTGGCCGCCTGGGCTTTGACCTGACGGCCGGGCGCTTCCTGAATACCACCCGCCTGTACTTCATGGATTTCAAACACTTTGCCGGTAATGAATCCCCGTTTTTGCTGAACAACCCGGTTGGCGGCTACCGGTTGCTGAGTTATTATAACTACAGTACCTCCGAAGACTTTTTTTCAGCCCTTACGTATTATAAGTTCCGTAAATTTTTGTTTACCCAAATGCCCTTGCTGCGTCTTACCGGAGTTAAGGAGTTTGTTTTTGTGAACTACCTCGCTACGCCTTACAGTAATAATTATGTTGAAGCGGGTTATGGTATTGACAACCTGTTCCGCTTTTTGCGGGTAGAAGGGGCCGTATCGTTTCAGGAAGGCCGCTACCTCGGCTTTGGGGTGAAGGTGGGTATTGCCACCAACATTAGCAACAATGACGGCTCGCTAGCGATAACCTTTTAGGCTATGGCTTAGACCTTCATAATTTCTTCCTCCTTGTGGTTTACCAGATCGTCCACTTTGTGGGTATGCTCATCGGTAATTTTCTGCACCTGGTCTTCCCCGCGTTTGATATCATCTTCGGAAACACCTTCCTCTTTCAGGGCCTTGATATGGTGCAGGGCATCATGGCGGCTGTTGCGGATGCTTATCTTGGCATTTTCGCCTTCGTGCTTCACCTGCTTTACCAGTTCTTTTCTGCGTTCTTCGGTGAGGGCGGGTACGTTTATAATTACCTGCTCACCATCGTTTTGCGGGTTAAAACCCAGGTCGCTGTTCATAATGGCCCGTTCAATTTCCTGGATCAGGGTTTTCTCCCAGGGTTTGATAAAGATGGTGTGGGCATCGGGGGTGGTTACCGAGGATACCTGGTTCAGCGGGGTCATGGCACCATAGTATTCTACCATTATGCTGTCGAGCATGCTGGGGGTAGCCTTGCCGGCCCTGATCTTGGCCAATACGGTGGTTAAATGCTGGATGGCCTTGTCCATGTGCTCCCGGGCATCATCTAAAAACATTTGCACTTCTTCCATGGGTTGTGTTGTTTAGTTTATCAGCGTGCCGGCTTCCTCACCTTGCATTATTCTGAGCAGGTTACCGGGTTTGTTCATATCAAAAACAATAATGGGCAGGCCGTTCTCCTGGCAGAGGGTAAAGGCGGTCATGTCCATAATATTCAGGCCTTTTTCATACACCTCACGGTAACTCACCTTGCTGTAACGGGTGGCACCGGGTTCTTTCTCCGGGTCGGCCGAATATACCCCGTCAACCCGGGTGCCTTTCAGTACCACATCGCAGTTGAGCTCTATGGCCCGCAGGCTGGCGGTGGAGTCGGTAGTGAAGTAGGGGTTGCCAATACCGGCCCCGAAAATAACGATGCGGCCTTTTTCTAAGTGGCGTACCGCCCTGCGTTTTATAAAGGGTTCGCAAACCTGCTCCATTTTTATACCGCTCATCAGCCGGGTGTACATGCCGTGTTTCTCCAGGTTGCTTTGCAGCGCCATGCCGTTGATTACGGTGGCCAGCATGCCCATATAGTCGCCCTGAACGCGGTCTATGCCGCCTTCTTCGGCTTGTACTCCCCGGAAGATATTGCCCCCGCCAATCACGATGGCAATTTCAATACCTAGTTCTTTAACCCGTTTTATTTCCAGCGAATACTGGTTCACCCTTTCGGGGTCAATGCCGTACTGCTGGTTGCCCATCAGGGCCTCTCCGCTCAGTTTAAGCAGAATCCGTTTATATTTCATGCGTTGGTTGGGTTAAAATTCTGTCAAATATAGAGAAGACTAAAGAAAAATTAACTGCCATGCGCGCGATTATTCAAACAGGATCAACTTTTGCCCCGAGTCCACACTGTCACCCTTTTTTACCGGTATGGCTTTAATTTTACCATTCCCCGGTGACTTAATAATATTTTCCATCTTCATGGCCTCCAGTACCAGCAGCGTATCGCCTTTTTTAACTTCGTCACCTGCCTGCACAACCACGTCAAGGATTAACCCGGGCATGGGGGCGCCAATATCGGTGGTAATGGCCGCATTATTGTTGTTGAGGCCCATCTTTTGCAGCAGTTCATCCAGGGCGGTTTTTACCGTTACGGTTATCGCTTTATTATTCACCTTTACCGCTACGTGGCCGGTGTCCCGGTCAATAGAAATGATCTCCAGGTTATACGATTTATGTTCCAGTAACAGGTGGTAACGTTTATCGTCTAACCGGGCCAGGTCTATGGCTACGGGCTTGCCGTCAAGCACAACATTGTCTTTGTTGATCGCTACGCTGAGGGATTTATCTCCAATAATTACTTTATACATATCGTGTAGGCTGTACCCAAAGATAAAAGATATCCTTTTAATCCTGGGCTACTTTGGCCATTTCCTTGTGAAAGGCCTCCACCCGTTCCACCATTTTCTTCGAGCCGATAAAAATAGGGGTCTTTTGGTGGATATCAGCAGGGTTAATTTCCATAATCCGCTGTTCCCCCGTGCTGGCTTTGCCCCCGGCCTGTTCTATCACAAACGCCAGGGCATTGCACTCGTACATCAGCCGCAACTTGCCGTTGGGCGATTTGGCCGTGGCCGGGTAACCGTAGATGCCGCCTTTCAGCAGGTTACGATGAAAATCGGCTACCAATGAACCAATATAGCGGCCGGAAATATTTTTATCCCGGCAATCATCTACAAAGGCCTTCACCGGGGGGCTGAAACTATTGTAAGAGCCTTCGTTTACCGAATAGATTTTGCCATCTTCGGGGATGACCATATTTTGGTGGGAGAGGAAATATTCGCCCAGGGTGGGGTCATACGTAAAGCCGTTTACCCCGCTGCCGGTGGTGTAAACCAACATGGTGGATGAACCGTAGAGGACATAGCCGGCCGCTACCTGGTTGATGCCGGGCTGCAAAACATCCTCCTCGGTAACCGGGGTGCCTACTTCCGAAACCCTGCGGTAAACCGAAAAAATAGTGCCGATGGAGACATTTACATCAATATTGGAAGAGCCATCCAGCGGGTCAATGGCAATCACGTAGTTGGCATCTTTGTTTACCTCTATAATATCGTCTTCTTCTTCGGAAACAATGGCACATACTTCCCCGCCTTTGGTCAGCGCCCGGGTAAAGCGGATGTTGGCCAGCACATCCAGCTTTTGCTGGTTATCACCGGCCATGTTCAAGGAGCCCATATTACCCGACAGGTTAATTAACCCTGCCCGGTTGATCTCCCGGTTCACTACTTTGCCGGAAAGGGCGATATCGCGTAAGATCTGCGATAACTCCCCGGTGGCGTACTTAAATTCCTCCTGATGGTTTTTTATAAAGCGGTCAAGGGCCGTACCAATGGTAAGGGCAATGCGCGAATTCTCTATCATGATATACCTGGTTAATTAAAGGGTAAAATTAATAGTAAAAATTGTGCTTTAAAAAGAAGGCGGCAAGAAGATCGGGGTTGCCATATGTATTTCATCTTTTTCGGCCTATTTTCGCGCCCTATGCAGGTATTTAAGTTTGGCGGGGCTTCAATACGGAATATTGAGGCCATCCGCAATATGGCGGAAATTATTGGTAAATATGGCCGTAAGCCCCTGGTTATAGTGGTTTCGGCAATGGGTAAAACTACCCGGCACCTGGAGGCCTATATCGAGGCCAGGGTGCAGGAGGGCGAAGGTAAAAAAGAAATTAAATTCATTGAGGACTTTCATGCGGAAATCATAGACGGCCTGTTTCCGGCCGGTCATCCTGTGGCGCCTGCGGTACAACAATTGTTTCAGGAAGCCCGGCAGGTACCCTGGGACGGCCGCAGCTACGGCAGGTTTTACGACCGCATAGTCTCGGTGGGAGAGATGGTATCCTCTACCATTATTGCCGCCTACCTGAACCATAAGGGGATTGCCACCCAAAAAATGAATGCCCCGGAACTGATTAAAACAAGGGGCAACTTCCAGTTCGGCAAGGTAATCTGGGCGCAAACGGAGGCCCTGATAAGCGAAAAAGTAGCCCCGGTGCTGGCATCGAGCTATGTGGTAACCCAGGGGTTTATTGCCAGCAACAGCGATAACGAGGTAATGACCCTGGGGAAAGAGGGCTCTGACTATACAGCCGCTATATTTGCCTCTTGCCTCGAGGCCGATAGTGTTACCATCTGGAAAGACGTGCCCGGCATCCTTTCGGCCGACCCGAAACTGATCAGCGATACCAAACAGATCATCCACTTGCCTTATACCGAGGCCTCGGAGATGACCTATTACGGGGCCAACGTAATCCATCCCAAAACCATTAAGCCGCTGGCCAATAAAAACATCCCGCTGTATGTGCGCAGCTTTGATGAACCGGAGCGTACGCCCACCCAAATTCAGGGGGTTGAACAAGGGGATGACCTGGAGCCGACCTTAATCCTCAAAAAGGATCAGTGCCTGTTTACTTTCCGGGTACGTGACTATACGTTTGTTGATGAAAAGAGCCTGGCCCGTATTTTTACTACGTTGCATGAACTTGATATCTCCATTACGATACTGCAGAGTTCGGCTATTACCATTTCGGTGTGCTTTGATAACAAACAAGATAATATTAATGCCTTGCTTACGCGCCTGAAAGACCAGTTCTCGATGCAGTATATGACGGACCTGGAGTTAATCACCTTAAAAAATTATACCGAAGCCTATGTGCAGAAATACCGGCCCGCAGGTGAAATAATCCTCGAGCAACGCAGCCGCAGGAATTGCCGTTTCCTGGTTAAAGCCGGTGAAAGCCCTACGCTTTCGGCATAGCCTCGGCCCCGGGCAATAGTTGGCTTTGCACCGCCTCTTCGTTTACCTCACTGGGCGCCACGGCACCTTCGGGCGCTTCATCCCCGGTTTCAAACAAGTATTCGTTGATCTTGCGCCTGAGTTCCAGGGCCGAGAGGTTATGCCAGATAAACCCGTGGCGTGCCAGCGACATCTGGCCGGTTTCTTCCGATACCACAATGATCAGCGTATCGGTAACTTCCGACATGCCAATAGCCGCCCGGTGGCGCAGACCATACTGGGCCGGCAGGTTATCGTTTTCCGAAACCGGTAAAATACAGCGGGCAGCGCTTACCCGGCCATTGTAAATAATTACGGCCCCATCGTGCAACGGGCTGTGTTTGTTGAAAATGGAAAGCAACAACCGGCTGGAGATTTCGGCATCAATCCGGTCACCGGAATCAACATAAAATTTTAATTCGGAATCTCGCGATAGCACAATCAACGCCCCGGTAGCCGAGCCGCTCATGGCCTTACAGGCATCAATTACCGGAGTGATATTGTAATGCATGGTGTCTGATTTTCGCCAGACAAACAGGGATTTATAGAAATTATCGCGGTTTAATGAGGTTGATTTGCCTATCAGCAGCAAAAATTTGCGTATTTCCTGCTGGAAGAGGATAATAGCCGCCAGCACACCTACCCCCATAAAATTACCTAGGATAGAAGATAACAACTCCATCTGTGCGGCTTTCACCACGAGGTAAAAGAGGTAGAGGGTAAGGAAGCCACCAAAAATCTTTACCGCCACGCTGCCCTTCATCATTTTATACACCTGATAGAGCAACAGGCTCACCAGCAGGATGTCGATGATATCGAGCCAGCCGATGGTTAAAAACCCTATTTTAAATGCCAGAATCAACCGTTTAGTTTGTTAAATATTTTTATTGTGTCTATTGCTTCCTTCACATCATGTACCCGCAAAATCCTTGCCCCTTTTTCCAGTGCCGCAAAATTGATTACACTTGTGCCAATCAGGGCGTCATCTGCCGTTGTTCCCAGTACTTTATAAATCATCGATTTTCTGGAAACGCCTACCAGGAGTGGGGCCTCTAATGCCTCAAAATACGTTAAATTTTTGAGAATTTCATAGTTTTGCGCTAAAGTTTTCGAGAAACCAAACCCCGGGTCGATAATCACCTCTGTAGTTATATCCATTTGCCGCAGTTGATGTAACCGCGCGAGAAAATAGCGGGTGATTTCCAGGATAAGGTTAGCGTATTTCAGGTTTTCCATCATCCGGCTAACCGGCCCGCGCATGTGCATCATAATATAGGGCAGCCCCGTTTCTTTTACCAGGGGGAACATCCCCGGGTCTCCCCCGGCCGTAATATCATTAATCATCAGGGCGCCCGCCATTACGGCCTCCCGGGCTACGCTGGCCCTGAAGGTGTCAATGGAAATAAGGGCTTGCGGGAACTCCTTCCGGATAGCCTTAATTACCGGTACTACCCGCGCCATTTCCTCTGCTTCGCTGATTTCTGCCGCCCCCGGCCGGGTGGAATAACCGCCTACATCGAGAAAGACCGCCCCCTCGGCCAGCATTTCCCCTGCCTTCGCTACCGCCCCGGCCACACCGTTGGCCCGGCTACCGGCATAAAACGAATCGGGGGTGGAATTGATGATGCCCATCACCACCGGTTTATCCAGGCTAATCAGCCGGCCGCGAATATTTAACGTAGTTTTTACCGAAACCTGCCTATGTTTTGTCATTTGCCACTAATTTTAGGCCAAAATTAACCGAATCCATTGCAGCGTGAAAGCATCGACCACTGTTGAGTACGAAAATATACTTGCCGCCTGCCGTTCGTTGTTTATGCAGAAGGCCAGCGACTACGGTACGGCCTGGCGTATTTTGCGCCTGCCCTCCATAACCGACCAGATTTTCATCAAGGCCAACCGCATCCGTTCCATTCAGGATAAGGGGGTCAATAAAGTAGGTGAGGACATCCGCAATGAGTTTGTGGGGATCATCAACTATTGCCTGATTGCCCTGATCCAGCAGCACCTGGGGGAAGACGGGCGGCTGGAACTACCGCTGGCGGAGTTGATGGAGTTGTATGACGGGTTTGCCGACAAAACCAAGGCCCTGCTGGCAGATAAAAACCATGATTACGGGGAGGCCTGGCGCGAGATGCGGGTGAGTTCGATAACCGATATCATTCTGATGAAGATTTTGCGGGTAAAACAAATAGAAGACAATGCCGGCAAAACGCTGGTTTCGGAAGGGGTAGCGGCTAATTATATGGATATGATAAACTATGCCGTATTTGCTTTGATTTTACTAAAGGAAGAAGAAGAATGAAGTGGGCGGATTACCTCGTCAGGTTTTTTGTTGGCGCCTTGTTTATTTTCTCGGGGCTGGTAAAGCTGAATGACCCTATGGGGACCGAAATTAAGCTGGCCGAATACTTCGAGGTATTTGCTACCGATTTCGGTCATTTTTTCACCGGGTTTGTTCCGTTCGCCCTGCCCATCGGCATGTTCTTAATCATCCTGGAAATCGTCCTGGGGGTAGCGGTATTGTTGGCTTACCGGATGAACCTTACGGTACGGGCACTGGGTGTTATCATTGTTTTCTTTACCTTTCTTACCTTTTATTCGGCCTACTTTAATAAGGTTACCGATTGCGGTTGCTTTGGCGATGCTATTCCGCTGACACCCTGGGAATCGTTTGGCAAAGACCTGCTGCTGGTGGCCCTGATCGGTTACCTTTATTGGCGGCAAGGCCATTTTACCCCCTTGCTGGCAGAAAAGGTTAACCTCGGTATCCTGGCCGGTGCCACTGTGCTAAGCCTTTATTTGGGCATACATGCCATCAACCATCTGCCGTTTATCGATTTCCGCCCTTATGCCGTGGGGGACAACATCCCGGCCAATATGCAACCGCCCGAACAGCCCGAGTTTATCTATACTTTTACCAAAGACGGGCAGGAAATCACCTCGAAAAAATACCTTTCGGCCGATGAAGGTTATACCTATGTTGGCTATAAAGTAATCAACCAGGAAAATACGGTTCCGAAGATCACCGATTATAATATCTATAATGAAGAACTGGGCGATTACACGGCCCGCTCATTTACCGGCCCCAAACTCTTCCTGATTGTGTATGAGGCGGGGGCGGCCGATACCCGCAGGATGGCCGATATAGCAGCACTTATTGCTAACCTTGATGATACCATAGAAGCCATAGCCATTACGGCCTCTGCGGGAGATGACTTTCGCCAGTTTCTGGCAAATTATAGCCTCAATATTCCTTTCTTTTATGGTGATGCCACCGTGTTGAAGGCCATGATCCGCTCCAGTCCGGGGTTGATGCTGCTTAACGAGGGTACCGTGCTGGGCAAGTGGCACTACAACGACACCCCTACGGCCGCGGAGGTGCACCGGTTGCTGCACCAAAAAAGCAGATAGGAGGCGGTTTTGACAGGTGTTATCCCGGATTATTCATGATTTTCATGTTATTTCTCCCGAAAACTTTGTGTTTTCAGCAAAGATACTTGCCCCGCTTATTTGTTTGCAGCTTTGCTGCGGTAGGAATAATCCGGGTTAACACCCGTCTGCGGTAACTTTTTCCCGCTTTTTATCATTATTCTGCTGCGCCTGATACAAATCATAAATTGGCAGTAAAAATGTGCGTAAAATAGCACCGTGAAACAGTAGGATGGCCGCTATGTCTGTGTTTGCTGGTTAGGCTTTAGTATTAAAAACAGACAACGATGACAGAACGGATTGAACACATTGTCAAGCATATTCATTTTGACAGTGAAGAGGAGGTAGCCAAGGCGCTTGACCATGCCGGGCAACTGCAGGACCTGACGTACGAGGAAAAAAACGACCTGGCGGCCGCTTTCTCCATCATATTTTACCACCATGACCATGCCGGCATTACGGCTATGGGCAAACTGGCCATCAGGGCCGAGCACCTCATTGCCGGTTTCGGCTGCGATGTGGTACCGTTCCTGCTTGGGGAACTAATCAATGCCGATTCCGAATCGGCCGCCTACCTTGGCAAGGCCATAGCCTTAAACCCATGCCCCAACGTAGATGCCCTGCTGCAGGCCTGGGAGGAAAACTGGGACGATGACTTTGCCGGCATCAACATCATTCAAACCCTGTCTTATTTTAAAGACCCCGATGTGGTTAAGGCCATCCCGCAAATATTGGTGGCCTGTAAATCTGCAAACTTTCAGGTACGGGCCATGGGCCTGTACACCATTGGCAAGCTGGCCTTACGGCTCGATCCGGGGGTATTTTCGGAGGAACTGTTGTTGTCAATGTTCGATACGGTATTTACTATGCTGGCCGATAGTAAACCGCTGGTGCGCAAGAATGCCGCCCGTTCGTTGGGCAAAATGCAAAAACGCGGTTTGCTCACCGACAAACAGCGGCTACAGGTGCTGGCGGCCTTTAAGGCTATCCTGGGCACCGATGGCCAGCATAATTGGGACCGGGCCTTTATTGTCCGCCATGAAGCAGAACATTTTTTACCGCTTTTTAGCAGCCGCCCGGCTATGGGCGACCGCTACCGCCAGAGTTTTAAAATCCTGGCCAAAAAAGAGCTTTGTGAGAAAACATTTCATTTTGTTATTGAAGCGCCCATGATAGCCCGCAAGCTCAAAGCCGGGCAGTTTATCATCGTCAGGCCCCATGACCACAGCGAGCGCATACCCCTGTCGCTCTGTGGTTGGGATGTTGACCGCGGGACCATCGAAATTATTGTTAATACCGTAGGCAAAACTTCTGCGGAAATAAATGCCTTGCAGGTGGGCGACCGTTTTATCGATATTGTCGGCCCGCTCGGGCAACGGTCGCATGTGCAGGCTTACCCCGATACCTGTGTGGTGATTGGCGGGGGCTATGGCACCGGGGCCATCATTCCCACAGCCAAAGATTTAAAGGCCCTGGGCAATAAGGTGATTGGCATTGTGGGCGCCCGCAGTAAAGACTTGTTGTTGATGACCCAAGAGTTGGCAGCGGTCTGCGATGAGGTAATGATCACCACCAATGACGGGTCGGCAGGCATCGAGGGTTTTGTAACCGATGCCTTGCAGCAGGTGGTGTTGCGCGAAGACGTTAGCTATGTGCTGGCCGTAGGGCCCGTGCCGATGATGCAGGCGGTGAGCAAGCTGACCGAACCCCTGGCTATAACTACCTATGTTTCCCTCAACGCCATTATGGTGGACGGCACCGGTATGTGTGGTGCCTGCCGGGTGTCGGTGGGCGGTAAAACCCGCTTTGCCTGCTTCCATGGCCCTGATTTTAACGGCCATGAGGTGGATTTTGAGCAGTTGATGAAACGCCAGAAAATGTTTGTTAAAGAAGAAAGAGAAGCGCTTTACAGTGTAGAAGCATAAGGAGAAAACCATGAGCAAAGAAATTAAAAGGCCCTTAAGCAATAAAGAAAGAATAAACCTGCCGCACCAGATAATGCCCTTGCGGCAGGCCTGGGAACGGGTTAATAATTTTGCCGAAGTACCCCTGGGGTACAGCGATGAACAGGCCGTGGCCGAAGCCCAGCGCTGTCTGCAATGCCGTAAGCCGCATTGTGTGGAGGCCTGTCCGGTGGGGATAGACATCCCCGGCTTTATTAAACTGATAGAGCAGGGCGACCCGGCAGCCGCGGCCAGCAAAATACGCGAGACAAATTTCTTGCCGGCTGCCTGTGGCCGGGTTTGTCCGCAAGACAAACAATGCCAGGCAGTGTGTGTGGTTGGCCGTAAAAACCTGCCGGTAGGTATTGGCAGCCTTGAGCGCTATGCTGCCGATTATGAGCGTGAGCACCATACCCTTACCCCCCCTGCAATAGCCCCCAGTACGGGCAAGCGGGTAGCCATTATTGGTTCGGGGCCGGCCGGCCTGTCGGCTGCTTATGAATTGCGGGTAAAAGGCCATGAGGTGGTGGTTTTTGAGGCATTTCACCGGGCCGGGGGGGTAATGGTCTATGGTATCCCCCGCTTTCGTTTGCCGTTGGAAATCATTGATGAAGATATTGCCTATCTCGAAAGCCTGGGGGTACAGTTTGTCTATAATATGGTCATTGGCAACATCCTCACCCTCGATGACTTGCTGGAGCAGGAAGGTTTTGATGCCGTATTTATCGGTACCGGGGCCGGCTTGCCCAATATGCTTACCATCCCGGGCACCAATGCCAACGGGGTTTATTCGGCCAATGAATACCTCACCCGGATTAACCTGATGGAAGCTGATAAATTCCCCGAATACTCCACTCCGCTCTTTCAGGGCAAAAAAGTGGCGGTTATCGGGGCGGGTAATACCGCCATGGATGTGTTGCGCACGGCCAAACGCCTGGGCTCAGAGGTTACCTGCTACTACCGCAGGTCGGAGAACGAAGCCCCGGCCCGTTCGGAAGAACTGGAGCATGCCAAAGAAGAGTTTATCAACTGGCGCTGGCTGTCGAACCCGGTAGAATTTATTGTGGATGAAAACAATTTTGTCAAGCAGATAAAATGCGAAAAAATGGTGCTCTCAGAGCCTGACGAGTCGGGCAGGCGAAGCCCGCAGCCAACCGGGGAGTTTTTTGTGGAAGACTGCGATACGGTGGTGATGTCGTTAGGCTGCAGCGTTAACCCCATTATCCCATCTACCGATAAGGAGGTGCGGATAAATAAATGGGGTGTGATTATGGTGGACGTAGAAACCTGCCAGACAAGCAAAAAAGGTGTCTTTGCCGGAGGCGATGCCATTACCGGGGGCTCTACAGTGATTCTGGCGATGGGCCAGGCCAAGACAGCCGCTGCTGCCATTGATAAGTACCTGCGGGGCGAGCTCAGGGAAGACCCCCGGGTACCTACCGACCCTAATTTTTATGTTAAAGACTGGCAGCTTAACAACGGCCATGCGAAAAACGGTAAGCAAAAGAAGGTAACGGCTTAGTATGCCGGCCTGTTTTTGCTGTGCTAACCCGGATTATTCACAAAAGTTGTGAATAATGATGAGGGCAAAATATTTTACCCTCAAATTTGGGTCATGCTTAATCTTTGTCTCATGCTGTATATTGTGTATAACATGTTGTTTTACACTATTTTGCAGTTCATCAGCCCTGCGGGCGAAAAATTCATATGAATTTTTCGGGCTAAACTTCAGTCAGGTCAGCCTGTTCCGGAGATGCGGCATTGGCCCAAAACCGAGTGATATTTTGCCTACTCTTCAATCCGCATTTCGTCCGGCAGTTCGTTATCGTCTTTTTCAACATTGGTAAAACCATGTTTGAGCAATAAGTCCTGGCAAATAGCTACGGCATTCACAATCCCCTGGGCGGTTTGCCCGTGTTTGATGCCGAGCACCACGGTATCAACGATATGTTTCCAGTCTTCTTTGTCGATTTTTTTATTGATGCCGCTATCGCCAAGCACCACTACCCGCTGTTCCAGTTCGCTTATAAAAAGCAAAATACCTATCCGGTCGTTGGTGTTGAATACTTCTTCCTGCAGGAATATGTCGCGGGCTTTGGTGAGCACCCGTTGGCCGATGACATGGCCGGCCACCATCGAAAGTTTGAGGTTGGGGATAAACGTGGCCAGCAGGTAGGCCAGCAGCATCAGGCTGACCAGCATAATACTGATAACCAAGGGGGTAATCCAGGCCGGCAACAACCAAAAATAGGCCAGTAAGCCAATAATGATGGCCACGGTACCGCCTATGAGGCTGGCGAATTTCCAGCCGGCCCCCGGATAATTATCACTTCTGCGGGCAAAATAAATGACCAGTTCCCCGGCTGTTGCTTTTTCAAGACTGGCCACCGCCTCCTTTATCTTATCCTTGTCTGCCTGGTTAAAACTAAATTTTTTCATTGTTATCATAATCTGTTTTTGCCAACAATTACCATCCTCCGGAAGCGCCACCTCCGCCAAAGCTGCCCCCGCCCCCGGAGAAGCCCCCGCCTCCGCCAAAGCCGCTACCTCCGCCAAAGCCGCTGCCACCGTAAAAGCCGCCCCCGCCATAATACCGGCCACTGCCGCCCCCGGTGGCGGTAGAGAACATAATAAGTGATGAAATAACGAAACTAATCCCTCCCATAACAATACTGCCAAAGAGCAGGCCAAAAACTACGGTTATGGCCACGATGATACCCCATTTGATTTTCGAATTTTTCACCAGGGCCTTCAAAACACTTAATGAGAAAAGGGTAATCATCAGGATAAAGATAAACGAGCTTTCGTTGAAGCCAATATTATCCCGGGCACTGTAGGTAACGGCCGGCAGTTCCTCCCCTTCAATAAGGGTCATAATAGCTCCCACGGCTTCGTTGATGCCGTTGAAAAACTGCCCCTGCCGGAAATTGGGCACAATAATATTTTCTATTATCCGCTTGGCATAAGCATCGGGAATGGCCCCTTCCAGTCCGTAGCCTACTTCAAGCCGCACTTTCCGGTCGTCTTTGGCCACCAGCAAAATAACCCCGTCATCTACACCGTCACGGCCAATTTTCCAGGCATCGGCCAGGCGTATGCCGTATTGTTCAATGGTTTCGGGATCGGTGGTGGGCACAATTACCACCACTACCTGGCTGCCTTTTTCTGCTTCAAAAGCTTTTAAACCGGCCTCCAGCCGGCTTATCTCGCTGGCCGACAGGGTGCCGGTGCGGTCGGTAACCCGGGCAGTAAGATCAGGCAGGGGCTGCTGGGCCCGGGCAAAGGCAGCGGCCAGCAAGGCAACCACCACCAGCAAGTTATTTTGCAAACGATTTGATGACATTTCTGTAATATTAGCTAAACTTGTACGATAAAAATACAAATGTTATGAGCAAAAAAGGATGGATTTTAATTATAGTTTTGGTGATACTTGGCTTTATGAGTGTTAGCCGCTACAATGCTATGGTAAGTAAGGAGGAGGAAGTGAAGAATGCCTGGGCCAAAGTAGAGAGCCAATACCAGCGCAGGGCCGACCTGATCCCCAACCTGGTAAATGTGGTGAAAGGGTATGCAGCCCATGAAAAGGAAACCCTGGAAGGGGTGATTAAGGCCAGGGCCGAAGCCACCAGCGTGAAAATTGACCCTACAAACCTCAACGCGCAAAACATCCAGCAGTTTCAGGCAGCACAGGGCCAGCTTTCTTCGGCTTTAGCAAGGTTGATGGTGGTGGTGGAACGCTATCCTGAATTGAAGGCCAACCAGAATTTCCTGGAACTGCAGGCCCAGCTTGAAGGCACAGAAAACCGTATAGCCGTGGCCCGCGACCGGTTTAATAACCAGGTGAAAGAGTATAATATGCTGGTACGCAGGTTTCCGGGCAATATTTATGCCGGTATTTTTGGCTTTGAGCGGATGAGCCCGTTTGCGGCTGAGCAGGGCGCAGAAAAAGCCCCGGAAGTTAAGTTTTAGCTGTTTTGCGGCTGTTCCGTAGGGCTGAATTTTGGCCTAACCGTTTGATTTTCAAAGAAAATTGCCAATATTGCGGTAATTACTACGTTTTGCTGCTTAACAAGCCATAATTTTTCCATAGAATGCGCCAGGCAATTTTATATATAGTGCTGACAGGACTGCTCGCCTTGTCATCGTGCAAGGTAGATCAAATCTGTGCGGCCTACCAAAGCTACTACCTGCTCAGCCCGGGCCAGCAACCAAGCGCCTTTTCTTTGCAGGCAGAAGACAGTGTGCCCGGCCACTATATGCCGGAGCTGTTTGCCCTGGTGTCCGAAGATGGCTTGCCGCGCAAAGACCTGCCCTATACCGAGTACAATAAAAACGGTCTGGTGAAACAAGAGTGGGCGATGGTAAAAAACTGGCAGATGCGCAGGGTGCCGATGGCGGTGGTGGCGCCAGAACCGCCTGATTCAGTGCAGTTTAAGGGGGATGAATTGATGTATGCCGAGCGGGATGTGGTGGACTCGGTGGCGCTTGACAGTGTCAGGCAGGCGGCTTATTCCTATAAATACAATAACGATCAGAAGTTTTATAATTGGTACTTCCGCGATAAACTGGTGTGGCAGGATGAGTTGACTCAACCGGAAGAAGCCACAGAAGAAACAGCACCTGAGGAGGAGAAAGGGGACAAAAAGCCGTTCCTCCAGCGGATTTTTAAGAAGAAAGAAAAGCCCAAAGCTACTTCCGGGGGCCAGGAAGATCAAAGGTAGCCTTATGTTACCTTAACCAGACCTTTGCATACCTATGGATGAGACTAACCTGAAAGATCATAATAAAATAGTCCGCGGGGCGGCAACTTTTTTAATCATTGCCGGTATCATTACCCTGCTCCAGTATTTTAAAAACTTTTTGCAACCTTTTGTGGTGGCCCTGATCCTGTGGTTCCTGGTGGTGGAGGTGCGCAGCCTGTTGGGTAAAATCAGGCTTAATAAGAAGAGGGCAATACCCCGGCCGGTACTAACGCTGATTAGTACCGTGGCCGTCTTCTATATTTTTTATGTTATTACGAACCTGATTATTGTCAATTTTCAAAGCCTGGCAGCCAATGCCGACAAGTATAATACCGCCCTGGTAAATTTGCTGGAATCGATAGAAGATGTTATTGGTGTAGAAAATCTGGGCGAAGCGGTGCAGGGGGGGCAGAAAGCTATTGTAACCAATGCTACCGTGGCGGCCAAAGCCCTGGCTTCGTTTATAGGGCGCTTCTTTCTGGTGCTTTTTTATGTGATTTTTTTACTGCTGGAGGAGTCGGCCATGTCGAAAAAACTGCATATCATTTACCGCAGGTCCTCTTCCAAAGCCAGAATAAAGAATTCCATTGGCCGCATTACCACCTTAATGAGCGATTACCTCGGGATTAAGATACTTACCAGTTTCCTTACCGGCTTTTTGAGTTTTTTCGTCCTGTTGTTTCTGGGTATTGACCTGCCGGTGCTATGGGCTTTTATCATCTTCATCCTCAACTTTATTCCCAGTATAGGCTCTATTGTAGCTACTTCATTCCCGGTAATTTTTGCTTTTTTGCAATACTCGGGCGATTGGGAAAAGGCCTTGTATGTGTTGCTGGGAGTGCTGGCTGTACAAGTATTTATCGGCAATTTGGTGGAGCCGAAAATTCTTGGCAATAAACTTAACTTAAGCCCTCTCGTGGTTATTTTGGGCCTTACCTTCTGGGGCTTTGTCTGGGGCTTTGTGGGTATGCTCTTGTCGGTACCCATTAATGCCGCCCTGATGATTATTTTCAGTCAGTTTGAAAGCACCCGTAATGCGGCTATCCTCTTCTCCAAAGACGGGGATATTGAGTACATGACGAAAGCGGATATTAAAACATAGGTTTTAGCGGGTGCTGATATAGTTGGCCAGGGCACCGGCCATTTTTTCGGCTGCTGCCGGGTACATTCGCAGCCAAAGCTCCGGTTCAATTAACTCAACCTCGCCCACGGCAGGGTTACCGTAATTATCTTCTATAATATCTACCCGCCCGTACACCGGCACCGGCTGGCAAGCGTGTATGGCCCTGGCGCCAAGGTCAATTTCGGCCGGGGTTGGCTGATAGGCATGTACTGTGCCGCCAAAGTCGTCCTGCACCCGAAAATCACCGGGTTTGGCAATTTTTAGCACGGCATGACTGTAATGGCCATTAAAATACATCAGGGCAATTTCGCCTTTTTCCGGCACCGACCGCTGAAAAACTTGTAACATCATCGCCTCGTTGGCTATCAGGTGCCGGAAGATAGCTTCATGTCTGGCAATATCTTCTGCCCTAAGCCGGTAGGTGTGCCGGGCAGCCCCGGAGACAGCCGGTTTTAAAATTACCTCCTCCCAGCCCGATTGGGCCACCACGGCCGCCAGGGTGGTTGTTTCACCGGCTTCAATAAAAATAGTTTCGGGGATGTTTACCCCCCTGGCCTGTAGGTCCAGCAAATAATGCTTGTCAAGGTTCCAGCGGATAAGGGCATAGGGGTTAACAAACCGGGTTAACTCTTTGGTCTTTTCAAGCCAGGCAGAAAAGGCCGCGAAGCGGTCGAAATAGTCCCAGGTAGAGCGAAAAACCGCTACCCCGGCATCCTGCCAGTTAAACGTTTCATCGGCCCAGTCAACCCGGATGGCCTGCAACCCTTTGGCCTGCAGGGCTGCGGTTAGCAATTTGTCTTCGTCCAGGATATTTTGGGTATATAAATCTACCTGCTGCGGGTTCACATAGCGTGCATCGGTTAATAATACAATATCGTGTTTGGGCATAGCCGGGACATTTGAAAAAGGCAAAAATAAGGCCGGCTACGCTATGGGTAATTTTATCTTGCATATTTTTTTGCAAGTCAGGGCAACCCTTTATGCTTTTATTTATTTCATCTGCAGCCGGGTTTCATGGCCGTAAAATTTTGCCTGAGAGCCAAATAGTTTAATTTTGCACCCGTGTAAATAAAGACATGTACTAAATAACCGGCATTACTGCCTATATCTTATGGAATTATACCTTGATTCAGCCGATCTGGAAGAGATCAAAGAAGCGTTTAAATTAGGTTTTATCAAAGGCCTTACCACTACCCCTACGTTTATGCACCGGCATGGCGTAACGGATGTGGATGGCCTGATTGTTGAGCTGTCGAAGATTACCCCCATCCTGCAGATTGAGGCCCTGGGAAACACGGCAGAAGAGATACTGGCGGAAGCTGAGCGCCAACTGGCCCTGGGGCTGGATAAAGACAAAACAGTGTTTAAAATCCCCGTATCGTTAGAGGGGGTACGGGCCTGCAAGATGTTGCGCGACAAAGGCTTGCTGGTGAATGTCCACCTGATTTACACCGTACAACAGGCTTACATGGCCCTCGAAGCCGGGGCTAATTATATCTGTCCGCTGGTAGGCCGCCTGCAAGACCAGGGCCATGATGCCCTTGACCTGGTGGATCAATGTGTGGAAGCCGTAGAGACCTTTGGCTACGATGCCAAAGTGATGTTTTCTTCGGTGCGCTACCCTGAGCATGTTCGTAATGCGCTGAACCGGGGCGTACACGTATGCACCATCCCCTGGAAGGTGATGAAGATGCTGACCAGCAATAACCTCACCGAAGTGGGCATATCGCAGTTTGTAGAACACACCCGGCTGATGACCGTAAAGGTAAAGGATGTGCTTTCGGGCAAAAACCCGCTGGTTACCCTGGAGGATAAAATTGCCGATGCCCTGGTGAAAATGACCGAATCGGGCTTTGGCTGCGTAGGGGTGGTTGATGCCAATGGCAAACTGGTAGGCACCTTTACCGATGGTGACTTGCGCAGGCTGGTTGAGGCGGAAGGCCATCAGGGGATTGACAAAAAAATGGGGGATTTAAGTTATAACCCGCCTATTACTATTGACGGGAATGCCCTGTTGCACCATGCCTCCCGGTTGCTGCATGAGAAAGGGGTGGATAACCTGATGGTGCTCAATGGTGATGAAGTGGTAGGCCAGTTGGATATCCAGGACGTACAATAACCCGTTTGTCTGGTTCTCCACAGGATATCGAAAACTTATTTTCCGGCCCGGGGGCTATATTTAATGTCCCCGCCCCGGAAATAGCCCGGCAGGTGGCCGGGATAAAAGGCTTTATTTTTGATTGGGACGGGGTGTTTAATGCGGGCGTAAAAGCAGACGACCAGGGCAGCCCCTTCTCCGAGATCGACAGCATGGGCATCAACATGTTGCGCTTCAGTTACTATTTAAAGTTTGGCTTCATTCCCCAGGTATTTATTGTTACCGGGGAGAACAACCAACCGGCTTTGCGGTTAAGCCAGCGGGAGCACTTTAACGGGGTGTACAGCAAAACGGGTAATAAACTATATGCCCTTAACCATATTACCGGGGCCTATGCCATAGCACCCGCCAGCATGGCCTTTATTTTTGATGATATCCTTGACCTGGGCCTGGCGGCCAAAGTGGCCTTGCGGTATTTTGTTAAGCAGCCGGCTGCCCCCATGTTGCAGCAATATATCCGTCAGCACCAACTGGCGGAATATTATACGGCCAACACCGGGGGGCATCATGCCGTCAGGGAGATATGCGAACTTACTATAGCCTTGCTGGGCAATTATGACCAGGTGGTGCAGGAACGGAACGCCCGGGCCTCGGCCTACCCATCTTACATAGAGGCCAGAAATAAAATTATTACCCGCTACCATACGCTCGAAAATGGCCGGATTACCGGGTTTACACCGCAGTAAGCAGTTCATATTTAAGCGGTTATAGTACCTTGATTTTTATCCGGTTTCATTCGGTAAAAAACTGGGGTATTCAACAATTTATTTACTATTTTTGCCCGACTTACAGCTATTTAAAACCCATTGATAAAATGTCAAAATCGGTGAAGCTTAAAAAAGGGTTTACCATCAACCTGGCCGGCAAGGCAAAACAACATCTTGCAGAAATTTCCCAACCCGAAACATTTGCCGTAAAACCAACTGATTTTGTTGGCATGCAACGGCCAAAGGCCATGGTTAATGTTGGCGATAATGTCAAGGCCGGCACACCGGTATTGTTTGACAAAAAGCAGGAAAATGTGTTTTATACCGCCCCGGTAAGTGGCGAAATTGTGGAGATTAAGCGGGGGGATAAACGTAAGTTGCTGGAAATTGTAATCTTAGCCGACAAGGAAATAGAGTACGAGGCTTTTCAAACCTATAATGTTTCTGACCTGGCCAAAGCCGGCAGGGAGGAACTGCAGGCGCAGATGCTGAAGTCCGGGGTGTGGCCGAATATCATTCAGCGCCCGTATGGCATTGTGGCCCGGCCGGAGGATACCCCGCGGGATATCTTTATCAGCGGTTTTGACTCCCACCCGCTGGCGCCCGATTACAATTTTATCTTTAAAGGGGAGGAAAAGAATTTTCAGGCAGGTATCGAAGTGCTTAAAAAGTTTACGCCCGGCACTATCCATGTAAATATAGCGGGTAAGGCCGAAGTGAACCCGGTGTACAGTGCTGCCGAAACCGTACAAATCAACAAGTTTTACGGCAAGCACCCGGCCGGCAATGTGGGCGTGCAGATCCACCACCTGGCCCCGATAAATAAAAACGACCTGGTGTGGACAATCAACCCTTATGGGGTTATTCAGCTTGGCCGGCTGTTCCTGGAGGGCAGATATGATGCCCGTAAGATTATTGCCCTGGCCGGCTCGGAGGTGAAAAACCCGCAGTATTACCAAACTTACAGCGGTGCCGGCATCAAACGTTTTGTGCAGGACAACCTGGTTAACAATCACGTGCGCTATATCAGTGGCAATGTGCTTACCGGTGAAAATGTGGGGGAACAAGGGCACCTGGGGTATTACGATCATCTGATTACGGTGATCCCGGAAGGGGACAAGCCGGAATTTTTCGGCTGGATTTTGCCCTCGTTTAAGAAGTTAAGTTTCTCGCGTGCCATTGGCCTGCTTTCCTTCCTTAACTCACCCAAAAAGGAATATGTAATTGACACCAATACCAAGGGTGAGCCCCGGGCCTTTGTGCAAACAGGCGTTTTTGAGCAGGTTACCCCGATGGATATCTACCCTACCCACCTGATCAAATCAATCCTGGCCGAGGATTTTGATGAGATGGAGGCGTTGGGGATTTATGAGGTGATAGAAGAAGATTTTGCCCTCTGTGAGTTTGTCGATGTTTCTAAACACAATATCCAGGCCATAGTGCGTGACGGACTTAATTTAATGCAGTATAGTTAATAGCCATTATTAGATGATATGAAATTTATTCAGCAAGCTATTGATAAAGTAAAACCGGCTTTCGAAAAAGGTGGAAAACTGGAGAAATACTATTTCCTTTTCGAGTCAATCGAAACTTTTTTGTTTGTGCCGAAAGAGACCACCCTGCGTAAAGGGGTGCAAATCCGTGATGGCGTTGACTTAAAGCGGTTTATGATAACGGTGGTTATTGCCTTGTTGCCGGCCCTGGTGTTTGGCACCTATAATGTAGGCTATCAGTATTACCAGGCTACCGGGCTGGAGCCTGCGGGTTCGTGGGATTTATGGTGGATAGGTATCCAGCGGGTGGTGCCCATCGTCATCGTCTCCTACGTGTTTGGCCTGTTTATCACCGAATTTGCTTTTTCGGTAATCCGGCAGCACCCGATCAACGAGGGGTTCCTGGTTACCGGTATTCTTATCCCCATGGTATTGCCGCCTACCATTCCTTTATGGCAGGTAGCCGTAGCCACTGTTTTTGCCGTGGTTATTGCCAAAGAGGCCTTTGGCGGCACCGGTATGAACGTTTTGAATGTAGCCCTGGTGGCCAGGGCCTTCCTGTATTTTGCCTATCCGGGCTTTATGTCGGGCGACCAGGTATGGGTTTACCTCGGTGGCCATACCCCGGTTGACGGTTTTTCGGGGGCTACTCCGCTGGGCATTGTAGCCAGTACCGTGGAGTCAGGGCAAAATGCGGTGGCGGCCTTGCTGGAACATGGCGACCACTACAGCCTGGGCAGTATGTTTTATGGCCTGATACCCGGCTCAATTGGCGAAACTTCGGTTTTGATGATACTTATCGGGGCCGTAATCTTAATGGCCACCGGGGTAGGTAGCTGGCGTATCATTGTCAGCGGTTTTGCCGGGGCTTACCTGATGGCGTTGTTGCTGCAGGTTACCGGGGTAAACCCGTATATGCAGATGGCCCCCGTTTATCACCTGGTTATGGGCGGCCTGGCCTTTGGCATTGTGTTTATGGCCACCGATCCGGTAACCGCCTCGCAAACCAATACCGGTAAATGGATTTACGGGGCGATGATTGGTGTACTTACCATCATCATCAGGGTATTAAACCCGGCATATCCGGAAGGCATTATGCTGGCTATCTTATTTATGAATGTATTTGCTCCGCTGATAGATTACTATGTAGTGGGCGCCAACAAAAAACGAAGATTGAAACGTGCAACGGTCTAACACTTACATTATCATCTTCACCGCTATAATGACAACCGTTATAGGCGGTGTTTTGTCGCTGGCCTCGCAACTGCTGGCCCCGGCACAGAAAAAGTCCATTGAACTCGACACCAAATCGCAGATATTGAGTGCGGTAATGAAAATGGACAAGAAAAAAGACGATGTCCTGGGGATGTATGACCAACGGATTAAGTCGTTTGTGGTGGATTACTACGGTAATCTTGTGACCCGGGACAAGAAAGGCAACCCGGTTGTGCCGGAAGATGTGAATATCCTGAAAAATTCGAAGTTGCCCCGGGAAGAACGCTTATTGCCGGTTTTTCAGTACATGAGTGCCGAAGATACCACCAAAATAGAAGCGTATATCCTGCCCATTTATGGCAACGGCCTGTGGAATAAAATTTATGGCTATGTGGCGCTGGAGGCTGATTTAAATACCATTAAGGGGGTGTCGTTTGGCCATGTACAGGAAACGCCCGGACTGGGCGCCCGTATAGCGGATGCCGAAATCCAAAACCGCTATAAGGGCAAGAAAATATTTGACGGGGATGAACTGGTATCGGTGGTGATGCTGAAAGGTGAAAAGAAAGACCCTTCATTGTTCGGGCCGCACGAAGTAGATGGTATGTCGGGGGCTACCCTTACGGCCAAAGGCGTAAATGCCATGCTGAAAGATTATTTGGAATGTTATAAAGGCTTTATTGACAAGACTAAGAACCAGGAAAGATCATGAGTACGGAAACAGTAGCACCGGTAGCTGCCAAAGAGCCGGCAGAACCCTTATTTTCTAAGCGCAGAAAGAAATTCGTTCTCGACCCGCTGAGCGATGATAACCCGGTTACCGTGCAGGTACTGGGTATTTGTTCGGCCCTGGCGGTGACGGTAAAAATGGAACCCACCCTGATTATGGCGGTGTCGGTGGTGTTTGTAATTGTATTTTCTAACCTGATCATCTCCTTGCTGCGCAACCTTATTCCCGGCCGGGTACGGATTATCGTGCAATTGGGCGTAATTGCCACCTTTGTAACCTTGGTAAGTGAGGTGCTGAAAGCCTATAACTATGAAATGTTTAAGGTGCTGGGCGCTTTTGTAGGGTTGATTATCACCAACTGTATCGTGATGGGCCGCTTAGAGGCCTTTGCCATGGGCAACAAGCCCTGGGATTCGGTACTTGATGGCCTGGGCAGTGGCTTTGGCTATGCCTGGGTAATCCTTACGGTGGCCTTCTTCCGGGAACTTCTGGGCTCAGGGTCACTGTTTAATGTGCAGATATACGATGCCTCAATAATGCCTACCAACAGCTTGTTTATCGACTCGGTAGGGGCTTTTATGGTGTTGGGTATCCTTATCTGGATACAACGCAGTAAATCAGGTTACGTAGAACATTAAAATCAGCAGACGATGGAATTAGTAAATCTTGGTATAAAATCGGTTTTTATCGATAACATGATCTTTGCCTATTTCCTGGGCATGTGTTCGTTCCTGGCCGTATCAAAAAAGGTAACCACAGCTATCGGCCTAGGGGCTGCGGTGGTGTTTGTGTTGGGGATTACCGCCCCGGTAAACTGGCTGGTACAGGAGTATATCCTCAAAGAAGGCGCCCTCACCTGGCTAAGTGCTGATTTTGCCGGCCTTAACCTGGAGTTTTTACAATTTATCATGTTTATCGCCATTATAGCGGCCATTGTGCAGTTGGTGGAAATGGTAGTGGAAAAATTCTCCCCTACCTTATATGGTGCCCTGGGCATCTTCCTGCCCCTGATTGCGGTGAACTGCGCTATCCTGGGCGGTTCCTTATTTATGGTCCAGCGCGATTATACCCTGGCGGAGGCCGGGGTGTTTGGCGTGGGTTCCGGCCTCGGCTTTATGTTTGCCATTGTCGCCCTGGCCGCAGTGCGCGAAAAGTTAAAATATTCAAATGTGCCCGATGGCTTAAAAGGCCTGGGCATCACCATGCTGATTACCGGCCTGATGGGTATCGCCTTTAAGTCGTTTATTGGTATTGCCCTTTAGTCCTGAAGCGGTATCAGGGTAACACAAAAAAGGCAGCCCGGGTAGTATCGGACTGCCTTTTTTCGGTCGGGCCGGTAATTACTTTTTAATCGGCTTATCAATAAATTTTCCATTTTTCGATTCCCCAAGGATGATAATGTCCTTGGTGCGCTCGTATTCTTTTATGGCTTGCTCCATTTGCTCACGGGTATCGCGCCTTACTTTTACCCCGCTGCTCGAACGTTTATTGCGGACTTCAATGTAAAATCCGTCTTTCAGTTTTTTTGGCTTGGTCGGAGGTCTTCCCATATTTATTCAGTAGATTACTTGATTAATTTAGTGTGAAAGCTACGTTATTCTTGTTAGAAAATCGAATAGATTTTCAAATTTCTTTCGATTTTTTTTAATTTTTCCGAAAGGCACAAAGGCGCCTGTTTTTACCGTTAAAACCATAACAGTTAGTTGTTGCCAAATAATTTATTGATTTCCTTTTCATAACGGAAAAGTAAAGCTTTTCGTATGGGTTTTTGGGTAGGGGTAAGCAGTTGGTTGGCTACCGTCCACGCTTCTTCGCACAAGATAAAATCTTTTATCCTTTTATAATTGGGCAACTCCTGATTGACCTTTGCCACCTCATCCCGGTATTTTTCCCTTACTTTGATATTATGCACCATATAGGGTGGGGCCGTCCAGTGAATACCCTGGCGCAGGCACCATTCTTCCAGCATGGTAAAATTAGGCACGAGCAGGGCTATTACATAAGGCCGGGCAAAGCCTATAACCAGGCTTTGGGCTATGTAGGGCGATGCTTTGAGACGGTTTTCCAACGGTTGGGGGGCAATGTATTTACCGGCCGAAGTTTTAAAAATATCTTTCTTCCGGTCGGTTATCTGCAGAAACCGGCCTTCTACCATACGGCCTACATCACCGGTCTTAAACCAGCCGTCATCGGTGAATACTTGTTTGTTTAGTTCGGGGCGTTGATAGTAGCCCTGGGTTACGTTGGGGCCCCTTACCCATATCTCCCCCTCCCCCTCCCCGTTTTCATCGTTGATTTTCAGGTCAAGGGCCGGAATGGGGATGCCCACAGTACCAAACCGGTTAAGGCCGGGCGAAAACCGATTGAGGGATATCAACGGAGAGGTCTCAGTCATGCCGTAGCCTTCGCGAATGCGGATTTTGGCCGCGGAAAACATCCGGGCTATCTCGGGCCGTAACGAAGCTGCCCCTACGACCATGCACGCCAGTTTGCCCCCCAACTGATTTTTCCATTTGTTTAGCACCAGCAGCCGGGCGATAAAAAGTTTGGCCCGTAGCCATAAGCCGTTTTTGGCCCGCTGGTTATATTGTTGGGCGGTTTTGATGGCCCATTTGCTGATTACCCTGCGCAGGAGGTGTTGCGATAAGGTCTGCTCCTGCAGGTAATCGTACATTTTTTCCAGCACTTTGGGTACCGAGGTGCTGAAATACGGCCGGGCCGACTGGAAATCGGCCACAAAGGTTTCGCGGCTGCGCACAAAATAGATATTGGCCCCGCAAGCCAGGTAGGCGTAGCAGGCACTGCGTTCTAAAATATGGCTGAAGGGCAGGTAGCTCATTACCTTGCGCCCTGCTTTTAACGGAAAGGCGGCCAGGGTAAATAAAATATTGCTCACCATATTATTGTGGGTGAGGAGGGTGCCTTTGGGGTCGCCCGAAGTACCGGAGGTATAGAGAATGCTAAAAATAGCATCGGGCTTTACTGCGGCCTGCCGTTGCGCCAGGGTGGCCAGCTCCCGGGCAGTACTCCGGTGGGCATACGCCTGCTGCAAACTGGTATTTCCCGGGTCATTGAGGGGAAAAACCTCCCCCCTGAAGGCCTTGCCAAGATAGCGTTTAACTTGTTGTAATAGGTTAGTATCGGCCACAATCAGTAACGCAGGCCGGGTTTCCGCCAGAATAAGGGTTAGCTCCTCCTGGGCCAGGGTGGGGTGCAGGGGTACTACGATTACCCCCAATTGCTGGCAGGCAAAATCAATCACCAACCAATCCAGATTACCCTGGTGTGGCATTAGGGCCACCATGTCGCCCGGCTTTAAACGTTTGTTGAGGAGCCAGCAGGAAACCTGGTCAACCAGGGCCCGGAATCGGGCAATCGAGGTTGGCTGCCAGTGGTTGTGGCTAAAAATGTTAATCGCCCTTTCCTGAGGGTAGCGGTGTTGCTGGTAAGCCAGGATATCAAAAACGCGGGTAAACTGATGGTTGTTCTTCATGGCGTGGGTTGGGCTTGGGTGGGCAGGCTCAGGCTGTCGTACAGGGCATGGTAATATTCAGGGAAATCCTGCAGGTTATTATGGTGTGCCCCGGCAATTGGGATGAGCTTAACTTTATCCGGGCACAAAGCTTTCAGCATCTCGCTTTGCTTAAACGGGATAAGGTGGTCATGGGTGCCGTGGATAATGTGCACCGGACATGTGGCCGCTTGCAGGTATTGGTCGGTACGGATGTGGTACCGTAAAATCCATTTCAGGGGGGTCCAGAAAATAAACCTGCGGGTGTTATAGTAGAAGCTGAAATAGGGGGAGTCGAGGATGAGCAGCCGCGGGTTGTTCCATCCGGCAATACGGGCGGCAATACCGCTGCCCAACGAACGGCCGTAAAGCACTATTTTATCTTCCGGGTAGCGTTCGCGCAGCCATTTGTACATAAACTGCGAATCATTAAACAGGCGCTCCTGTGACCTTTTGCCCCGGCTTTTGCCGAAACCCCGGTAATCAATCATCAGAAAATCATAGCCATTGCTGAGAAAATCTTTGGCAAACTTGCCCCACCCCTTAATGCTGCGCGAGTTGCCCTTCAGGTAAAAAACCACCCCTCGCGAAGAGGGTACGGTAAAATAGATGCCGTTAATCCTGGCCCCGTCTTCCATAGCAAATTCAAGCTCCTCGAACGGGAAGGAATAATCGTATTTAAACGATGCCGGCAAAATTTCCGGCCGGAAAAAAATAAAGTGTTGAAAAAAGTAAAAGAGCAGGCAAAAGCCCACATAAAAACTTGCTATGGAAATTACCAGAATTAGCATACGCTTATTTCAAGCTAAAAAATAGTTAAAATAAGTGGCAATAGAAAACCTGATCCGTTATTCAAGTATTTCGGCCAGCGCCTTGTGGTAGGCGGCAAATTCACGCAGGTTCCGGTGGCCGCCCCCGGCAATGGTATAAAACCGGTCGGCAGGTTTAAGCAGGGGCTTGAGTTTGGCGGCCGAGGTGTAGGCCACAATCCTGTCGTCCGTTCCCTGAATAATGGCAATGGGGCATTCCACTTTGGGGACAAAGGCATAATTGGCAAATTCATATTTCAGGCCAAAGGGAAAAAACAAACGCCAGCGGTCTTGCTGTAACCGGTAAAAGGGAGTCTCCAGGATAAGTTTTTCCGGGCTATGCCGGCTGGCCAGCCAGGAGGCGGCTGCAGTACCGAGGGAGCGGCCGTATATTAAAAAGCGGGTCTCTTTAAGGTGCATTTTTGCCCATACCCAGGTGTCTTCGGCATCCTGGTATAGCGTTTCTTCCGAGGGCGTGCCGTTGCTTTTGCCGTAGCCGGAGTAATCAATCATTAGCACATTATAGCCCAGTTGGGTAAAGTCGGCAGCATAATTACCCCAGCGTTGCAGGTTATCGGCATTGCCATGAAAATAAAGGATAGTACCCTTGCGGATATCCTGAGGGGTAAAAAACAACAGGGCGTTTAGCTCTTTGCCAATGCGCGGGCGGATTTGCACTTCCGAAAATTGTTGGGCAAAAGTAAAGGTATAACCGGCCGGCAGCTTTTCCGCCTGAAAGATAATCTTGTCTTGCACCAGATAAATACCGGTGACCAGAATTAAATACGCGCTAACCAGGGCCAGCAGGCTGCGGACAAGAATATGCAAGGGTTTATTTTTCAAGTTGGCGAACTTAGCATATATGATGATAAGTTGCAAGAAAACCGGGAGTTAGGCCGTATCTGGAGTTTCAGGATATTAACCCCGATTATTCCTACCGTGTCAAAGCTGCAAACAAATAAGCGGGATAGGTATCTTTGGTGAAAAAACAAAGTTTTCGGGAGAAATATCATGAAAATCATGAAATTAACTGCTAAACGACTGTTTCCCAGTTAATTTCATTAGGTCCTTAGACTACGGCTCAGCGAAGGTTAACCCTGATGAGTGCAAAATATTTTACCCTCAAACTTGGGTTATGCTTACTCTTTGGCTCATGCTGTATTTTGTATATAACATGTTGTTTTACAATATTTTGCAGTTCATCAGCCCTGCGGGCGGAAAATTCTTATGAATTTTTCGGGTTAAATCCGGTAAGATTTTGATATGTTTCCTAAAGACGTTATATTTAAACTTGATTCGTGACTTTAAATATAAGCTTATGAAAAAATTACTGCTATTCGTTGCTGTGGGGGTAGGGTTAATTCCGGTATTGTTTTCCTGTTCGGACTCCATTGAACAGGCTACTGTTGAATACTACATTACGGCAAGTCAATCGAATAACTATGAAAATCTGCAAATAACTTTCGATTATGCCAGGGCTTATGTGCCGGGTGATGGCCCGGGGAGTACGGCCATAAGAACAGTTTATCTTGATAGTCAACAACTTTCCCTGGCATTGGATGGCTCGCAGGAGCCGGTTTTTCTTGGTACTTCTACCATTGAGCCGGGAAAGGTTTTGGGCTATGACTTTAGTTTTTCCTCTATTTCTGTCCGTAAAAACGGTAATGAAATAGTACTGCGGTATAAGGACTATAATGAATCAAACAAAGTAGAAAAGGAAATAAAGCTGACACCCGGGGAAGTAAGAAAAGTTGTTTTTGAGATTGTTACGGATGAATCTGTAGTATTGTTACCTAATAATGAGCTTAAGTTTCTGGCCAAAATCCAGTACTGAAGGCATATTTTATTAACTGATCACCCCTGACCCCAACAGTTCATCTTTGTGGTACCAGGCCACAAACTGGCCGGCAGCAATGGCTTTTTGCGGCCGGGAAAAAATAACATACAACCCTTGCGGGCGCATAAATAAGGTTGCTTCAGCCAGGGGCTGGCGGTACCGTATCCTGGCCTGCACCGTCATCTTTTCACCGTCTTTCAGGGATAGATCAGGCCGTACCCAGTGAATATCCGCAGGTTTTACCAACAAGCCCCTGCGCAACAGGCCGGGGTGGTTCTCGCCCTGGCCGGTATAAATAATATTTTCCTGTACATCGGTAGCCAGTACAAACAAGGGCAGGGGGGTACCACCAATGTTCAGGCCCTTACGCTGGCCAATGGTAAAATAATGCGCCCCGCGGTGCTCGCCTGCTTTTTTGCCGGCTGCCCGGTGATACCGGTAAGGGCTGCTTAATGCCGCTAACTGCGCGGGTACTTCCTCCTCTGGTAGGGCCAGCAGGTCTTGCTGACCGGTAAAGATGGGAGATTCCGCATCAATTTCAATTACATCCCCTGTTATGGGGTGCAGTTGCTGCTGCAGGAAATCGGGTAAACGTACCTTACCAATAAAACACAGGCCTTGCGAGTCTTTTTTTCCGGCTGTGACCAAATCCAGGTTTTTGGCAATTTCGCGCACTTCGGGTTTGGTTAACTCCCCTATGGGAAACAGCGATTTGGCCAGTTGTGCCTGGGTGAGCTGGCATAAAAAATAACTTTGGTCTTTATTCTGGTCTTTGCCCGCCAGTAGCCGGTAGGTTTTTTGGCCGTCAACTTCGGTTATTTCTTTACGGCAATAATGCCCGGTAGCCACATAATCGGCTTTCAGTTTCATGGCCGCCTGCAGAAAAACATCAAATTTTATCTCCCGGTTGCACAGTACATCGGGGTTGGGGGTGCGCCCCTGCTGGTATTCGGCAAACATGTAGTCAACAATTTGTGCCTTATATTCTTTGCTCAGGTCGATTGTCTGGAAGGGGATATTCAACTTTTCAGCTACCAGCATGGCATCGTTGGCATCCTCTAACCACGGGCACTCATCGCTGATGGTTACCGTGTCATCGTGCCAGTTTTTCATAAACATGCCGATTACCTCGTAGCCCTGCGCTTGCAATAAATAAGCCGCTACACTTGAATCTACTCCTCCTGACAGGCCGACAACTACGCGCTTCATCGCTATTTTTTTTGCAAAGGTATTAAATACCGATGAAGCAGACGGCATGCACGGGCTAGTTGGTCACCTTGTATTTCTCAAACCAGGCCAGGACGCTGGCCAGCTTGGCTACTAAATTGCTGGGCCGGTTGGCAATACCGTGCGCAGCGCCCGGAATCCGGACCAGGGCGGTTTCAACGCCTTCCAGCTTTAGGGCGGCATAAAACTGCTCCGATTCCGCTATCGGGGTGCGGTAGTCTTCTTCCCCGGTAAGGAGCATCGTTGGGGTGGTTACATTGCCCACATACGTGAGAGGGGAGCGCCTGCGATAGTTTTCCGGGTCTTCCCATGGCTTTTTACCAAACCAGTACCTGGCGAAAAACTGCACGCCATCGGCATACAACACAAAGCTCGTCCAGTTAATTACCGGTTTGGCCACCACTGCGGCCCGGAAACGGTCGGTTTTACCCACAATCCAGGCGGTAAGCACACCCCCGCCACTGCCTCCGGTAACAAACAGGTTTCGTTCATCAATAAACCCCCGCTTAATTACTGCATCCACCCCCGACATCAGGTCATCGTAATCATGGTTAGGATAATCGTGGTGGATTAAATTGCCGAACGCCTGCCCATAACCGGTACTACCGCGCGGATTGGCATACAATACCACATAGCCGGCAGCGGCATAGGCCTGTATTTCGGCTGAGTAAACGGCCCCGTAGCTGGCAAATGGCCCGCCATGGATTTCCAGGATAAACGGGTATTTTTTGCCGGGGTCAAAGCCGGGGGGGGTAACCAGCCAGCCTTGTATCTGCCGCTTGTCATAAGACGACTCCCACCAGAGTTCTTTCACCTCACCCCGTCTCCTGAAAGAAAACAAATCGTCATTTAAGGCCGTAAGCCTGCGTTTACCGTTGCTGCCGGCCACCCCCAGGTCGGCAGGGTGGCCTGTGCCGCCTAAGGTATAGGCAAAGCGGCCGTTAGTTGAGGATGAAAAACTGGCGGCATTGTATGGCCGGCCCAGCGACAGGCCACCAAGGTCATCCGCTATTACGGTTACTTTACCGGTGAGGCTGATGGCAGCCAGTTTGGTTTTGCCCTTATCATCATACTGAAAGTAAAGCGCTTTGCCGTTTTGGTTCCAGGTGATGTTACGGATATCGCGGTCAAATTTTTTCGACAGCAGTTTAACGTTGCTGCCATCGGTGTTCATTACATAGAGGTTAGTGATCTGGTAGCCCTGGTGCCGGTCATCAAAACCGGTGTAGGCAATTTTACGGCCATCGGGCGACAAAACAGGGCCGTTATCAGGGCCGTAACGTTTGGTCAGGGTCTTACTACTGCCGTCAGCCACCGATATCCGGTGGATCTCGCTGTCCAGGGGTTCCAACTCTTCATCCGCATGAAAATTGGCGCTGAAATATAAATAGTGGTTATCCTTCGACCAGACAGGGGCCCCATGGTCAACATTACTGTCGGTCAATTGGCGTGGGGTGCCCCCGTCAATACTGAGCACAAATAATTGCCGGTGACCGTGCTTCAGATATCCCCGGCCATCCCTCCGGTATTGGATGTTATCAATATAGGTAGGCGGGGTATTCCACTTGGCGCCTTCAGGTTTTGCCGGCATTTTGATAATCGACTCATGCTTTTGCGGCACAAACATAGTAAAGGCAAGAAACCTGTCATCATACGACCAGGCTACCTGACCGGGTACCTGCGGGGTATTGGTGAGGGCTACTTTCTCTTTGGTGTCAAGCCACAGCATATAGAGCTTTGTTTTATTATCCTCCATGTTTGATTTGAAGATAATTTTGCTGCCATCGTGCGACCACCGGGGGTAAAAGTCGTTATGGTTACCGGTAGTCAATGGCCGGTTATGGGTGCCGTCAAAATTGATTATCCACAGGTTCGATAAGTTCTTGTCCGTCATAATATCCTTGAAGTTGCGCACATAAATTATCTTGCTGCCATCGGGCGAAATCTGCGGATCGGAGACATACTCCATGCTGAAGATATCGGTGAGCCTGAGGTTGGATTCTGGCTGACCAAAGCCTGTGGTGGTAAGGGTTACCAGTAAAACAAGGGTTGTTACTAAAGATTTCATCATGCTATAATTGGTGGTTAGATGTAACAAGTTCAGGTAATAACACCCAAGATACCGGTTCCCGGATTGCCATCCAACCCGAAATCCTTTAGCGGTGAACTTCCCTAAGGAAGGTGGCCACCCGGGCTGCCTATTTCTTCGTTCTTCCCGCTTCCTGCTTCCAACTTTTCCCCTACCTTTGCGCCATGACTGAAAAAATTCTTATCCTGGATTTTGGTTCACAGTACACCCAACTGATTGCCAGGCGGGTGCGTGAGTTGAATGTCTATTGTGAGATACACCCCTATAACAAAATCCCCCCTGCCCCGGATGGCCTGAAGGGCGTAATCCTGTCGGGCAGCCCCTGCTCGGTGCATGATGACGATAACCCCGGGGTGGAGTTAAGCCGGTTTAAAGGAGTGCCTGTACTGGGGGTATGCTATGGGGCACAACTTATGGCCCAAAAAGCAGGCGGGGAAGTGCTGCCGTCCGATATCCGGGAATATGGCCGTGCCCGGCTGAGCGAGGTTGACCACCACAATGCGCTGATGAAAGAGGTAACCCTCGATTCGCAGGTGTGGATGTCGCACGGGGATACCATTACCCGTTTGCCGGAGGGCTTTGAGGTTATTGCCAGTACCGAATCGGTAAAGGTGGCGGCCTATAAGGTCAAAAATGAAGACCGTTATGGCATCCAGTTCCATCCGGAGGTAACCCACTCAGAGGATGGCAAAACTATCCTGCGCAATTTTGTTGTGCATATTTGTGGCTGCCGCCAGGACTGGACACCCGATATATTTGTGGAATCTACCGTGGCTGCCTTGAAAAGTCAGCTTGGTAATGACAAAGTGGTCATGGGCCTTTCGGGCGGGGTTGATTCTTCGGTGGCGGCTACCCTGATAGACCGCGCCATAGGCAAAAACCTGCATTGCATTTTTGTTGACAACGGCCTGCTGCGCAAAAATGAATTTGCCGAAGTGTTGGCCTCGTATGAGGGCATGGGCCTGAATGTAAAGGGCGTTGACGCCAAACAACAGTTTTATGCAGCCCTGGCGGGTATTGCCGATCCGGAGGAGAAACGCAAAGCTATTGGCCGGGTGTTTATCGAGGTTTTTGATGCCGAAGCACATAAAATCCCCGGGGTGAAATGGCTGGGACAGGGAACAATTTACCCCGATGTAATTGAATCGGTTTCGGTGAAAGGGCCTTCAGCTACCATTAAATCACACCATAATGTGGGGGGCTTGCCGGACTTTATGCAACTGAAAGTTGTTGAGCCACTCAACACTTTATTTAAGGATGAAGTACGCGAAGTAGGTAAAACCCTGCATATCTCGCCTGATATTCTGGGCCGCCATCCGTTTCCCGGCCCCGGGCTGGGCATCCGTATTTTGGGCGATATTACCCCCGAAAAAGTACAGGTATTGCAGGAGGTGGACCATATCTTTATCAGCAGCCTGAAAGAACAGGGCTTCTACCATAAAACATGGCAAGCGGGCGCCATGCTGCTGCCGGTGCAGGCGGTGGGCGTTATGGGCGATGAACGTACCTATGAAAGCGTGGTAGCGCTGCGGGCGGTGACCAGCGTAGATGGCATGACTGCCGATTTTGCCCACCTGCCGGCCGGTTTTCTGGCCGATGTGAGCAACAAAATCATCAATCAGGTAAAAGGGGTAAACCGGGTGGTGTATGACATTAGCTCTAAACCTCCGGCTACAATTGAATGGGAATAAACAAGGAAATTGTTATTTTAACGGCAATGTTCACAAAGAAGACCTTTTACCCCCTGCTATTGGTTTTGCTTTTGGGTACACTGGCCTACGGTCAGCAAGTTGACTATATGACGGCCTATAAAGAGGGCCGGGCCCATCTTGATGCCGGCCGGTATGAACTTGCCCTCAATTCTTTTGCCCGGTTGATGAAAACTGACCCGGCCCATCCGGTAACAGCTTATACGGCTTTTTTTTATGGTGTAGCCGCCTATAACCTCGGGCAGGTAGAGAAAGCCCGGGATATGTTTTTGCAAATTACCCGTAACCATGCGGCCTGGGCGAAAATGGATGAGGCCTACCTGTGGCTAAGTAAGGTGTCGTTTGAATTGGCGAGCCCCAACCAGGGCCTGTATTATGCCGGAAAAATTACCGATCCGTCCTTGCAGTTGCTGGCAGAGGAGATAAAAAAGGGGTATTTAAGGCAATTGGATGTGGTAACCCTGGAGGCGCTGCTACCGGATGGCGATGATGCCCGCTTAATTGCTGCAATCCTGGCCGGTAAGCTATATGAGGCACCCCTCCGGGAGCGCAATACGGCTTACCTCGACAGCCTGATCGTAGCCTATGGCCTTGACTCGACATTGTTTGTGCCGGAGGTGCCGCCTACGGTGCATAAAGAACAATATAAAGTAGCGGTTATGTTGCCACTGTTTGTTGACCGTCTGTGGGAGAGTGGTGTTTACCTGAACAAAACCTTGGCCGTGGATATCTATGAAGGCATAAAGCTGGCCCTGGCAGAATTTGACAGCAGCAAGATAACCCTTGATGTGTACGATACCCGCAAGGATTCGCTGACTACCCGTAACATCCTGGTAAGTGGTAAACTGGCCGATGCCGATGCCATTATCGGCCCGCTTTACCCGCAACCCCTGATGGTGGTAAACAACTATAGTTATCAGCATAAGCTTAATTATGTTAACCCGGTATCGACCAATTCTGAGCTGATAAGGTATAACCCTTTTGCTTTTTTGTTGCGTACCGGGGCCGAATCGATGGGCCGGATCATTGCCGAACATACCCACGACAAATTCACCAATAAAGCCTACGCCATTTACTATGGTACCCGCACTACCGATTCGCTGACAGCCATAAGCTATGCCAGGCGCATGGCCCTAGACTCATTTTATGTGGCAATCATTCAGCAAACACAAAAAGATAAAGCCCGGGAAATTTTCGACTCACTTACCTCAGCCATAGAAGTGGTGGACTCGGCAGCGTTACAACGAATGTGGAATGCAGGCGAAAGGGTACGGTTTTTACCCAAGAAGGACTCCTTATTGCTGCGGGTTGATTCATTGGGCCATATATTTATCGCTTCTGACAATAAAGCCATTGCTTCGGAAGTTATGGCGGCCGTTACCAGCCGGGGCGATACCACCAGAATAGTAGGGGTAGGCAACTGGTTTGCCCTGCCCAATGCCGGCCTGGGCCTGATGGAGGACCTGGGGGTGTGGCTGGCGATGCCGGCCTTTGAGGATATGCTGTTACCGGATAACCGGATGATCAGCGCCATGTACCGTAGAAAGTACCATAAAAAACCGGGAAAATATGTGTTTTACGGGTATTATGCCATGAAGTTCCTGGGGGAATCTTTGTTGAACTATGGGGTTTATTTTCAGCATGGCTATAAAGACAAGGGCAATCTTGATGATAAATTTGATTTTGCCCATAGCCAGGATAACCTGAACCTGCACCTGTTTACGATTGAGGAGGGCAGGGTACGAAAAGTGGATGACCATGAATTAGATTGAGTTGGTTAAATTTTGTATTTTTAAAATCTCTGTAAAATTATATATGCAGGACAATGTAATCTAACACAAATGGGTTATCTTTCAGTTTTATATAGTACGCATCACCTCAAAATACAATTTTAGTCAGCAGATGTCTGTAAAAAATACCGTTTTAAGTTTCCTTTTCGTTTGCAGCGGCTTATTGGCCTTTGCCCAGGAAGAAGGGCAGGAGGAGGTGCCCCCCTATCAAACCATGTACGATGATCCGTATGACATCCGCAACCTGTACCTGCATTTCCAGCCGTTGTATGGCGATGTAGGGGTGCTCAACATCACCGGAGGGTTTGGCCTTGAAGGTAACTATTACCATAAATCGCTTTTTGATGTGCAACTGGCCTTGCGTTCATCCTATGGCAGAAGGTTTGATATTAACCGTGATGCCGCCAGCCGTAATGCCACCAATACCGATAATTTTCCCCTTTTCTTTGCTATTGAATTTGGCGGCACCTATCATATCCGGGATATTATGACCGAGTCTTCCTCAAAGGTGTTGCTTTATTCAAAAAACCTCAAGGGTACCGACTGGGCCTCTACCGTAGCCCGTCATGCTGAGATCAACGGTAAGCTGAGGACCATCATTGGCGCCCGCCTCGGGGGTATGTTTTACAGCACCACGGCTGATGTAAATGCTATTCTGGCCGCGCAAGACAAGGAACTGTTTTATGAAAATGGCATCCCGGTAGTGGGGGAAACGCTTTACAGTAACTTTCAGTCGTTTATTATCTATGCGGGCGGCTCTTATAGCTGGATCAGGAATTATGCCGTAGAGTTCAGCGAACGCTGGGACCCTTCGGGTGATGATATGATTTTAACCCCTTATTTTGATATCATGTTGGCGCCCATGAATAACCTGGCCGATGTTACCCTGTCATCGGCAACCGTTAGTACCGGCCCAATTGATATGCTGGCTATGGGATTCCGCGGTGGCCTGCAGGCCAGGTTTAACCGCACTTTGGGCTGGAGCTATAATGTGGAAGCAGGGGTACGGCCGGGAATTAAGAAAAGGGGTTTTTATGTTTTGTTCAAAATGAGCTTCCCGGTGTGGGGCAAAAAACTTAAATCCGCGGAAACCACCACGGAGGGTACGGAAAACTAGCCGATGATTTTATGTTAATCAAGAATATTAAGCGCCTGGTGCAGGTTAGGGAGGAAGGTACGGATTGGGTAAGCGGGGCGGATATGCAGGTTCTGCCGGGTATAGACAATGCTTTTTTACAGTTAGAGAATGGTAAAATAGCAGCTTACGGCCCTATGGATAGTTGTCCGCAGGATAACGGGCCGGAAATAGACGCTACCGGCCGGTTGGTGCTGCCTACCTTTGTTGACTCTCATTCGCATATCGTTTTTGCCGAAACCCGCCAGGGGGAATTTGTGGATAAAATCAAAGGGGCCAGTTATGCCGAAATAGCCGCCAGGGGCGGGGGGATTCTTAACTCGGCCAGGAAGCTACAACAGTTATCGGCAGAGGAGCTTTTTATCCGGGCCCTGCCGCGGGTGCAGGAGGTTATCGGGTTTGGTACCGGCTGCCTTGAAATAAAAAGCGGCTATGGCCTCACCGTGGAGGATGAAATTAAAATGTTACGCGTGGCCAGAAGACTGGGGGAAGAAACCCCGCTGACGGTTAAAACAACTTTTCTGGGCGCTCACGCTATCCCTGTTGATAAAACCCGGGAAGCGTACCTTAACCTGGTGGTTAACGAAATGCTGCCGCAGGTGGCGGCCGAAGGCCTGGCTGATTATATTGATGTGTTTTGCGAGCAGGGTTTTTTTACCCCGGAAGAAACAACAAAGGTGGTAGAAGCCGGTAACAAGCATGGCCTGACGGCTAAAATCCATGCCAACCAACTGCATATCTCCGGAGGTGTGGAAGTAGGCGTAAACACCGGGGCCAGAAGTGTTGACCACCTGGAGAGCATAGGCGAGGCGCAAATTGCCGCCCTCAGGAACAGCAACACCATGCCCACCCTGCTGCCGGGTTCAGCTTTTTTTCTCAACAATAAATACCCGCCTGCCCGCCAAATGATAGCAGCCGGGCTGCCGGTAGCCCTGGCCACCGACTACAACCCCGGCAGCGCCCCGGCCGGAAAAATGGCCTTTATGGTTTCCCTGGCCTGTATTAAGATGAAAATGACCCCGGAAGAGGCGATTAATGCTGCCACCATCAATGGTGCTTATGCCATGGATGTGCTGGCTACCCATGGCTCCATAACGGTGGGCAAAGCGGCCAGTGTGATAATCACCAAACCCATACCCGACATCGCCTATATCCCGTATTCTTTTACCGGGGATGTTATCGACAAGGTGATATTAGAGGGGGAATTAATATTTTCGGCCGACCGGTGATATCGGTAAAAAGAGCCCTGATAACGGAAAAATGCCCGCGTTGCCGGCAAGGTAATCTTTTTGTTACCCGTGCCTATAATATAGGCGGGTTTTACAAGATGCACCGCCATTGCCCGGTTTGCGGCCAGTTGTTGGCGCCTGAACCGGGGTTCTATTTTGGCGCGATGTTCATTGCCTATGGCATGCTTGTTTTTATGTCGGGGTTTACCTGGATAACCCTGTATTTCACCTTCCGGCCGGCCTTTGCTGTGTACCCGATCGTGATTTTAATCTTGAATGTGCTACTTTTGCCCCTTATATTCCGCTATTCCAGGGTGTTATTCTTATTTGGCTTTGGCGGTATTACGCTTAAAAAATTATCAAAATATTAAATTAATGAAGTATTTAACCTTAATTGTTACCGCTGTTCTTGCCTCAATAATATTGTCGGGTTGTTATTCAACCTCTATAGACGCCTCCTGGCGGGCAGAAGCAGCCCAGCCCAGAAACTATAAAAAACTGCTGGTTATCGGGATGTCAACCAATGTGGCCGCCCGTGCCACAGTAGAAGATGAAATGGTTTATTTTATGCGTTTGAAAGGAATTAATGCCGTGTCGGCTTCCAGTATTTTACCGCCCGACAGAAGTATTGTTTCGGCCCCTCATGATGTACAACAAAAGAAGCTCATAGAAGATGGGTTTGATGGGGTGCTGGCCATTAGCCTGGTAGAGAAGAAGGAGGCTACCAAGTATGTGCAGGGCACCAATACCTATGCCCCAACTTCGTATTATGGTGGGTATTATGGCTCTTTCTATAGCTATTATCCTTATATGTACTCCAATGTGTACCAGCCCGGATATTATGTAAACTCCGAAACCATTGTTTTGCAAACCGGCTTGTTTGACGTGCAGTCCGGTGACTTGCTATGGTCAGCGCAATCAGAAACGACCGATCCCGGATCGTTGGATAATTTTGCCAACTCCTATGCGCGCAGTATGGTTACCCATCTGCTTAAACGTAAGATTATTGTCCCTAACAACGCTAAAAAATAGTAAGGCGGGCTGCTGTGGCCGGTAGTTAAACGGTTTAGGTGAATTATATCCTTATTCTTACCAGGGGGCATATTGCATTTGGTAAATTCGTTATATCTTCGTTTATCAACGTAACTGACTATGGAGCTAACAACACAACATAAAGAAACGCTGGACAGGGCCGTCAGGGCCATTCATGAAAGAACCTTTTTCGCCCGGTACCCCGAGCACCCTTCCCCGAAAATATATGGTGAAACTGCCGACCAGGAAGGCCGGGAGTGGTTTCAGGATAGGGTAGGCAAAAACTTTAGCGAACTGCTGCAGGCTGCCGATGCCGGCTGGGTGGGCGATGAGCAGTCGCCCTACTTGCAGGAACCTTTAAACATTAAATATCCTGTGGTAAGCGCTGCGGCCTATGTGGCCAATGCCTGCGAAGTGTTTGACACCTGGCGGCAATTGCCGGTACTCAACAGGGCGGCTTTGCTGATTGAATCGCTGGAGCGGATGAAAGCCCGGTTTTTTCAGATTGCCTATGCTACCATGCATACCACCGGCCAGGGCTATATGATGGCTTTTCAGGCCTCGGGGCCACATGCGGCCGACAGGGCCCTGGAAGCCATTGCCATGGGCTATGAAGAGCAGGCCCGTTTTCCCGGAGAAGTGGTTTGGGATAAGCCAATGGGCAAGTTTAACCTGACATTGAAGAAAACCTGGCGTACGATGCCGAAAGGAATTGGCCTGGTGGTGGGCTGCTCTACTTTCCCTACCTGGAACAGCGTACCGGGTATGTATGCCAGCCTGGTTACCGGTAATCCGGTGATTGTTAAACCCCATCCCGGCTCGGTACTGCCCATGGCTATTCTCGTAGCCGAGTTGCAAAAGGTGTTGCAGGAAAATAACCTAAACCCGCTCGTGGTGCAGTTGGCCGTTGACACCCACGATAAGCTTATTACCAAAGAGTTGGCTGAAGACCCGGCTGTTAAGTTAATTGATTATACCGGAGGCAGTGCCTTTGGTGACTACCTCGAAGGGCTACCGGGTAAAGTAGTCTTTACCGAAAAAACAGGGGTAAACTCAGCCATTATCGACTCTACCGATGAGGTGGATAAAATGGTGGGCAACCTGGCGTTTTCAATAGCCCTTTACTCGGGGCAGATGTGTACCGCCCCGCAAAATATTTTTATTCCTGCCGATGGCATCAACACACCCGGGGGCAAGGTTAGTTTTGATGAACTGGCAACTAAATTTGTCGCCCAGTTCAATGGTTTGATTGATAACCCCAAGGCCGGCCCTTTTGTACTGGGGGCAGTGCAAAACCCGGCTACCTGCGACAGGGTAAAGGATGCTGAAAACTTACCGGGCCAGGTCCTGTTGCCGTCCCGCAGCATAGAAAACCCTATGTTTAAAAACGCCCGCATAGCCACTCCGGCCTTAATTGCCGTGGAGGCGCACCAGATTGACATCTTCTCACAGGAACTATTTGGCCCGGTTGCCTTTCTGATTAAAACCAAAGACACGGCCGAATCGGTGGCCTTGGCGCGTAAGCTGGCGGCAGGGCATGGGGCAATTTCCTGTGCCGCTTATACCCTGGATGAGGACATGAAAGATTATATTGCCGACCAGATGGCCCTGGCGGCTACCCCGGTGGCCTTTAATTTTAAAACCGGCATCTATGTCAACCAGCATGCCGGCTTCTCCGATTTCCATGTAACCGGGGGCAATCCGGCCGGTAATGCTTCCTTTACCAATCCGGAGTACGTCATCAAAAGGTTTACCTGGGTAGGTACCCGTGAGCCGGTAAGCTAGGTTCAGGATGGTGAAACCTTCACGTATCATCCTTATCGGTATGCCGGGCGCTGGCAAAACTACGGTTGGCCGCTTGCTGGCCACCCGAATGGGCGTGCAATTTATTGACCTGGATGCCGAAATTGAGCTCCAGGAAGGACGTAAAATAACGGAAATCTTTGCCGGGGAGGGAGAAGGTAAATTTCGTGTGCTGGAAGCACGAGCCTTGCAGGCCGTGGCCGGCAACCCGTCTCCTCTGGTACTGGCAGCCGGGGGCGGCACTCCCTGTTTTTTTTCTAATCTGGACGTAATGCAGGCCATGGGCACCCTTGTTTACCTCGCAGCCCCGGCCGCATGGCTCATAGAACGTACCGCGGGCGAGCAGCAACGCCCGTTGCTGCAGGAAGACCATGCCAGGAAAATCACCGACTTACTGAGGGCCAGGGAAGAATATTACCTTCAGGCAGGGGTGCATATTCAGGTACAGGGCAAATCGCCCCGGGAAATTGCCGATGAGATCGCTACCCGGCTCAAGGGTTAAAATTTGTACCCCAGGGTTAACAAGCTGCTGAAAATACTGGTTCTCAGGTTGACCACCGGCTGGCTGCTATCGTTAAGCACATAAGGGGTATAAGTGCTGGTGATGAGGTTGTTAATTAGCGCCAGATCAGCATAAAAACTTTCTAAGTGCAAGCCCACACCGAGTGAAAGCTGTTGGTTATTGCCCCGGTAGTTCAAATCAGCGGTTACCGGTACCTGGTTAAGGGCATACCCGCCCCGCAGGCGTACGGTGCCCAGCCTGATTTCTGCCCCGGCCTTGAGGTTAACCGCCTCGTTAAAGTTGTTCCTGATGTAGTTATTATCGGCATCCATCGCGAAACCGTTGGCATTGAGCCAGGCTTTACTGTAGTCGAGATATTCAATATCGGCTGAAATAAAACCTAATTTACCGAACATAAAGGCTACACCTGCCGAAGCCTTAAAAGGGGTGCTCAGACTGTAGCTTGAGGCCACTTCCATTGTTCTGTCCTCCAGGTAGTTGAGGGTGGTGTCGCCCCCCACGATATCTTCATAAAAGAAATTGTTCCAATCGGCTGCCAGCGAGGCATTGTACGTGTCGTTAAGGTTGTAAAAGGTAGGCGAGGTAATGGTAGCTCCCAGGCGGAAGAAACTTACCGGCCGCAGGATTAAGCCAAAAGTGCCGTTAAATCCGGTGCCCTTGATTTTTAACGATTCCTCCAGGTCTATCCGGTTAATCGGGTTGTAGGTCGGGTCTTCGGCAGAATAATCAAACTCCGCTTCACCGTACGTTTTCCGGGCTTCGTAGTTAAGCGATACGATGCCCAGGCCAAAACCCAGGTAGAGTACATCAGCCAGGTTGCCCCCGTAGGAAAGGCTCCACTGGTACTGGCTGCCACGGGTTTTTACTGCTTCCTGTTGGCGGCTAACCGGCCGGAGGAATGAGGTTATATCCGAAAAATATTCATCGTCAGGGTAGCTGGGGTCCACTACATCCCAGGGTCCGATTAAATAGGTGTAGTAGGCCAGGGTGGTAAGGTCGGTAGCCTCCCCGGGGGCGGGGAAATTACCGGCCGGAAAGCCATTGGCTGACTCCAGAAAATAATCGACAATACTGTTTTGGCCATTCTGCCCACTATAGCGGAACTCGTTATTGAAGTCGTTTATCTTATTCACACTAAAGCCAAACGATCCCCCCAGCCAGCCGCCCACACCACCTTTGGTATTGTTGACCACCAGGCCAATGTTAGCGAGACGGCCGAACGGAGTTTGATTGCCGGTAGGGTTTCCGTTGAAGGTTGAGTTAGCATAGGCCACGGAGAACCCCGGGGTAATAGAAATTTCTGAACGGTTATATAATCCCAGGCCGGCCGGGTTGCTGCTGATGGCCGTTACATCGGCCCCCAGGGCTACATTGGTGCCGCCCAGGGCCTGAATCCTGGCCGAGCCCCCGGTGAAGGTCTGGCTGAAGCGCAGGGCATCCAGGTAGTAACCGTAGGGCGACTCGCCCTGGGCACGGGCAAACTGTGGCCATAAGGTAGCCGTTGCTATGAGCAAAATTATCAAATACTTGTACATGGCCCGGGTGTCTTAGTTTTTTCTGCCGGACCTGCCGGATGACCTGCCGCTACTGCGGGAAGGACTGGTAGCAGCGCGTGACGGACGGTACGACCTTGACGGGTTGGCAGCGCGTGATGGCTGGTAGCTTGACCGTGACGGTGAGCTCGATGGCCTGCGATAGGAGTTGCTGCTGCGCGCAGGACTGTAGGTTGACCTGGAACCGCTACGGTTATACGTGGCAGGCGAATTGCTCCGTTTTTGCGCGGGCGTGTTACTGCCAAAAGTACGGTGATAAGTAGTCGTGTTGCTGCGTTTACGGTTGTTGGCCGGACGTGTGCCGTAATCGCGGTGCCGGTTGGTGTTTTGGCCTACCCTGTACTTATTTTTTTGTATAGTGGAGGAAGAAGGGGTTTCGGGTTTGTCCACCGGGGGCCTTCTCCTGCGGTTAATATTATCGGCTGTATTGATTGGGTTGCCGGGCCGCTCGGGTGTATCGGCTACCTTTCTGCGGTAACGGCTGCTTTTGCCATCTACCAGGATGCGGCCACCACTTTCGGTATTATTGGCAACATCATTTCGTCTCCTGTAACGTACCGTTGAAGGATTTGCCCCATGATTATTTTGGCTTACCGACCGTGATGTCCTCGGCCGGTTTACCCTGCCGTTGCTAGCCGGATCAGCATAATTGCTGCCGTAATACGGGTTGCGCCCGTAAAAATTACTGTTGCAGGCCAGGCCGGATAGGGAGCCGTAGTTATAAAAATAGGGGTCGTATAGCCCGGAATACCACCAGGCGTTAGGATAGAAGCTGCCATAACCGCCATAAGGGAGATAACCAAAATAGTAGGGGTTGACATAAGGGTTAAAGGGATCGTACCATGGACTGATTGCCGAATGCCCTAACAAGGGAAAGGATAAGAAGAAATAACTGCCGGAGGGGTAAAAGTTACGGTAGTAGGCGTTATTCCCATTGCCAATATAGTTGCGGGTGGTTGGCACGGCAGCGGCCGTGACCAAATTACCGCTGTCATAATTCTCCAGGTAATAGTCACCGGGTACACCGGTAGCCGGGTTTACACCGGTGGCTGACTGTCCTGCCTCATCAGGGTTAACAGAAGCGTCATAAAATTCAGCTGTGGCAGTTTCTTCTGCGGCCTGGATAGTGGGTGACCCCAGGGTGGCCGAGTTAAAGGTGGGGGAGTGCTGGCTGGTGTAGTTGGCCGGGGCCTTATCATCCGTGTAGGCGTAATTATCAGAAGTACTTGCAGAAGCCGCATAAACAGGTTGGGTAGCTTTACGGTCATTATGCGTAAAGTACATATCATCGGGCTCTATCTGGGCAAAATTATTTTTGCTGCAGGCTCCTGCCAGGGCGGCTACTGATAATAAAAGGATGATAGATCGGGGCTTCATAAGTTTTGGATTACATAATTTTCATAAATCTTTTGTTAAAAACCTAATGGTCAGAGGAACAAAATTTATATTTGCTCCCAAATTCTTGCAACTGAAATAATACAAAGATCATACCAAAGATGGGGAAAGGGTTAACAAAGCGTAGCGAAAATTATTCAGCCTGGTATAACGAACTGGTAAAAAAGGCTGACTTGGCCGAGAATTCAGCCGTTAGGGGCTGTATGGTGATTAAACCGCACGGTTTCGCTATCTGGGAAAAAATGCAGGCCCAGTTGGATAAAATGTTTAAGGAAACCGGCCATTATAATGCTTATTTTCCCATTTTTATCCCTAAATCATTCTTTAGTAAAGAGGCCAGCCATGTAGAAGGCTTTGCCAAAGAGTGTGCCGTGGTTACCCACTACCGGCTGAAGAATAACCCGGATGGCGAAGGGGTGATTGTGGATGAAGACGCCAAACTGGAAGAAGAGCTTATCGTCCGCCCAACTTCCGAGGCGGTAATCTGGGATTCGTATAAAAACTGGATCCAGTCGTACCGCGACCTGCCTATTTTGTTGAACCAGTGGGCCAATGTGGTACGCTGGGAGATGCGTACCCGCTTGTTTTTACGTACGGCTGAATTTTTGTGGCAAGAGGGGCATACCGCCCATGCCACCCGGGAAGAAGCCGAGGCCGAAGCCCTGCAAATGATGCATGTGTATGCCGATTTTGTGGAGAACTACATGGCCTTACCCGTACTGAAAGGTTTTAAAACAGCCAGCGAACGTTTTGCCGGGGCCGAAAACACCTACTGCATAGAAGCCCTGATGCAGGACGGCAAAGCCCTGCAGGCCGGCACTTCCCATTTTCTCGGGCAGAATTTTGCCAGGGCCTTTGATGTTAAGTTCTCGGATAAAAACAATAAGCTGGAATATGTGTGGGGCACCAGTTGGGGGGTAAGCACCCGGCTGATGGGGGCCCTGATTATGGCCCACTCCGATGATGAAGGCCTGATTGTGCCGCCCCGGCTGGCTCCGGTACAGGTAGTGATTGTACCTATATTCAGGAACGAAGAACAACTGGAAGCCATTTCCGGTGTTGCCGATAAAATTGTGGACGAACTGCGGGCACAGGGGCTAACCGTGCAATACGATAAACGCGATACCCATAAGCCGGGCTGGAAGTTTGCCGAGTACGAGCAAAAAGGCGTGCCGGTACGGATTGCCATAGGCCCGCGCGACCTGGAAAACGGGGTGGTGGAAGTGGCTCGCAGGGACACCAAAGAAAAACAAACTTACCCGGTAGAAGGCCTGCCGGCAGTGTTGGTGAAGTTGATGGAGGATATCCACCGGAATATTTATCAGCGGGCCCTGGCCTTCAGGGAGGCCAATACCACCTATGTGGACACCTACGAAGAGTTTAAGCAG